>JANLRZ010000229.1:0-19080 GCA_031362155.1 Acidimicrobiia bacterium | reverse complement strand
CCCGACCCGAGACCGCTGAGCGCGCCGCCGCAGTTTCACGTCTTGGCGAAGCCGACCGGGCCGATCTGCAACCTGGACTGTTCCTATTGCTTCTTCCTCGAGAAGGAGTCGTTGTACCCGGGCGACCGGTTCCGCATGGCGGAGCCGGTGATGGAGACCTACATCCGCCAAATCATCGAATCGCAAGTGGGTTCCGAGATCACGATCGCCTGGCAAGGCGGCGAACCGACACTCATGGGTGTCGACTTCTTCCGCCGGGCGGTGGCGTTTGCCGAGGAATGCGCGGGTCCTGCGCGCACCCTGCATCACACGATCCAGACCAACGGCACCCTGCTGACCGACGAGTGGTGTGCCTTCCTGCGGGAGAAGCAGTTCCTCGTCGGGATCAGCATCGACGGTCCGCCCGCGCTGCACGACGAGTACCGCGTCGACAAGCAGGGTCGGCCCAGTTCCGATCGAGTGCTCGCCGGGTTGGAACGTCTGACGCGAGCGGGCGTCGAATGGAACGTCCTCTGCACCGTGCATGCCGCGAATCAAGACGCACCGCTCGACGTGTATCGCTACTTCCGCGACCAGCTCGGTGCATCGTTCGTCCAGTTCATTCCCATCGTCGAACGCGTCGACGAGACGAGTCTGGAACTCACGGCTCGTTCGGTCGACCCGGAGGCCTGGGGTCGGTTCCTGGTCACCGTGTTCGACGAGTGGGTGCGTCACGACGTCGGCGATGTGTTCGTCCAGATGTTCGACGCGGCATTGGCCTCCTGGTACGGCGCACCGGCTGCGTTGTGCATCTTCGGGGAGACGTGTGGCAACGCGGTCGCCCTGGAACACAACGGCGACCTCTACTCGTGCGATCACTTCGTCGACCCGGACCACCTCCTGGGCAACATCATGGACACCCACATGGTCGATCTCCTCGCCGCACCCGCGCAGCGCGAGTTCGGCACTGCGAAACGGGATTCGCTGCCCGCCCAATGTCGGGAGTGCGCGGTCCTGTTCGCATGCCGGGGCGAGTGTCCGAAGAACCGGGTCCAGCGCACGGCGACGGGAGAGGCCGGGCTCAACCACCTGTGTGCCGGGTACCTCGCCTTCTTCACCCATATCGATGGGGTCATGAAGCTCATGGTCGACGCGATCCGGCGGGGTGGGCACGCCGGCGAGGTCATGACGGTGTTCGCGACGGCGGGCCGGAACGATCCGTGTCCCTGCGGCAGCGGCCGGAAGACCAAGTACTGCCACGGGTGATCTCTTCCTGATCGACCGACTCGGGCGAATCGGGGCGACGTCAGTTGGATGTCATCTCCTGTTGACGTCTCCGACGATTTCCGGTGACGGCCCGGCAATGTCGGTTGCGCATGATGCAGTGGACGAAAGGAGATCCAATGCCTTCCTTCCACGCAGTGACGACATGGATCCGCCGGAACGGTGCTTCGGGTGCACTCGACAACGTGAACGAAGTACTTCGAGCCCGGGAAGCGTCGAGGCGCCAGATCGAGCACCTCGCGCAGCGGGTCGCGATGCCCGCGGTGGTCACGACCCCCGTCGCCGCCTGACGCCGTTCGACGCGCGCTCGCGCGCGTCGGCTAGGTACCGGTATCGGCGGCCAGGAGGGTGCGGGCCAGCGCGAGTTCCTCGCGCTGGGCCTCCGAGATGTGCGGGTACTGCGGATCCAGGTCGAGCAAGGTGGCGCTGAGCGCGCCGGCGACTACGAGGCGGCTGAACCACTTCTGATCAGCCGGCACCACGTACCACGGCGCGGTCTTCGTGCTCGTGTGCCGGATCATGTCCTCGTAGGCGTGCTGGTACGCATCCCAATGGGATCGTTCCTGGACATCGAGGGTCGAGAACTTCCAGTTCTTCGCCGGCTCATCGATCCGCGACAGCAGTCGTTTGCGTTGTTCACCCTTCGAGAGGTGCAGGAAGATCTTCACCACTGAGAAGCCGTTGTCGACGAGCATGCGTTCCCACTCGTTGATCTCGCGGAAGCGCCGCTTCCAGAGCCCGCCCGTGGTCGCAGTCGGCGGAAGGTGTTGGCGGTCGAGGAACTCCGGGTGGACGCGCACTGCGAGGACCTCCTCGTAGTGCGATCGGTTGAAGATCCCGATCTCGCCCCGCTCGGGGAGTGCGAGGGTGGTGCGCCACAGGAAGTGATGAGCGAGTTCCTGGGTCGACGGTGCCTTGAACGACGTCACGCGCACGCCCTGGGGATTGAGCCCGCTCATCACGTGGCGGATCACACCGTCTTTGCCCGCGGCGTCCATGGCCTGCAGGACCACGACGACCCCGGCGGTCTGTTGTGCAGCCAGCCGGCTCTGCAGATCGGTCAGCAATTCTACGCCCGCGGCGAGCCGCGTCCGGGCCGCCGCCTTGTTCGTGATGCCGTCGGTCGACCCGGGTTCATGATCGGCCAGTCGGAACTGCTTCGGGTCCGTGACTCGATAGCGAGTGACCAGAGTTTCGACTTCGTCGCGCACGCCCTTCGCCATGACGTCTCCTAGGGGTTGGGTGGTGCATCGAGCCGAACGATGGCCAGGAGAGTGTCGGCCCGCTCCGGATCGGGCTGGATCTCGAGTGCGCCTCCGAGCGCGGCCACGCCCGCCTCGAACACCGCGAGGTTCGGCGTCGGGTCGGTCCAGCCGAGGGCAGCCAAGGTGACGAGGTGCGAGTCACCATCGTGGCCGAGGACCACCTCGAGTTCGTCGGCCCGCTTGGCGAAGATTGCCGCGAGTTCCTGGACGACCCGGAGGACGGCGAGTGCAGTGGTGGGAGTCAGGGCGTCGCCGAGATCGACCTCGGTGAGTTCCCCGTGGGTTCCGACGTCTTCGCGGAGCACTTCGAGTTCGACCCGGATGGCCTCGGTCAGACCAGTGGTGAGTTCCATGCCCGGTCCGATGGCGACGCCCAAGAGGGGAGTACCGGCCACGCGAGCCTGGCGGTGCCGCTCCAACGCCCACAGTCCGAGGGCGCGACCATCGGCCGGGTTGCCCCGACCGATCCGCTGGGTCAGTTCCGCGTTGGTCTGGTGGGCTTCGTTCAGTTCGTTGCGCAGCGTGCGCATCCGGGTCTCGAGATGTTCGCCGGTCTTGGTGGTCTCGGCGTGGGCGGCCTGTTCGGTCGCGAGGGCGGCGGCGAGATCCCGGCGGGCGCCGGAGTTGAGGATCCAACCGATGGCCGCGCCGAGCAGCGCGAGGGTGAGAACACTGATGACGATCCAGGCGACAGCGGGCACGGTCGTCGTGTCTAGCCGATTCCGATCCGCGACGGTCGGACCGGCCGGACCGACGTTCGGCCGGCGCGGTCAGCCGGTGAGGACGGAGAGTGCTTCCAGCAGCCGGGCAATGTCGTCGGCATCGGTGTACACCGAGAGGCCCGCCCGGATCGCGCCGGTGTCGGTGAGGCCTAGGGCCGCCATGGTCTCGACCGCGTAGTAGTTCCCGCTCCAGACCGCGATCCGGTGGGCGGCCAGGTGGGCGGCGACGGCATCGGGATGGTGGCCGGCGACGGTGAACGAGACGGTCGGGGTTCGGTCGAGCTGGTCGTGGGGTCCGAGCACGGTGACCGCCGGGTCGGCGAGCAGCCCGTCGAGCAGCACCGCGAAGTGCTCGGACTCGATGGCCGCGACGCGTTCCAGACCCGTGTCGAGGAGGAATCCGGCGGCGGCATCGATGGCCGCGATGTTCTCGAACGAGAGCGTGCCGGTCTCCCAGCGCTCGGGCGCCTGATCCGAGGCCGGCCGCACCTTGTACGGCTCGATCGCGTCGCGCAGATCGGGCGCGATCCACATGACGCCCGAATGGGGTCCGTACCACTTGTACGGAGAGGTGACGAAGACATCGGCGCCCATGGTCGCCAGGTCGACCGCGACGTGCGGTACCAGGTGCACGCCGTCGACGAAGACCCGAACGCCGCGCGCGTGGGCGCCGGCAACGACGGCCGCCACGTCGGGCATGGTCCCCAGTGCGTTCGATGCGGCCGTGATCGCGATCCACCGCGTGCGCGATCCGATGCGGTCGATGACGGCATCGGGATCCAGGCGACCAGTGATCGGATCGAACGACACGAGATGGTGGTCGGCACCGGCGTCTCGGCATGCGAGGGCCCACGGCGTGACGTTTGCATCGTGATCCAGCCGGGTGCCGATGACTTCGTCACCGGGCCCGAGCGTGCGGGCCAGGGCCCGGGTGAACGCGAAGGTCAGCGTCGTCATGTTGGCGCCGAACCCGATCCCTTCGGGATCGGCGCCCAGGAGCCGACCGACGCGGGCGCGGGCGCGCGCGACCAGATCGGTACTCGCCGTCGACGCCGCGAACACGCCGTGCCCGTTCGCGTTCTCACCCGAGCGCAGGAACTCCGCCATCGCGTCGATCGCGGTATCGACCATCTGGGTGCCGGCCGGCCCGTCGAATCGGGCCCAGTCGCGGTGGATGCCAGGGAATCGTTCGCGCATCGCCCGAGACTACGAGAGGCGTCCGGCGCGCGAGCTCAGGTGCCGGGTTTGGGTGGCCGGATCTTGCCTTCCCGATACCTCGGGTGGGTGACGTTGTCCGAGAACGCTCCGGCGGCGCCGGCCGAGGACTCGATCCGCCAGTCGTTGCCGTTCACGCTGTGGTTGAACCACACGAAGCCGATCACGTCCGGGTTGTCGGCGAGACCCTGGAACAGGCTGCGAATCCAGGCGGGCTTGTTCCCGCCGACCTCGGTGGCTCCGAGCTCGGTGATCACGATCGGCTTCAGTGCCGTGGCCCGGAGCTCGGCCAAGGTCCCGCTGTAGGTGTTGTCGAACGTCGGTGCCTTCGGTTTCCCGGCATCGTCCAGATACACCCGGCGGTAGTACCCGACCATCCCCATCCAGTCCACGTACTCGTCGCCGGGATAGAGCGGCGCGAGCCGCACGTTGGGCCGGGCAGTGATCACGTTCGGGCTCCAGACCCAGATGGCGTTGGTCGCACCGATCGTGGTGAACCGGTCGTGGACGTGGCGCCACGCCTGGACGTATTCGCCGCGTTGGTTGCCGTTGCGTTCTTCGCTCCACGGGAACCAGTTGCCGTTCATCTCGTGGGCGAAGCGGATCGCGACCGGCAGACCCAGGTCTCGTACCGCGACCGCGTACCGGTCGATGTAGTCGTCGTGGCTGCCGTCGATGATCGATGCGAGCGTGTACCCGGGTTCGGCAGTGTTGTCGCTGTCGGGGCCGACCGGCTGCACCGTCGGCCGGGGCTCCCACGAGATCAGCGGCAAGGCGCCGCGCCGCCAGGTCTCGGTGATTTCGGCGGCCGCGAACTCTTGGTCCCATCCCTGGAAGAACTCGACCATGCTCGGCAGCTTCTTCGCCGCGGCCGAGAAGATCTGGAAGTCCTTCCAGTCGTAGGGCGCCTGAGGCGTCGACACGCCGTAGTAGTTGTCGACCGGCGCGAGCAGCTGGGTCAACGTCGGGGTTTCGGGCAGGCCTTCGGGCTTCGGTGGCGCGGGTGGTTTCGCGCCGGAGGGCGTCGACGGCAGTCGGGCCGGATCGACCGGGAGGAGCGAGCACGCGATGCCGTCGTCGTCGAATGCTCCGGGTGGCCCGTCCAGCCCGTAGGGGTCGGACAGGTCGGCCACGTACGCAGCCTGCGCGTCTTGTTGCCAGCCGAAGCTGCTGCACCGCGGAGGTGTCACCCCGACGGGCGTGGTCGGCGTGCGGGTGGCCGGTGCGCGTCGCCCCGCGGCGCTCAACGAAGCGGGGCGCGCGACGGTGGTCGCCGGCGTCGGCTTGGTGCCACCAGCGGCCCGCGCGCGGCCGCCGTCGAGCGCGTCCTTGTTCGTCGACGCCTCGGGCCGTGCGTTCTGGCGCGCGTGCTGGGCGCGGCTCGCGGCGGTCGGATCGAGTCCGCCGATGGGGGCGACCCGGCTGCTGACCGGCGCGGCGCTCAGCGTGTCGGGGTTCGGTGCGGTCGGCGAGGTGGAGACGAAGATCCCGATGCCGGCGAGCAAGGTGCCCATCACCTTGAGTTGTCGGGGGCTAGCCATGGTAGGCAACTCCTGCAAAGACGAGGCTTGCGCCGAGGATGTACGGAACGGCGCCGAGCGGGTTGACCCGGCGCTTGGCTTGGCGATCGCCGCTGAACGCGTTGGCCCGGGTCCCCCAGCCGTCGTTGCGGGCCATCCGCATGAATCCCCAGATGCGGATGGGCATGAGCATGAACGTGTTGAGCAACGTGAACGCCGGCAACAACCACAGGTCGTGCGGGTGGTCCTCGAAGTGGCGGGCCTGGCGAATGTAGGCCGACAGCCACGTGGCCAGCAGGGTCAGTGTCACGATGAGCACGGTCCCGACTGCGGCGCCGTATCCGAACGTGATGCCCTCGTAGAGGTTGACGTTCTCACCGAGGAGCAGGCGAACGATCAGACCGGTCACCGTCGCGAGCCAGAGGAACGGCGTCACGATGTCGGCAACGTAGAACAGCGCGAGCGTCGGGGTATTGCGCATCATCCAGGGCAACATCCGCAAGGTGTTGTACTGACTCCCGCGTGACCACCGCATCTGTTGCTTGGCCATCTTGCGCATGCCGACCGGCGCATCGGTGTAGACCCGGCTCGTCGATTGGTAGACCGCGTGGTACCCCTGCTTGAGGCAGAGGTTGGTCAACGTCCGGTCGTCGCTGACCTCGAGGAAGATGCCGAGGAAGCGCTGACCGAGGAACGCCGGCATCGCGTCGGCCAGCACCGAATGTCGAAACGCGATCGTGCGACCGGGCAGGCAACCGACCTGGCCGAGGACACTCATCGCCGGCATCGAGTACTGGACTCGCACGTTCTCCAGCCAGTCGGCCCAACGAGTCAGGACGTTGCGGTCCGGATCGATGATGCGTTGATTGGTCGTGACCCCGCCGACGATCGAATCGGCGAAGGGCTTGACCAGTTCGCGGAGCGTGTCGGTGGTCCAGATCGTGTCGCTGTCGACGAGGACGACGATCTCGCCGGTACACACCTCGAGGCCTTCGCGGATCGCATTGCGCTTCCCCGGGGTCGTCGTCCAGATCCATTGGACTCCCGGGTAGTTGTCGCACACCCGCTCGAGCTTCTCGTTGCGGGGGCCGTTGATGACCACGATCACCTGATGCGGAGACTGCTCGGTGATGTGGTCGAGCACCTCATGGAAGAGCCCGACGGGTTCATCCACCACCGGGATGATCACCGACGAGGTGGTCGGGTAGTCACCCACCCACGGTCGGTAGTTCCGGGAGAGGTGGACCTTGATCGCCCACAGGGCCCACGTGAGTGCGACCAGGATGCTGAAGACGTACAGCCGTCCACCATGAAACGTGTCGCGTAATTGTAGGAAGAAGATGAACAAATGGCCCTCATGAGCGTGAAATGACGGATACACAGATCGGGGAGCTATGAGAGGTTTCGGCACTATGCCCGGAAAATCTTGAACGGAATTGTTCGCCCGCCCGGTGTGGGTCCGGCGGCTGTGTGAAGATCATTGGTCCCCATGTCGATGACTGCTCCCGTGCGACGAACTTGCTCCGTCGGCGCGACCGTCGCCCTGGTGGGTGCACTCGCGCTCGGCCTCCTCACTCCCGTCGCATCGGCGGCGCGTCCGTTCGCGCCCGCCACCGGCCGAAGTCCCGCCGAACGCATCACCTCGTTGTCGGCACTGGTGGACTCGCGGACTGCCGAGATCACGTCCGAGACCACGGCCCGGGCGATCACGATGCAACGGCTGGTCACGACCCGCCGCGCCGAAGATGCCGCGCTGGCGGAGGCCGATCGCTTGGCCCAGGCCGAACTTGTTGCCCAGCGCGATGCGCGCCGGGCGCGCGACGACGTGGGCTCGTTGGCCGCCGCGTTCTATCGCGGTGCGAGCCGGCCCGCGGGCGTCGCCTCCTTGATCGAATCGCGTTCGGTGAGCGAGTTCGGGTACCGCCAGAAGCTCATCAGCGAAGTCGGCGCCCGCCAGACCAAGGTCCTCAACCAAGCGCTCAAAGTCCGGCGCGAAGCGGAACGTGCGGCTCGTGATGCCGGAGACGAGCACGTGCGGTTGCACCAACTCGGCGAAACGCTCCAGGCCGAGATCCCGAAGCGCGAGCGCCGGATCAACGAACTCCAGGCCGGAGTGTCGCGGGCGCGGTTCTGGTTGTCGCGTTGGCAATCGATCGCGGCCGGCGTGAACACCCCGATCATGAGCCGCTCGATCATCGGTCCGAGTGAGCTCGCGAGTTGGTTCACTGCCACCCATCGCCGCAGCGCCCGCATCACGGTGCCGATGGCCACGCTGGCCCAGTACTTCATCGAGGAGGGCCAGGCCGCCCAGGTGCGCGGCGACATCGCCTTTGCCCAATCGATCCTCGAAACCGGCGCGTTCTACTTCCCCGACGGTGGCCAACTGACGCCGGTCGACAACAACTTCGCCGGCATCAACGCGTGTGACAGTTGCGCGACCGGTAGCGGGTTCCCGAGCGCACAGATCGGCGTGCGGGCGCAGATGCAGCTCCTGCGGGTGTACGCCGACGCCAATCTGAAGAACGCGCAGCTGAACCCACCGCCGGTGTACGCCAAGCTCGATACCCACTTCCTGAGGGGCCGAGTCACCACCTGGAACGGTTTGACCCACACCTGGGCGACGGCCGACCACTACGGCGATCGGATCCTCGACATCTACGTCGAGATGCTCGCGTGGCTCACCGACCACGCCACCATCTGAGGCTGCGCCCCGCTCGTGCGGGCTACCGTCGGCGTCATGCTCGACTACCAACTCTTCGACGCCGACAACCACTACTACGAGGCCACCGACGCGTTCACGCGCCACATCGACCCGGCGATGGCCAAACGGACCATGCAGTGGGCCGAGCTCAATGGGAAGCAGCGGCTCATGGTGGCCGGTCGGATCAACCGGTTCATCCCGAACCCCACGTTCGATCCAGTGGCGAAGCCGGGGGCGCTCGACGCGTACTTCCGGGGTCAGCAGGCCGGTGACGACATTCGTGCTGCGTTCGGCGAACTCGATCCCATCAGCCCGGCGTACCGCGATCCCGCCGCCCGCATCGAGGTGATGGATGCGCAGAACATGGAAGGGTGCTTGATGTTCCCGACGCTCGGGGTCGGGATGGAACAGGCGTTGGTCCACGACCCCGACGCGGCCCACCGCGCATTCCATGCGTTCAACGAGTGGCTCCACGACGATTGGCAGTTCGACTACGCCGGTCGAATCTTCGCCGCGCCCTACTTCACGTTGCTGGATCCCGACCGCGCCGTCGCCGAACTCGATTGGGTGCTCGAACGCGGCGCACGCGTCATCGTGATGCGCGCCGGTCCGGTGCAGGCCCCGTCGGGATTCCGCTCACCCGGCGACTCGGTCTATGACCCGTTCTGGGCGCGGGTGGCCGAAGCCGGGACGCTCGTCGCGTATCACTCCGGGGAGGCGGGGTATCACCGCTACGCCGAGGAGTGGGGCGAGAAGGGGGAGATGGAAGCCTTCCGTCATCACCCGTTCACCACCATCACCTCGGCCGATCGCCCGATCTACGACACGATCGCCGCGCTGATCTGTCACGGTGTCTTCGCCCGCCACCCGCGGGTGCGGGTCGCGACTATCGAGTCGGGGAGCGAGTGGGTGCCGGTGCTCGTCCGCAAGATGGCGAAGTCATTCAAGCAGGCGCCCGGCGCGTTCGCCGGCGGGGATCCGGTGCAGCAACTCCGCGACCACGTGTGGGTCTCGCCGTACTACGAGGACGATCTCATCGAACTCCGGGAGTCGATCGGCGCCGAGCGGATCGTGTTCGGGTCGGATTACCCGCACGCGGAAGGACTCGCCGATCCGGCTGCCTTCGTGGACGATCTCGCCGGGTTCGACGATGCCGAGATCCGTCTGATCATGCGGGAGAACGCGCGAGCTCTGGTGCAGGCTCCGTAGCCGGCTCCGGCTCGACGACGTGGGAGCCGAGCCCCACGAGCACGCACAGCAACGTCGTGAGCATGATGCCGGAGACTTGTACCCCCGAGTCGTTCAACGCAGTACCGAGCCCGACCAGGATCGCGAAGCAGATGAGCCCGGGTCGGAGTGACGGGATCCAGGTCAGGATCCGTGCGAGCACATCGCTCCGCCGACTCGCGAGCACGAGCCAGACCAGCACGCTGATCACGAGCAACACCCACGCCGTGTTCGAGAAGGTCCCGATCATGAGCGACGCCTTGCGCCCCACCACGCCGAAGAGCTCACCGATCCCGTGGTCACCGACGCGTTCGAAGAGCCGCCCGATGTGGGTGCGTTGGTTCGACGGTCGGGTGAGATCGACGAGCCCGACGATCAGGCCGGAGGCGGCAAGGATCCCCACGATCATCGCGACGGTGCGGACCCGAACCGTCCGGCCCGAACGCAACCACCACCACACCGCCAGCGTGGGGCCCAGGGTCAGCGCGCCACCGAAGTCCTGTCCGAACATCGGCGCACCCACGATCACGAACGTGACGATCAGGATCAGATAGCCGATCCAGTTCCGGCGTTCCGAGACCCGGGCGGGGAGCAGCGCGACGAAGAGCAAGGCGGCCGCGCTGACCTGGGCTGAGCCCGGGTTGCCGATGCCGGCGAGCCGGATTCCGACGGTCGGTGAATAGCCGAACACCGTGTTGAGTTCGAGGCGTGCACCGGTCACGAGGTCGCCGAGGTGCAGTGCGATGACGGCCCCGAGCACGATCAAGATCGGATCGATCGGATGGCCCCGACCGAGCGCGGTGGCCGCGGCCGCTATGCCGATCGCAATGGCGGTGACGATGAGGAAATAGGGCCCGGTGCCCCAGCGGAAGATCGGGAGCGCGCCCGCGATGAATGTCGCCAGCACCCACGTGAGGAAGGTCAGCGAGGCTGCGCGCATGGCCAGGATGAACCACCGCCGGCGGTACCACCGGAATCCGAGGATGGTGATCACGACCAGCACGATCGTGGTGGTGACCAGCGTGGCCGTGGCCTTGCCGATCGTCTCGTCGCGGAACTGCGCGGCGCGGTCGAGCCGGACCAACCAGTTCACCCGGTCCCGGTAGGTCTCGTCGTCGGCGATGAATCTCGCGGGTCGACCTTCCATGGATTCGGGTCGGTCCTGACCCAGCAGATCGAGCACCGTGGGCGCGAGGTCCACGATCTGGACGAACCCGGCGCGGCGCGTGGTTGCCGATTCCAGGGTGCCCGGATCGACTCCCGGCGCGTGGATCGCGGCGACGGTCAAGGTCCGGGCGCGACCGCTGTGATACGGCGCAACGATGACCACCGCGTCGCGGTTCAGGTCTACCCGTTCGAGGAGTCGGCCCACGAGCGCGTCGGTGGCCGCGAGCGCCTGGGAGTGCAGGACGCGGCGTTGTTCGGGCGTGACCGTCGGCCGGATCGAGTCGGCTCGGGCGAGATCCGACGCCTCGACCATGACCACCTGACGGCGCGTGCCGAAGTCGGCGGGAAACGCGTTCATGACCGCGTCGGGGTCGAGTCGCACTCCGTAGGGCGCGGCCGGATCAACCCTGAGCACCTTCGTGACCCGACCCGGGACCCTGCCGGTGGTGTCCATCAACGTCAACGCCGCCTCGCGATGGAACACCGTGCCGGTGCGATCCTGCTCGTCGGCGTTGGCGATGACTCGGCGTCCGATCGAATGGTCGCGCAACGCCTGGCCCAGTGCTCCCGGTTCGGCTTCGTACGAAAGGTCGAGATTCTGGGTGACCAGGCTGGGCCAGTTCATGGCGCCGATGCCACGCACCATCCGATCACCGGTGCGGGTCTGGAACACCGAGGTCGCTCGCTGTCCGGCGAAGGTCTCGCCGGGGGCCAGGTTCTCCCCGGCGGTGTCCGCACCGGCCAACGAGCGGGTCCCGGCGCCGAACGCCAGGTAGCCGACGCCTGGTTCGGTACGCGATCGCACCGATCGGGTGGCAAGGTTCGCGATCGCGCTCGATCGCAAGATCGACGTCAGATTCGGCGGCCGTTCGTCGCGGAGATCGATCCAGGCGGTGGCGGGGAGGCTGATGATCAACAGGCTCCGGGCCGACGTCGGGCGGTGGTCCGCCGCCGCAGCCGGTCGAGCCAGGGCGGGGCTGAGGGGCCCGCCCAGCCCGACCAGGACGAGGAGCGCGGAGGCGACAGTCCGCCGACGGAGAGCCATGAAGGCTCGATCATGCCATCCGACCGGCCTACCGATGCGGCGCTGCGCCGCGATCGGTCAGGACCGTCGGCCTAGAGTTCTTCTCCGATCGTGATCGACCGGCCGCGAAGGGCGACGGTGACCTCCGACCTCACAACTGCTGCACCGGACCTCCGATCCGACGCGCTCGCGCCCCGGCGCCGGTGGCCGTTGGTCGTGACCGTGCTGCTCCTGACGTTCGCGCTCCGGCTCCCGGCGTTCTTCGTCGACGTGTTCAACTCCGACGAGACGTTCCTGGCGACCCAGGCCCAGGTCATCCGCGATGGCGGCTCGCTCTACCAGGAGGCCACCGATCGCAAACCGCCACTGGTGCCGTACCTGTACGCGGCCACGTTCGCGGTGGTCGGCGGTTCGGCGCTCTGGTCCATCCGCGTCGTGGCGATGTTGGCGGTGGCCTTCACCGCGCTGCTCCTGGCCTCCGAGGCCCGCCGCCGGTGGGGTGAATCGGCCGGTTGGATCGCGGCGCTGCTGTTCGTGGGGGCATCCGTCGCGTTCGCCCCCCAGGACGGGCAAGCGGCCAACTTCGAAGTGTTCATGCTGCCCGCGATGACCGCCGCGGTCGTCTTTGCCGCACGTGACCGGCCTCGCGGCGCGGGGTTCGCGGTCGCGATCGCGACCTTGGCGAAACAGACGGGCGCCGCCACCCTGCTGCCGGTCGGCTACCTCCTCTGGAAGCGCCGATCGCCCGGTGGCCTTCGCCGCGGGTTACTGGCGTTTGCGCTGCCGCTCCTGATCGTCGCGCTGTTGGTCGGCCCCGGTGATCTCGTGTTCTGGGCGGTCGCCGGCAACGGCTCGTACTTCGGCCTGGGTTCGGTGTCGGCCTACGTCGCCGGTTTGTTCGCCGTGATGACGTTCGCGTTCGTCGCCTGCAATCTTCCGATCCTCTGGACGGTCCCGACCGCCTGGCGCCATCGCGAGCAGGGGACCGACACCGACCTCTGGATCTGGTTGCTGTCCGCCGCATTCTCGGTTGCGGTGGGGTTCCGATTCTTCGGGCACTACTACCTGCAACTCCTCCCTCCCCTGTGTTTGATCAGTGCGGGCGCGCTGGCGAAGCGGCCCGCCGTGTGGGCGCGCCGCACCGTTGCCGCGTCGCTCGTGACGGCCTGCGGGTTCGCCGCGGTCGGCTTCCTGTTCCGGCCGTGGGGTGACGAACCGAAGTATCAGCGGGTGAGCACGTTCCTCGAACACCGCTTGCGTCCGACCGACCGGGTCTTCGTCTGGGGCCATTTGCCGGAGATCTACTGGGCCTCCGGCGCGCGTCCGGCCACGCGGTTCCTGTCGAGCGGGTTCTACCTCGGCGACTGGGGTGGACGCCCGCCCGGTGACGGAGAAGCCGACGCCCCGACGCCGGGTGCTCGCATCATGTTGATGGACGATCTGCGGATCCGCGCGCCGCGCTACATCCTGGACTCGACGCCGGCGGCGATCCGTGGATCGCAGTACCACCCGATGTCGTCGCTCCCGGAGTTCAGTGCCTACGTGAACCATTCCTACCGACGAGTGCGCGAGATCGACGGCATCGTGGTCTACGAACGCAACCCGTCGACGCGGCTCGCGTCGCCGCCGACCGCGCGCCCGCCCGGCCCGACCCGGCCTCGTTCCGCCGGCTGATCGTGACGACGCGCTGGGCCGGCGATGACCGACCCTCGGCGGCCGACTACGACGCTCGGTGGGACGATCTCGTGACGTCCGGCGAGAACCCCCACGGCGAGGCCGACTTCGTCATGCGGTACGCGCCGGCGAGTGTCCTCGACGCGGGCTGTGGAACCGGGCGGGTTGCGCGCGAACTGCACCGACGAGGGATCGATGTTGTCGGCGTGGATCTCGATGCCGGATTCGTCGCCCACGCTCGCGAGCGTGCACCCGCGATCGAGTGGCATCACGCCGACCTCGTCACGGTCGACCTCGGCCGCTCGTTCGATGTCGTGGTCGCGGCCGGCAACGTCATGATCTTCCTCGCCCCGGGCACCGAGTCCGCGGTGCTGGCCAACCTCGCTCGCCATCTCGGCGTGGGTGGGCGACTGATTTCCGGCTTTCAGGTCGAATCCCGGGCGGCGCTCGACGCGTTCGATCGCCGGGCGAGCGCGGCGGGCCTCGAGGTGTCCGAGCGGTTCGCCACCTGGGCCGGCGCGGAGTTCGACGGTGGCCGATATGCGGTGTCCGTGCATGTTTCCAGCGGTATCCAGGGGGTCTCGGCCCACTGACGGTGAGGCGGATCCGACCCGGTCGTCACCATGCGTGCTCAACTGGTGGGCCTGGCTCCCCGATAAGGAATGCAATGCGTACCGCCACCAGCTTCCTCCGTGTCCTGATCGTCAGCGCCGTCGTCACGACCGGCGTCGTCGGCATCTCACCCGTGCTCGAATCGGCCGCGCCGGCCGGAGCCGTGTCGGCGGGGGTTCCCGTAATGGGTCCGATCCGTCTGAATGCGACCCAACTGGCCAACTGGTACCGGGCCACCGGGAAGGTGCCGGCGCTGCCGGTCTCGATCGACGAGTTCACGAGCTACTACCTCGAAGAGGGGCTGCGCGAAGGGGTCCGCGGTGACATCGCCTTCGCACAGTCGATTCTCGAGACCGGGTATCTCGGGTTCGTGGGCAGCATCGTCAAACCGTCGAACTTCAACTACGCGGGCATGGGCGCCTGCGACTCGTGCAACTCGGGGCGCCAGTTCCCGTCGGCGCGACTCGGCGTACGCGCGCAGATCCAACACCTGAAGAACTTCGCGGATCCGACGTCGCGCGCCGCGACCCTGGCGAACCCGCCGGTCCTCGAGTGGTACGGACTTCGCAACGGCGTGCTCGACGCCGCCCTGGGCATCTACAACTACGACCACTTCTTCGCCAAGGGCACCGCCCCCACCTGGAACCAGATGGGTGGTCCCGGCAAGTGGGCGAGCGCCCCCAACTACGGCACCGAAGTGCTCAAGATGTACAACCGGATGCTGGTCTTCAACGGACTCAACGGCGATTGCCCTCCGGATCGGCTCGCGTTCGGCCCCGGCGAAGCGCGGGACTGTCCGCTGGCGATTCGCCACGGCGGTCGTGCGGTCGCCCCGACCACTGGTGGCTATTGGCTGCTGAACGGCGATGGTTCGGTCCGGCCGGTCGGGAGCGCGGTGAATCACGGCTCGGCCAGATTCCCCTGGGACATCGCCCGCGACATCGTCTCGACGCCCGACGGGAACGGGTATGTCGTGCTCGACGGGATGGGCGGTGTCCATCTGTTCGGTTCGGCCGCGACCGGGCCGCTGCGCAACGTGCGGGGCCCGTACTTCGGGTTCGACATCGCCCGCAGCATCGTCCTCACTCCCGATGGCGCGGGCTATTACCTCCTCGACGGGTTCGGTGGCATCCATGTGGCGGGGACCGCACAACGCGTGCCCGGCGTCGGCCCGTACTGGTCGGGCTGGGATATCGCCCGGTCGCTGGCGGTCACGCTCGACGGGAAGGGCGCGGTCCTGCTCGACGGCTTCGGCACCGTCTGGAAGTTCGGAACCGCAGCCAAGCTGGGCTCACCGGGCTTCGGGTTCGACATCGCACGCGACATCGTGATCACCCCGGGCGGAGACGGCTACGCCGTGCTCGACGGGTTCGGGGGCATCCACCGCTACGGCGCGGCACCGGCCCCTCGCAACATCGGATACGCGCCGTTCGACCGCTGGCGGGGATTGGGCTCGTACAACGGCGGGTACGTCGGCGTACGCAACGACGGTTACTCGGCTTCCTGACCGATCGTCGTGTCGCCACCGTGACCGGTGTGGACCACGGTGTCGGCGGGCAGGGTGAACAAGCGCGTTCGGATCGACGTCACGATCGTGTCGTAGTCGGAGAACGAACGGCCGGTGGCGCCGGGCCCGCCTTTGAACAACGTGTCGCCGGAGAAGACCTGTCCGCCCGTTTCGTCGTAGAGGCTGACCCCGCCGGGTGAATGGCCCGGTGTGTGCAGCGCCAGCAGGGTGGTGCCGCCGACGCGGAACGTGTCGTCATCGGCAATGGCCCGGTCGGGGGCGCGGTCGGGATGAACGACATCCCAGAGCATGCGGTCGTCCGGATGAATCGCGATCGGTGCGCCCACCGCGTCGGCGACTTCGCCGGCAACGTTGATGTGATCGTTGTGGCCATGGGTGCAGACGACCATCACCACGCGGCGGCCGGCGACGCCCGAGATGATCGGCGCCGCCTCGTGCGCGGCATCGATCACGATGCACTCGTCGTCGTCGCCGATGATCCAGATGTTGTTGTCGACCTCGAAGTCTTCGCCATCGATCGAGAACGTGCCGTGGGTGACGACGTGATCGAGCCGGCTCACAGCACCACCACGGAGCGCAGCACTTCGCCGCGTTCCATCTTGTGGAATGCGTCCTCGACCGCGTCGAGCGAGATGGTCTCGGTGACGAAGTCGTCGAGCGGGAGGCGACCCTGGAGGTAGAGGTCGATCAGCATCGGGAAGTCGCGGCTCGGCAGACAGTCGCCGTACCAACTGGGCTTGAGCGCACCGCCACGGCCGAAGAACTCGATCATCGGGAGTTCGATGGTCATCGACGGGTCGGGCACACCCACCTGCACCAACGTGCCGGCGAGGTCCCGGGCGAAGAACGCCTGCTGCATGACCTCGGGCCGTCCGACCGCTTCGATGCACACGTCGGCGCCGTTGCCGTCGGTGAGTGCACGCACTGCCTCCACCACATCGCCCGCGCTCGCGTCGACGGTGTGGGTCGCGCCGAACTGCTTGGCCAACTCGAGTTTCTTGGGATCGAGGTCGATGGCGATCACGGTGGCCGCGCCGGCCAGGCGCGCACCCACGATCGCCGCGTTTCCTACTCCACCGCATCCGAATACCGCGACCGAATCGCCGGGCTGGACCTCGCCGGTGTGCATCGCGGCGCCAAGGCCGGCCATCACCCCGCAGCCGAGGAGACCGGCGGCGGCCGGACTCGCCGCCGGGTTGACCTTGGTCGCCTGGCCGGCGGCGACGAGTGTCTTCTCCGCGAAGGCTCCGATCCCGAGCGCCGGGGTCAACGGCTGACCGTCGGCCAGGGTCATCGGCTGGGTCGCGTTGTGAGTGTTGAAGCAGTACCACGGCTTGCCCCGGCGACACGAGCGGCATTCACCGCACACGGCCCGCCAATTGAGGATCACGAAGTCACCGGGCGCGACCGAGCTCACGTCGGGGCCGACTGCCGCCACCACACCCGCGGCCTCATGCCCGAGCAGGAACGGAAAGTCGTCGTTGATCGCGCCTTCCCGGTAGTGGAGGTCGGTGTGACAGACCCCACAGGCCTGCACGTCGATCAGCGCCTCACCCGGGCCGGGGTCGGGCACCACGATGGTTTCGATGGTGACGGGTTGCCCCTTGCCGCGGGCCACGACCCCGCGAACTTCGTGCGCCATGATGTCCTCCTCGAACGATCGCGCTGTTCTACCTCACGCGCAGCGTGGCGCGGACCCACCGGTGGTCGGACCCGACGTTCGGGCCCACCGCGGCGTCGACCACTTCGAACCGGTCGTCGATCCAGATGTGGTCGATCTGGCTGTGCGGTCGCCATGCCGGCCAGGTCCGCCCGCGCACCGCGCGACGTCGGCTCCGTAGGGTGGCGGCGATCGGCGGTCCCCACATATTGCAATCGCCCGCGATGACCGACGGCGCCGGGCGCGTCGCCAGTGCGCCATCGAGAGCGCGGAGCTGGGGGAGTGACCCCCACAACCGATGGGACGCATGGATGCCCGCAATGGCGACGGGGGTGTCGCCGATGTCGACCTCCAGGATGATCGCCTGGCGTTGCTCGATCACGTCGCCCGGCGCCTTGGGGACCGGGACGGTGGTCGTCGACCGGACCGGGAGTCGCGACACGATCGCGAGTCCGCATGTGCCCGCGGGCCCGGGTCCGACGCGAAGATGGCGAGGCTTGGCCGGATTGCGATCCGACATGAAGGGAACCTCGTGCAGGGTCCCGCCGGTGACCCGGGCGACCTCATCGATCACCGCCGGCCCGGTGCCTGGCCGCCACGACTCGGGGAGGACGAGCACGTCGGCATCGATCGCCTGGGCCGCGCCGACCACGTCGAATGAGTGCCCGCGCATGTCGACCCCCCAGTGCAGGTTGAAACTCGCGACGGAAAACTCGGCCATGGGGAAATCGCACAATATCGGCTGGGCCGCCGGGCCCGAGCGGGTGAGTAGTGTCCGGCGTCGACTCAACGGAGGGATGACGATGGCCGTCAGCGGATTCGATCTTGCAGGACAAGTTGCGGTGTTGACCGGTGCCGGGAGTGGCATCGGGAAGGCGACGGCGATCACGCTGGCGCAGGCCGGTGCCTCGGTGGTCGGTGGCGATATCGACATCGACGCCGCCAACGCCACGGTGGCCGAGATCGTCGCCGCGGGCGGGACTGCCCGCGCCCAGCGCACCGACGTGACCCAGCGCTCCGAAGTCGACGCGCTGATCGATGGGGCGAAGGCCGAGTTCGGGCGGGTCGACATCGTGGGCAACATCGCGGGTGTCCCGCACAACCGGATGATCGCCGAGTGCTCGGACGACGAGTTCGAGCGCATCCTCGCGATCAACCTCAAGAGCGTGTTCTACGGATGCCAAGCCGCGCTGCGGGTGATGGGCGACCAGGGCTCGGGCAACATCATCAACGTGTCGTCCGGCGCGATCGACACGCCCGCGCCGACGCTCGCGTGTTACGGCATGACCAAGGCGGCGGTCGCGATGTTGACCAAGACCTTGGCGTGCGAGGCCGGTCCGCTCGGGATCCGAGTGAACGCTCTCGCCCCCGGGGTGATCGAGACCAACTTCTCGCGCCACAACTTCGTCGACGCCGATGGCAACGTGGACCCGGAGCGGCTGGAGAAGTACCGGCAACGCTTCGGTGCGATGGCGCCGCTCAAGCGAGTGGGCTCGGCGCAG
>JANLRZ010000172.1:0-3268 GCA_031362155.1 Acidimicrobiia bacterium | reverse complement strand
GCGAGAACGCGAAGTTCTTGATCACGACGGTGTTCGGCGCCGCCGGGGTCGCGGTGGACGTTGTCGGGCCGGCGACGACCCGGGTCGTCACCGCCGCCACGACGGCCAGGGCGGGGACGACGAACACCAGCAGGAGGAGGGATGGGCGACGACGGGTCACAGTTTCGGCAGGCATGAAGATGGTTCGGAGCCACGCCAACTCCGGATGAGTGCAAATCGCGTCCCGTTCCGAACGCGGGGCCGGACGGGTCAGGAAAAGCCCGGTAGGTAGTCCGCTTCGGCCTCGAAGAGCTCGAGGACCATCGCCCGGATCTGTGAGGGACTGCACACCGCCGCGGTGAGTGGATCCAGCGTCACGGCGAGGATTGCGGCGTCTTTCGATCGTTCGATCGCCGCGGTGGCGGCGAGGTCGTAGGTCGGCATGTTCGATGCGCAGACCGCGGCCATCTGGGCGGGAAGGCGGCCGAAATGCGTCGGTCGAGCCCCCGCACGGTCGATCATGGTCGCAACCTCGACGATGCCATCGCGCGCGAGGTTCTCGATCACACCACCGACGTTCGGGAGGTTGGCGTTGATCGCGTACGGAACGTTCTTCTCCCGCGCCTCGATGATCCAACTCGCGTACTCCCACGAGCGCTTCGCCGGGACGCTTTCCTCGCCCGCGAGCATGCGATCGCGTTGCGCGTCGGCATTCACGCGCCACTGCGGCCAGTTCGTGGCGTAGAACGACGACTCCCCGTCGTACTCGGGTCCGCAGTACTGCGCCTGGGTCTCCACGTTGGTTCGGTAGTACGGCAGATACTCCGAGAGGTGGCCACTGCTCTCGGTGATGAACGCGCCGAAGTGCAGCATCATGTCCTTGCGGACGAGGTCACCGGCATCCCAGTCCGCCGCGGGATTTCCGGCGAGGTCACCGCGCGCCCGTTCCATCAGGCCCGGGTACAGATCGTGGCCGTCATGCTCCAAGCGGGTGAACCAGGCCAGGTGGTTGATGCCGGCGCACTCCCAGGTGAGATCACGCCACGGGATCCCGGCGCGCGCCGCGAGTACCCGACTCGTCGCCTGAACCGAGTGACAGAGACCCAGCACCTTCACCGACGACGTGCGGGCCGCGGCGAGACACATCATGCTCATCGGGTTCGTGTAGTTGAGGACCAGCGCCTGCGGGCACAGTCGCTCCACATCGGCCAGCACCTCGATCCACACCGGGATCGTGCGCAGGCCTTTGAAGACGCCACCCGGGCCGATGGTGTCGCCGATGCACTGATCGACGCCGTACGCGGCCGGGATGTCGTTGTCGAAGCCGACGCAGTCGACCCCCGAGACCTCGATGCAGTTCACGAGGTAGTCGGTCCCGGGCAGGACCTCGCACCGATCCGCGCTCGCGACCACCTGCCACCGGTCGGCGACGCCGTGTTCGGCGGCGAGGACCTCCACGAGTTTCCTCATCGTGTCCAGGCGGGCTTCGTCGATGTCGACCAGCGCGATCGTGCCCCCGGCGTTGTCCGGGATCAGGAACAGGTCTTTGACGAGCTCGGGGGTGAACATCGACCCGGCCCCCAACATCGTGACTCGGATCGGTCGGGGCATCACCCCGACCAGGCCTCGATGATCAGCGCTGCGGATGTGGGCTCCGTGGCCCTGGTCCTTCGTGGTCATCCCGCCACGATGTCACACCCGTCACCCGCCCGGGCGCCGACCGCTTGACACGCCTTCGCCCCCCATGTGAGAGTCGTACTCTCAGAAGATTGACCGCCGCGCAAGGGGACGACATGACGAGACCGTCGCGTTTCGAGGGCACCATCGGCCGCACGATCGCCGAGTCGGAGCCCTGGTTCGACGAGGCTCCCCACCCGGGCGACGATGCGCCCAACGTCGTGGTGGTCCTGCTCGACGACACCGGGTTCGCACAGCTCGGCTGCTTCGGGTCCGACATCGACACGCCCAACATCGACGCCCTGGCCCGGAACGGTCTCCAGTTCACCAACTTCCACGTCACCCCGTTGTGCTCACCCACGCGTGCGTCGCTGCTCACCGGCCGGTCGCAACACGCGGTCGGAATGCGCGCGGTGTCGAACTTCCGAACCGGCTACCCCAACCAGCTGGGCCACATCACGACGCATGCCGCGACCATGGCCGAGGTGCTGCGCGAGGAGGGCTACGCCACCATCTGCACCGGGAAGTGGCACCTCGCGCCGATGGAACAGTGTTCCGCGGCCGGCCCGTTCGAGCAGTGGCCACTGGCCCGCGGGTTCGACCGCTTCTACGGGTTCATGGAAGGCGAGACCGACCAGTTCCACCCCGACCTCGTCTGTGACAACCACCCGATCGAGCCCCCCGCGGGCCCCGAAGACGGCTACCACCTCAGCGAGGATCTGGTCGACCAGGCCCTGCGCATGATCGCCGACACCAAAGGGGTGCGGCCTGACCGGCCGTTCTTCGCCTACGTGCCCTTCGGCGCGACGCACGCGCCCCACCAGGCCCCGGCGGAGTATCTCGCCAAGTACCGCGGCCGCTACGACGACGGCTGGGATGCAGTGCGTCAGCGGTGGTTCGAGCGCCAGCTCGAACTGGGCGTCATCCCCGCTGGCACCGAACTCGCGCCCCGCAACCCCGGCGTCGACGCGTGGGACGACCTCCCGGAGAACCAGCGGCGACTGGCGTGTCGGCTCCAGGAAGCGTTCGCCGCGTTCCTCGATCACACCGACGCGCAGATCGGTCGCCTCGTCGAAGGCCTCGCGGCGATCGATCAACTCGACAACACGATCTTCCTCGTGATGGCCGACAACGGCGCGTCACAGGAGGGCGGACCGTTCGGGGTGATGCACGAGATGAAGTTCTTCAACGGGATTCTGGAGACACCCGACGAAGCCATCGACCGGATCGACGACATCGGCGGCCCGCACAGCCACACCAACTACCCATGGGGGTGGGCACAGTGTGGCAACAGCCCGTTCAAGTGGTACAAGCAGAACACCCATGAAGGTGGCGTGCACGTCCCCCTCATCGTCCACTGGCCGAACGGTATCGACGAGACGCAGCGCGGCACCCAGCGCAACCAGTTCGCATTCGTCGCCGACATCGCGCCGACGATCTACGAGTTGCTCGGCGTCTCGGCGCCCTCCACCTTCCACGGCATCGACCAGCTCCCCGTCACCGGACATTCGTTCGCCTCCGTGCTCGGCGACTCCGAGGCCCCGGCCACGAACACCTTGCAGTACTTCGAAATGGCGGGGAGTCGCGCGCTCGTGTCCGACGGTTGGAAGGC
>JANLRZ010000167.1:0-16403 GCA_031362155.1 Acidimicrobiia bacterium | reverse complement strand
GGTGATGACGACTGCGGCGCGCGTGACCAACTTGGGGTTGGGCGCGATCGTCAGCGTGACGTTCTGGTTGGCCGCCGCGGTCAACGACGCGATCGTGCCGGACCCGACCGACGCGACCCCACTGCCGAGGGTCAGGTTGAGTCGCTTGAAGCGACAGGCCGCGTTGATGCCGCGCACCTGTACCACTCGGGTTCGGTAGGCGCGCGTGGCCACCGTGTAGGTGTTGGTGTACCGGAGGGAGACGCCGTTCCGGTCGCAACTGGCGACCGCCGCATTGTCGGCGCCGAGCCGGGCCGTCGTGAGACCGCCGAGGCTGGCCGCGGACGCTCCGACGAGGCCCAGCGAACCGAGACTGAGCAGGATCACGGCGCGCTGACGATGGCGCCGCTCGTGTCGCGAAGAATTGTTCGGATGCACCGAAACCCTCCTTCTGACGAAACTGAGCGGGGACGGCCTCCACCTATCGGTCCACCACGGAGCGTGGCTGAGGCCGAAAGATCGAATACTTCGGGTATTTCGGTCTTCACTGCCCAAACCTGACACGGAATGAGTTGGATGAACTACTCCGAGCGAGTCACGCGGGGCCACCATGGCGGCCGGAACCGGCCACGAATCGCTCGACGGCCAACTCGGGCGAGCGCAACACTTCGCGTCCGCGGGTGAGCTCGTGCGTCAGGGCGTCGTCGAGCGGACGATCCCACTGCTCATAGCTGGAGCGGCGATCGCTGCGTAGACAGTCCTGGGGGAACGCGGCGATGGTCGCGGCGAGGGCCATGGCGGCCTCGAGCGTGGTGCCGGGCTCGACGACGCGGTTCGCGAGTCCGATGGCGAGTGCTTCCTCGGCGCCGACTTCACGACCGGTGAGGATGAGATCGAGCGCACGGGAATGACCGATCAGTCGAGGGAGGCGCACGGTTCCACCGTCGATCAGGGGGACCCCCCAGCGGCGACAGAACACGCCGAAGGCCGCGTCGGCGGCCATGATCCGCAGGTCGCACCAGAGGGCGAGTTCCAACCCGCCGGCGACCGCGTAGCCCTCGACTGCTGCGAGAACGGGCTTGGAGAGGAACAGTCGCGTCGGGCCCATCGGACCGTCGTTGTCGACGCTCACGGAGTTGGCCCGCTCGGTCCCGAAGGCCTTGAGATCGGCGCCCGCGCAGAAGGTGCCGCCCGCGCCGGTCAAGATCGCAACGGACGCGTTCGGGTCGGTGTCGAAGGCATGAAACGCCGACGCGAGCAGTGTCGCGGTCGGACGGTCAACGGCGTTGCGCGCGTCCGGACGATTGATGGTGACGACCGTGACCGGACCGTGGGTCTCGATCGTGACCGTCACGACGGCTCCCGAGTGCCGACGAGGTGCGCACTCTCGTTGATACTGCCGACCGACTTCACGCCGCCGCGGGATCCTCGTACTCGACTGATCGAGGTGTATTCCGGGTCGAACCACAGATGCCGGTCGATGCCGAGGACCGAGGCTAGGTACACGTTGATCACCCCACCGTGACAGACCGCGGCGACCTTCTCGCCGGGATGCGCGGCGATGATGCGATCGATGCAGGGAACGATTCGTCCGCGGAACTGTTCGGGGGGCTCGCCGCCGTAGTCGGCCCAGCGGCCATCCACCATTGCCTGCCATCGCTCGTCGTTGTCGGCGCGCAGTTCCTCGATAGGGATGTAACTGTCGGCGGCGGCGTCGTACTCGCAGAGTTCGGCATCGATCTCGACGGGAAGTCCGAGTGCCGTGGCCAACGGTGCGGCGGTCTCGCTGGCCCGGCGCAACGGCGACGAGACGATGTGATCGACGCCCTCGACGGCCAGCCACGCGGCGAGCCGCCGGGCCTGCTGGCGGCCGGGTTCGGTCAGCGAGGGATCGGCGGGTCCGCCACCCGACTGGGCGGAGGTGATGCGCTCGGGTACCGCGTGGCGGATCAGCAGAAGTTCCATCAGGTCGTGGCCAAGGCGAATCCGAGATGGCCGGCGAGTTCGTCGAGGGCGTCGTGGGGGTCGACCACCTTGATCGTGGTCATGCCCAGTGCCCGAGCCGGCTTGAGGTTGACGCCCAGATCATCGAGGAACACGCAGTCGGCGGGCATCACGTCGAGCCGCTCGCACACCAGGGTATAGATCCTCGGATCGGGCTTCCGGATCCCTTCGATCGCCGACTCGACGATCGTGTGGAACCCAAGCTCCGATGGGCCACTCGGCTCGGTCCGATCGCCGACCGCGGCCCAGTTGTTGGTGAGGGCGCCGACCTGGAGGCCGCGCTCACGGATGGTTCGAATCGCGCTGACCATTCGCGGCCGGGGCGCGAAGCCCGTGGTGATGCCGCGCATCAACGCCGCGGCGTCGACCTCACCGCCGGCGGCCCTGCACTCCGCTTCGAACGCGTCACAGAATCCGACGAAGTCGATGTCGGACCGTTCGAAGCGGGCCCACGCGCCGCCCTCCGCGCTCGCGGCCACCACCGATCGGATGAACCGACTGGGAAGCCCGACCGAGCGTTCGTACTCGTCGAAGACGTCGAACGGCGAGGGGAACACCACACCACCGAGGTCGAAGATCACCGCGCGATACGTCATCCTGGTGCTCAGAGTGCGAGTTCCGCCATGATCTGGAGGGCTTCGGGCTGCTGAGCGCCCAGGATCATGGTGGTGATCCCCGACTCCGCCCAGGCGCCGAACCGGTCGGCGATGCGCTCCTTCGGGCCGATCAACGCAATCTCGTCGACGAGATCGTCGGGAACCGCCGCGATCGCTTCCTTCTTCTTCCCATCGAGATAGAGATCTTGGATCTCCTTGGCGGCAGCTTCGAACCCGTATCGACACGCGAGGTCGTTGTAGAAGTTCTTGCCGCGCGCGCCCATGCCGCCGATGTAGAGCGCCGCCATGGGCTTGACGAACCCACGCAACATGTCGAGATCGTCGCCGACGACCACGCTGACGGTGGGCGCGACGTCGAAGTCGTTCAGGCTCTTGTCGGCTCCGGCCTTTGCGAAGCCGGCGTCGAGTGCCGCGCCGTAGGTGTCGCGGAAGCGATACGGAGAGAAGAAGATCGGCAGCCAGCCGTCGGCGATTTCGGCGGTGAGTTCGACGTTCTTCGGGCCGATAGCCGCGAGGTAGATCGGGATGTCGGCGCGGTTCGGGTGGACGATGAGCTTCAGGGCCTTCCCGAGCCCGGTCGCGTCGTCGCCGGAGTACGGGATGTCGTAGTGGGGGCCGTGGTGCTCGAGAGGTGCCTCGCGGCGCAAGATCGTGCGGACGATGTCGAGGTACTCACGGGTCTTGGCCAGCGGTTTGCCGTACGCCTGGCCGTGCCAACCCTCGACGACCTGGGGGCCCGAGAGCCCGAGGCCCATGAGGAACCGGTTGCCGCTCATGAGGTCGAGCGTGGCCGCGGTCATCGCAGTCATGGCGGGGGTGCGCGCCGGCATCTGCATGATCGCGGAGCCGAAGTTGATCGTCTCGGTCTGGCCCATCATCCAGGCAATGGGCGTGATGCAGTCGGTGCCGTACGCCTCGGCCGTCCACACGGAATGGAATCCGAGCCGCTCGGCTTCCTGGGCGGTCGCCACGGCGCGGGCGAGTCCGGTGCCCCAGTCCTGATATCCGAGGTTGACGCCGAGCCTCATGGTGGTTCCTTCCTGATCGGGGAGAGCGCCACCCTACGATGCCCGGTCAGGCACCGTCATCCTCCGGGAAGGGTCGAGTCATGTCCTTGGTCTCCAATGTGATTCGCGGCAGTGACGCGAACCGTCTGCTCGTCTTGCTGCACGGCTACGGCTCCGACGAGCAAGACCTCGGCGCGCTGCTCCCTCACCTGGACCCCACGGGTCGGTTCGTCGCCGTGATGCCGCGGGCACCGTTCGACGCGCCGGGTGCGCCGGGCTACGCGTGGTTCCCCATTACCGAGTCGGGCGTCGACACGGAAGGGTTCATCGCCGCGCTGGACCTGCTCGACGCGTTCGTCGACGAGCAGTGCGTGGCGTTGGGATTGGCCCGTGAGGACGCGATCTTCGGTGGGTTCTCCCAGGGCGCCGGGCTGGCGTTGTTGCTCGCGATCCGTACCGGCGAGTCGATCCGGCCGTCGGGGGTATTGGCCATGAGCCCATTCGCACCGGCCGGCGATGCCATCAGCATCGATTGGGACGCGGCGGCATCGGTGCCGGTGTTGCTCCAACACGGCACCGACGACCCCATGATCCCGGTGAGTGCGGCCCGGCACCTGTCGGACGTCCTGAGCGAGCACGGCGTTCCGTTGGTATCGCGCGAATACCCGATGGGGCATCAGGTCGCGCTCGAAAGCGTGCAGGACGCCCGGGCCTGGCTCGACCAAGTCGTCGCTGGCGAGACCCCGACGGCGCCGCTCCCCGAACCGCAGCCGGAGGGCCCAGTGGCGACGGTGACCACGGCGTCGTTCGCCGCCGAGGTACTGGGGAGCGAACTCCCCGTCATCGTCGACTTCTGGGCGCCGTGGTGCGGTCCGTGCAAACAGGTCGGGCCCATCGTCGAGCAGATCGCGCGGATGCGTGAAGGCTCCTACCGGGTCGTCAAGGTCAACATCGATCAGGAGCCGGCGCTTGCGCAGCAGTTCGACGTCCAGAGCATCCCGCTGATTGCGCTCTTCCGCAACGGGCGCCTGGAACGCCAAGTGCTCGGAGCGAAGCCGCGCCCGCAGCTCGAAGCTGAACTCGGGATGTTGGTCATCCCGTAGAACGCGCGCGGATCCCTCAGATGGGTTCGGCCTTGCGGGCGTAGCGAGCGCCCCACCAGAGGGCGCCGGCCCCCAGCGCCAGCGCACCGAACCCCGACAACGCGATGGCGAGGGTGCCGTCGCCGGTCTTCGGGAGTGTCGGAACCTCGGTCGCGTTCGCCGCGACCGCAGGCACCGGCGTTGCGGGCGAGCGATTGAGCTCAGCCCCCTGGACCTCGACGCGATCCGGGTTCGTGATCGTGATCGGCGGGACCAGTTCGGTCGGGATCGTGATCGACGTGGGCGGTGGTGCATCGACGACGGCGAACCCCAAGGCGTCGAAATCGAAGGTCTGGAGTCCTGTCACCTCGGGGCGGTCGATCACACACCGCGCGATCAGGTCGTAGTCGCCCGCGCCGATGACGGTCGGCTCCGGCACGGTGACCGAACCGGCCCAGGCCCCGCCGGGAGTCACCTCGACGCGGCCGAGACCAGTGGTGTTGCCGTCGTGCTGGAGCCGGACGTCGACCGAAGTGCCGTCGAAGGTCTGCGGTTCGTTCGTGACGGGGTCCGGTTGCACCCACTGACACAACGTGGCCGGCGATGAGGCGACGTGCACGCTCGCGCCTGCGGTTCCAGCCGACGGCGTGCGGGACCACCCTTCAACGGCGGTCGCGGGAAGGCTGAAGACGATCGAGGCGACGAGTCCGCCGCTGAGTGCTGCGCCCGCGACGAGGATCCGCGTTCGGTGATGCGTGGATGTCGTCGTTCGCCGCACGTGCGGTCCTTCCGAGCCGGGCCCTGCCCGCCGGTGATCGACCGTAGCGCCCGACAAACGGGCGTCGGTGGATGGTCCGGCCTGCTCCGCCGGCCTGCTCAGCCGACTTGGAGGTGGCCGCTCGGGCCGTCGGTGACGGTCCCGACCACTGCGGAAGCGGGCGTTCCCGCCCGTTGCAGTGCATCGACCAGTTCTTCGGTCGCGTCGGCCTCGACGGCGAGGAGCAATCCGCCTGACGTCTGCGCATCGGCCAGGACGAACTGCTCCGAAGCTGCGAGATCGCCCCAATCGGTGAACTCGCTCACGAATGCGTGGTTGCGTTGCGTGCCACCGGCGACGCAACCGTCGGCGATGAGGTCTCGAACTCCGTCGATCACCGGCAGATCGGCGGGATGGACGATGGCCGCCACCCCGGAACTCCGGGCCATCTCGCCGAGGTGGCCGAGGAGACCGAATCCAGTGATGTCGGTGACGGCGTGGATCGCATCCCCGAGAGCCCGGCCCGCGTCGCGTGCGCCGGCATTCAGCGTGGTCATCAGGTCGATGGCCGTCGAGATCAAGGATGCGTCGGCGAGGTCACGTTTCACTGCGGTGGAGATCACGCCGAGACCCAGAGGTTTGGTGAGTACCAGCCGGTCACCGGGTCGGGCGCCGGCGTTGCGCCACACGCGATCCGGGTGCACGGTCCCCACCACCGCGAGTCCGAATTTCGGCTCGGGGTCATCGATCGAATGACCCCCGCCGACGATCGCTCCCGCCGCGGTGACGGCCGCGGCGCCGCCGTCGATCACGCGAGCCAACAATTCGAACGGTAGATCTTCACGGGGCCACGCAACGAGGTTCAACGCGAGGAGTGGATCTCCGCCCATCGCGTACACGTCGGAGAGTGCGTTCGTCGCCGCGATGCGACCCCAGTCGAACGGATCGTCGACGATCGGCGTGAAGAAGTCGGTCGTCAGCACCAAGGCCAGGTCGGGGCGGAGCCGGTAGACCGCGGCGTCGTCGGCGGTGTCGAGACCGACGAGCAGATCGGGGTCGGCGGGTCGTTCCAGTCCTCGGACCATACCGAGCACCGTGCGCAGGTCGTCCGGAGACAGCTTGCAGGCGCAGCCCGCGCCGTGCGAGAAGCGAGTGAGGCGAATCTCGCCCTCGGTGCTGGAGGTCGTCAGCGGGATGCCCGGTTACGCGCGAACCCGGCCGTAGCCGGAGGCTTTTCCGTACCGAACGCCGCCGAGCTTCACGCCAGTCGACGGGTTGGACGCCGAGACGACCATGCCACCGCCGATGTAGATCTCGACGTGGTTCGAGCCGCCGGGGCCGTAGAAGATGAGGTCCCCGGGCTGGAGGTCGTTCGGCCCGATGCGCATGGTCTGTTGATACTGCGCACCGGAGTAATGGGTCAGGCTCACCCCGCCCCGTTCCCAGGCTGCCCCGGTCAGGCCGGAGCAATCGAAGGTGTCGGGACCCGAGGTCGCGTAGACGTATCCCTTACCGACCTGGGCTTTCGCGTAGGCCACCGCAGCCGCAGCGCCTGCATTGGGGGCCGGCACATTGGGGAAGTTTGCGGGGATCGCGGCCCGCCCGCCACCGCCCGGAGGGGAGGTGGTGCGATTGGCTGCCGCCCGCTGCGAGGCTGCGAGTTGGGCAGCCGCACGGGCCTTGGCCTCGCGGTCGAGGATCACGGCGATCTCACCGTTGACTTGGGACTTCAACGCCTTCTGCTGCCGGTTGGCGGCGTCGAGGCGGGTCTTGGCGGCGGTCGCGGCTGCGGCTTCGGCTTTCGCCGCGGCCTGTTGGCGCTCGAGGTCGGCCTTCCGGGCGGACAGGTCTTCCTTCGCCTTCTGGAGCTTGGCGATCAGGACATCGTCGCGGTCGGCGGCGGCCGCGGCGTACTTCGACCGGCTCGCCAGTTCGCCGACGTTCTTGACGTTCATTTGTTCGAGGGGCGAGCTGCTCCCGGCGCCCCGGTACATCTGTGCGGCTCGGCGGCTCAGGATGCTGCGGATCCGGCGACGCTCGGCCTCGGCGATGTCGGTCCGCCGTTTGGCTTCGTCGATGCCGGCTTGGGCCTGGTTGATGCGGTAGGTCGCGCCGTTCAGCTGCTCGGAGAGCGTCACCAACTGGTCGTCGTTGGCGTCGATCTGGCGCTGGATTTCTGCGGCCTGACGACGCTTGTCGTCGACCGGGCTGGCGCCGGTGAGCGTCGGCGCGAAGCCGACGGTCGCGGTCGCTGCTACGAGGATGCCAACCGAGACCTTGGTCCGGAGGTTCATCTGGGGGACTCCCTTTGGCTTGAGTGTCGGGCCGCCGTCGGTCCCTTGCATGAAAAGTGTCCTGAGAACACGATCTCGTGCGAGGGGGATCTTGGTCGCGTGACCACGCGCCGAAGCACGGCGGTGCGGTCAAGCGATTCCGGAAATGGTAAACGACGATTCCGGGGGTTTCCATTCCGGACCCCAGAAAGCCCTCTGACCAGGTGCTTCACAGTCATCAGAAACGCGCATCGACGCTCAATATGTGGTAGCAGTGTGGCGCGTGTTGCCAGTGTCGCCTATTGAGGCAGGTTCCTGGAGCTCGTCGATATGTCCGCTGGGTGCCGGGTAGGTCAAACGACCCAGCCGGCCGTCTGGCGGGGGACGACGCCACCCGGGGGTGCAACGTCGGGAACGGTCCACGCCATCGCCTTGGCAATCTCACGCGCGACCTTCTGCCACGCGGCGGGATCCCATCCTTCGGCGGAGGCACCGACGCTGGTGTCCTGACGAATATGCACGAAGGCCGGGAGATGCTCGAGCCCGAGACCGTTCACGAACGTGCGGTCGGGATCGACGAAGACCATCGCGGTGTCGGCCTCGTCTCCGAGGATTCGCTCGGCAATTGCGGGCGTGCTCGGTACGACGTAGGCCACCCGAGCGTCGCTGTCGCCGAGGACGCCGAAAATCCGGCGGGCGACGGGAATCCAGGCGCTCGCCTCCGGGCGATCCGGAAGGATCACGAGGCAGAGGTGAAACATCGTGGTCCAGTCGTCGAGCGTGCGAGTGACGCCCGCCGAGGTGGACAACTCCAGAGTTGGATCAGGGTTCTTCGCCACGGCCGAGAACGGTAGCGCGACGCCCTACGCTCCGACGATGTCTCGACGCGATCAGATTCTCATGACCCCGACCGAAGCCCGCGACTTCCTCGACGCCGGGCGCGACCTGCAGGTGGCTTCGATCAATGCCGACGGCACACCCCATCTCGTCACGATGTGGTACCTGCGTGATGGCGACGATCTCCTGTTCTGGACCTACGGCAAGAGTCAGAAGGTCGTCAACGTTCGGCGCGACCCACGGATCACGGTCCTGGTCGCTACCGGAGCGGCCTACGAGGAGCTGCGGGGCGTGTCGGTCAACGGCACCGCGACCGTCGTCGACGATCTGGACGAGGTGCTCGACTTCGGCCTGAAGGTCTACGAGAAGTACTGGGGCCCGATCGACAACGACCTCGTGCGCGACGGCGTGAAGATGATGGGCTCCAAGCGGGTCGTGATCCGCGTGTCCCCGGTCAAGACCACCAGCTGGGACCACTCCAAACTCGCCGGCGTCTACTAACCCCATTTGCGAACCCGCGCCGGTTGCGCACCCCCTGGGGTGCGCTCCGCGCGTTGGTTCAGGCGGCAGCCCGATCGAGGGCGGTGGTGAGAATCCGGATGACGGACGTCGGACGATGGACGACGTCGTTCCATCCGAACCTCAGTACGACCCACCCAGCGTGTTCGAGGCGCTGATCCCGATGTTGATCGCGAGCGCGGTCGGTCGGACTGTCGTGAAACGCGCCGCCGTCGGTCTCGACGACGAGTCGGACGCTGGGCCAGGCGAAATCGACGGTGCCGATGCGACCGGAGCGACCGTGGATTTCCTGTTGGCGCAACGGTTCCGGAATCCCACTGGCAATCACAAGGTCGAGAAACCGCTGCTCCAGCACGCTCGCCGGCGCCCGGTACGCGGCATCGCGTTCTGCCAATACCTCTCGCATGATGCCGACGCCCCAACGCCCACGCGAGCCGAGATCGTCGAGCACCGTCAAGAGTTCCCGCATCCTCACGTGGCGACCGGCAAGCGCCGCGTCGACGGCCGCCGCGACCGAATGCGGAGTGCTGCCACGAGCGGCGTCGAACAGGGCGCGGGCGACGGTCGCGCACGGGATGCCGTCGACGATCGTCCAGTGACGCTCCAGGACGCGGAAGGACTCGCGGACGCCGGGCAATGCAAGGCGGGGTGGGCGGCGCCCGACGACGGCGGCCGGAGGCGCGAGCGCGAAGTCGCGAACGCCTCGGAGCGCGAGCGCCGTCGTGCTGCTGGCAATCGCGTCGGGACCGCCGGACAGCGCACACGCCATCACCAAACCGCGCGGCGTCGTCGGCGTCCCAGTGATGCGGAAGAGGTTGGGCGTGATCGCCGTCCATCGGCCCCGCTTCACGCGATGGTCGATCGACCCGCGGGTGAAGCCGACGACGCTCGCCTGTCGTCGGGTGAAAACGCCATGCTGACGGGTGGCCAGATCGTTGATCTCGTGGTCTATCGGCATGCGCCGAAGGTAGATCCAGGGTGTGACAATCACCTCGAATCGACCCAGCTTCGACCCAGCCCTGCCCCGCCCAGCCCGAACCGACGCGCGGAGCGCACCCCCTGGGGTGCGCAAGCGGCGCGGGTTGGGCAAAAGGGGGTTAGGTGAGGCCGAGGGCTTTGAGCATGGACGGGGGGAAGCCGTCGTCGCCGTGGCGGAGCATCTCAGCCTTCTCGGTGTTGATCGGGTCCCGCTCGGCCCGTTCGAGCCAGGTGTCCCATGGCCCGGGCGGAATCGTTCCCTCGACACAGTGCAGGAGATACTCACGAAGCAGCGCGACTTCGGCGGCCCCGCCGATCGGGCCATGGCCGGGGACGATCGTGTCGGCCAACGCCCCAACCACGTCGAGCACCGTGGCCCAGGCGGCCGGGTCGCCTTGGAACGCGAGGGGCGTCACGCCGAAGAAGCAAAGGTCACCGGCGAAGAGCACGTCGGCGTCGGCCACGAGCACCATGAGGTCACCGTCGGTGTGGCCTCGGGCCGGGAGCACTTCGATGCGGGCCGTGAGTTGGGCCGCTTCGTCGACGATGTGGGAGACCGGGCGGGTGCCGAGCACCGCCAGCTCGTCGAAACCCTCATTGAACGCGGGCATGAAGGCCTTGTACGCGTCGACGGGCATCGCTTGGTCGAGCAGGCCGCTCGTCATCGGCGAGCCGAGGATCATCGCGTTGCGAAATGCATTCGTGCCGCCGACGTGGTCGATGTGCGCGTGAGTCAGTACGACCCGCTTGACGGTCTGGCCCAGGCCCTTCACCGCCGCCGCAAACGGCTCCCACTGGGTGCGGACCATCATGGTGTCGACGACGGTCAGACCGTCGTCGTCGCCGATCACCCCGGCGTTGGACACGCCTGACTCGCCACCCGGCTGAAGCCACACCCACACTCGGTCGGCGATCTCATGAAGGGTCAGCGTCGGCGCATCGGTCACGCCCGTCACCGTACCGACCGGGACCGGTACCGTGCTGGGCATGACTGCCGCTCCACCACGCACCGTCGAGGAACTGGTCGAGTTCATGGCCGGGACGCACGGCGTGTTCGATTCTCTCGGACCCGACGGTGACCCCATCGACATTCTCGACCACGGTCTGCAGTGCGCCCACGTGTTGGCGAGCCGGCGGCCCGACGACGTCGAGCTCCAGATTGCCGGGCTCGTGCACGATCTCGGCCACGTTGCCAACCCTGGTGATCCGACCGCGCCTGTGAGTCACGGCGAGATCGGAGCCACGTTCGTCCGCCCGCTGCTCGGACATCGCGTGGCGCGCCTGGTCTCGTTGCACGTCCCGGCCAAGCGGTACCTGGTTGCCACCGAGCCCGCCTACGGCAACCGGTTGAGCGACGGCAGCATCTACAGCCTCGGGTTGCAGGGCGGTGCGATGTCGGGGGACGAGGTTGGCGCATTCGCCGCCGACCCGGATGGCCCGGATGCCGCGCTCCTGCGTCAGGCCGATGAAGCCGCGAAGGTCATCGGTCGGCTCGTGCCGGACCTCGACACCTGGGTGCCGATGCTCCGCCAGGTCGCAGCAGCCGCCGCACTCAGTCGCTGAGCCACTGGGCTGCTGAGCCGGGTCAGTCCGCGGCGTAGGCCGAGGCCATCGCGGACGGGTCCAGGTACTCGTCGATGCGCTTGATCGTGCCGCCGTCGGTGGTGATCACGAGACAGGCCGGCATGGCAAACGACTTCCCAGTCTTGGTCACCGTTCCGTGGAGCACGTGTTGTTGGAGGACCCCGCCGCTGATCTCCTCGCGACGCACGACCTTGTACCGGCGTTCGGAGGTCGAGCCGAGAAGGGAGGTCAGGAGTCGCAGTGCGGCGTCGAGGTCCCGGGACTTCCCGTCGAAATTCGCCCAGACGACGATGTCGGGCGAGTAGCAGGCCCGAACTCCGTCGAGGTCTCCGGCTTCGATGGCCGAGATCATGCGGGAGACGAGGTCGATGGGTGTACTCATGGCCTCATCATGCCTCGCATCATCCGATTCCCGGGTTGGGCAGTGCCATCGGAAGCTGCCTAGCCTCTCCGCCCATGTCTGAACGCACGAAGAACCTGCCCCGCCGCTCCTGTCACGCTACGCCTGGCTCCAACGAGAAGATGCTCGGCAAGGCGCCCGGTCTCGGTGCCGACATGGTGTTCCTCGACCTCGAGGACAGTGTCTCGCCGTTGGAGAAGGAAGCGGCGCGCGGCAAGGTCGTGAATGCGATCAAGCACCAGGACTGGGGCGACACCACGGTCTGTGTCCGGGTCAACGCGTGGGACACCGAGTGGACCTACCGCGACGTGATCACCGTCGTCGAGAACGCGGGTGAGCGCCTCGACGAGATCATGTTGCCGAAGGTAGAGAACGCCGCCCAGGTTGTAGCCCTCGATCTGCTCCTCACCCAGATCGAAAAGGTCACCGGGCGCCAGAGCCGGGTCGGTATCGAGGCGCAGATCGAGACCGCGCAAGGCCTGATCAACGTCGAGGAGATCTGTGCGGCGAGCGACCGGTTGGAGACCATCATCTTTGGCCCGGCCGACTTTGCGGCGTCGACGGAAATGCCGGTGCTGACGGGCGGTGTCCAGATCCCCGAGTACCCGGGCGACCACTTCCACTACGTGTTCAGCAAGATCCTGATGGCCGGTCGGGCCAACGGTCTGCAAGTGATCGACGGTCCATTCCTCAAGATCCGCGAGCTGGACGCGTTGCGTGACTACGCGATGCGCTCGCGCATCCTCGGCTTCGACGGCAAGTGGTCGCTCCACCCCGACCAAGTCACGGTCATCAACGAGGTATACACGCCGACCCAGGAACAGTTCGACAAGGCGTTCGACATCCTCGATGCGTACGAGACAGCCACCACCGAGGGCGAGCGGCGTGGCGCGGTCATGTTCGGCGACGAGATGATCGACGAGGCCAGCCGCAAGATGGCCAACAAGTTCGTCTCCCGCGGCGAGCGCGCGGGGATGTCCAGAAGCGCCGACTGAGTTTCGTAGTCTCGGCGCGATGGATGCGCGGAGCGGGCAACGGGTAGTGGTCGTCGGCGCAGGTGTCATGGGCGCGGCGGCGGCCTGGCAGCTCGCCAAGCGGGGCGACAGTGTCACCGTGGTCGAACAGTTCGCCGACGGCCACGACCGCGGCAGCTCGCACGGCGCGTCACGGATCTTCCGGCTCGGGTATCCCGATCCGTTCTGGGTGCACCTCGGACGCGATGCGCTCGTGCTCTGGCACGAGCTCGAAGCGGACGCAGGGGTCGGGCTGATCGCGCCGACCGGTTCGGTCGACCACGGCGATGCCGACAGCGTGGCCGCGATCCTCGCCGCGCTCGATGCCGAGGGCGTGCCCAGCGAACTGCTCACGCCAGCCGTCGCGGCGGACCGGTGGCCGGGCATGCGGTTCGAGGGCTCGGTGGTGTTCCAGGCCGGCGGTGGGCGGATCGCGTCCGGCGCGGCCCGCATGGCGATGATCGAACAGGCGCAGCGCCATGGTGCCCAGGTCCGCTTCGACGAGCCGGTGCGGGCGATCGAAACGAGCGGCGACCGCGCGCGGGTCGTGCTCGACCACGATCTGCTCGACGCCGATGTCGTGGTGGTCGCGGCCGGCGCTTGGGTTTCCGAACTGCTCGACGGCGTGGTCGAGATGTCTCCGCCCCGGGTCACCCAGGAGTCGGTCTTTCATTTCGCCCCACGCGACGCGCAGTCCTGGTGGCCGAGCCTGATCCATCACCGCGACGAAGCCACGGTCTACGGGCTCGAGACGCCCGGGGTCGGCGTGAAACTCGCGGAACACCACACCGGGCCGGTCGTGGACCCCAACACGCGAGACGGCCTGGTGGATCCGGGGAGTCGCGAGCGCGTCGTGCAGTTCGTCGAACGTTGGATGCCGGGGCTCGTGCCCGTTCCCGTCGACGAGGTGACGTGTCTCTACACCACGACGTCGACGGAAGACTTCGTGATCGACCGCGTCGGGCCGATCGTGGTCGCGTCACCGTGCTCGGGCCACGGGTTCAAATTCTCGCCGCTCATCGGCTCGATGATCGCCGACGTGGTCGCGGGTGCCGACGGGCCCGACCGGTTTCGGATCACTCGCTGATTGCGGGTGCCGAACTCGAGGCATCGTCGTCCGGGTCGAAATCGTGGATCAGTTCTTCGACGGTTTCGCCCTGCGTGATGCCGTGACGGTTCGACCACATCGCCCAGCCCATGACTCCTCCGACGGAAATCACCGTCAACCAGATCTGATTGTCTCCGACCCACTCCAGTACCCCGAGCAGGGTGCCGCGGAACGTGTTTGCGAGGGCGCGCACGGCCCACACGCGCAGCTCGATGCTCGCGAGGGCAACGCCGAAGAACAGCAGCGGCGGCATTTTGTCGGCGCCGGCCAGCATCGCCGCCAGGTTGCCGGGGAACAGGAACGTGATCGGCACCCGGGCCCGATGGAAGTTGCGTTCGATCCACAGCACCGGTCGCATCGCGTTTCCGGTGCGCGACTCCAGCCAGCGCAACGCCCGGTCGCCGTACCAACGGCCGAGGAGGAAGTACACGGTCAGGACCAGTGCGCCTCGGAGGAACGGGATGAGGAAGAACCAGAGCGGGTCCACGCGAACCGACACGAGCAACAACCACCGCAGCTTCGGGCTCAGGGCCAGGAGGAGCACGGGCGCGTCATAGGCAAGCGTTGGGGCGAGCGCGTTCCCCACGTACAGGCTGATCGTGAGCGCGACCATCGGGACGGCGAGCACGGCGATGCGCACCCTGGGGTTCTTCGGTCCCGACATCAGCCCAGCCTGACAGCTCTCGGTGCCTCCGTGGGACCGGACCTTGCCGAGGTGGTCTGCGAGAATCGATCGATGGAGATCCGATCGTTCGGTCGCGCCGATCAGACCGCGGTCGTCAAGCTGTGGCGGAAGTGCGACCTCATTCGTCCGTGGAACGACCCGGTGCGCGACATCCAACGGAAACTGGCCGTGGCCGACGACCTCTTCCTCGTCGGAGTGATGGAGGGCGCTGTGGTCGCTGCCGTCATGGGGGGATACGAAGGTCATCGGGGCTGGGTGAACTACCTCGCGGTCGATCCCGACTGGCGGCGGGCCGGGTTGGCGCGGGCGTTGATGGACGAGGTGGAACTGCGGCTCGCCGCGCGGGGGTGCCCGAAGATCAACTTGCAGGTTCGGACGTCGAACCCGGAGGCGATCGCCTTCTACGAGCGGTTGGGGTTCGTGGTGGACGACGCGGTCAGCCTCGGGAAGCGACTCGTCGTCGACAGCGAGCCGAGCTAGCGGACGCCTGCCATCGCGACGAGGCGGGCGCGAACGTCGGGCCATTCGGAAGGCACGATCGAGTACATCGCACTGTCCCGAGGCTGACCCTCCTCACCGGGTACCAGCGACGGCTGCCAGTTTCGCATGACACCATCGAGCCGACCGCCGATCCGTTCGATCGCGGCCCGGCTGCGGTCGTTGCGCGCGTCGGTCTTGAGGTCGACTCGCTGGACACGCCAGGTCTCGAACGCGTGCGTGAGCATCAACCGCTTGGCGTCGGTGTTGATCCCGGAACGTTGGGCCGACGCCGCGAGCCAGGTGCCGCCGATCTCAACGGCGTCGGGTTCGGCCCGACCGAAGTAGTGGCGCAACCAAAGGAATCGGGTCGCACCGACGACCCTCCCGTCGACCGCGGAGCACGTCGTGAAGGGGACGTCGATCCCGTGGTCGCGGAGTTCGACAGCTTCTCGACGTGCGCGCGCATGGCGGTTGGGTCGGAGGGAACTTCGGTATACCCGTAGGTGGTGCGATCCTCGTTGGCGGCCGCGACTAGCCCGTCCACGTGATCGAGCGCCATAGGTACGAGCCGGGCCGCAGGTCCGACGAGCGTGACAGTCTCGAGCTGCATTGGCGCGATGGTGCCACGCGGATGCGCGCGGTGGACCGGATTATGCGGTGAGCGCTTGCTCCGTCAGACGACGGGCAATGACCCGCAGACAGAGGGTCTCGTCGGCGCCTTCGAAGATGGAGAGGACCCGAGCGTCGACGAAGTAGCGCGACACCGGGAACTCTTCGGCGTACCCCATCCCACCGTGGATCTGGAGCGCTTCCCGGGTGACCCACTCCGCGGCCCGGCAGACGTAGGCCTTCACCATGGAGGCTTCGAGCGCACCCTCACCGCGAGCCATCTTGCGAGCGACGTCGTAGGAGAACTGGCGGCCCGCACAGATCAAGGCCGCCATCTTCGCCAGTTTCACCTTCGACAGTTGGTAGTCGAAGATCGGCTTGCCGAAGACGTTCCGGTCCTGCGCGTATTCGAGCCCCGCTTCGAACGCGGCCTGCATCAGGCCGACGGCCCGAGCCGCGGTCTGGAGCCGG
>JANLRZ010000159.1:0-8607 GCA_031362155.1 Acidimicrobiia bacterium | reverse complement strand
CCCCTACCACCCCGCACAACTCCGGTTCCCCCCGTGGTTGGGTTCTATGTTTTTCCCCGTTTTGGCCCCCCCCCTTTTGGGGGCGCCCCAACACTTTGTGATCGCTATTGGTCGTCGTCCTGGATGGTCAGCGTGCCGGTGGCGCGACCGATGGAAAGTCCGACGCTCGGGGCCGACAACGTGATCGTGGCGGTCTCGTCGTTCTCGACGATGACATCCGGAAGCGCCCGTACGTCAATGGTCTTGGACGTGCTGCCGGCCAAGAACTTGATGGTTCGGGTGGTGGACGTTCGATAGTCGGTACCCGTCGTCGCCGTGCCACCGGCGATCGTGACCTTGACGGTCATCGGGACCACGGCAGCAGCGTCGAGCGAGAGCCGGATCCGGCCCGCGTTTCCGAGGCCGGTGTCGCCTTCCCAGACTCCCGCATCACCCACGGATACGTGGGGTCCGCCTGCGGCTGGGTCGTTGTCGATGATACGAGCGGCAACTGCCGAGGTCCCGAGCGTCACGCCGCCAGTAGGGCTGCTCAGCAGCACCTTGAACCGCTCGTCGCCTTCGGCGGTGGTGTCGGGCGGAAGGTCCACATGGACGTACCGCGTCGTGGTGCTGACTCCGCCGGGTGGTACTGCGAACGTCAAGGTCTTGAAGAACGCGCGCGTGAAGTCGGCCGGTGCCGACGCGTACCCCGGTACTTCCGGCGGTGACGATTGCGTGCTGTAGCCCGGAGGGATCGGAACGACCACGTACTTGACCGTCACCTTCGTGGGAGACGGCGAGGAAAGCGACACCGCGAAATCGATCGAGTGTGCGCCGCTGTCACCTTCGGTGGCCGATGCGCCGGCGATCGAGACCGATCGTCCCGATCCGGTGGACCAGAACATGGCGTGCTGCTCACCGAAGTAGAAGACGAGCCAGCTCCCGGCGACTTGACCGGCGTCGTTGATATCCGTCGTCTGGGTCAGGCCCGTCACGAGACCCTCGAGCTGCGCCGAACCGCCTTGGTGGTCGGTGACGAAGCCGCGCTGGCCGTTGGCGATGTTCCCGATGATCTGCCCGGAGGCATTGATGCTGCCCGGTTCGCCACCACCGACACCGAAGCCGTCTTCGTACGGCAGCAATGTCATCGGCTCGGTTGGGGTCCAGCGGAACGGGAGCGGGAGTCCGTCTACCACCGTGTATCCGGTGACGGTGCCCGCGTCGTTGACGGCGGTCGCCCGCGCATTCCCGCCAAGGGTGCCGAGGTTGACCATTCCGCCGGTCAGCGTCCATCGAAACGGTCGGTCACCGGCGAAGCCGGGTGCAGCAGGGGAGTACCCGACGATCACGCCGCTCGCATTGATGCCGTATGCCGTCGATTCGGTACCGCCGAGTGTCCCGAGGTCCACCGTTCCGTTCACCGAGTCCCAGAAGAACCCGTGCGACGCGGTATTGCCCACGACCGTCGAGTTCCCGGTGACCTGGCCGGCGTTGTTCAGTGCCATTGCGTCGGCCGTGGTCCCGCCGAGGGTGGGGATGTCCGTCATCCCGTTGACGTTGTCCCAGATGAATGCGTGCGTCTCTCCGTCGGCCGTGGTCGACGTGCCGATGACCTGGCCGGAGGCGTTGATGGTCCGGGCGCTCGAGGTCGTGCCGCCGAGGGTGCCGAGGTCGGTCATCCCGTTGACCTCGTCCCAGATGAAGGCGTGGTACTGACCGGCCGGGTTCGTGGCCCCACCCGCGACTTGGTCCGCGTCGTTGATGTCGGCGGCGTACGAAGTGATGCCACCGAGCGTGCCCAGATCGACCATGCCGCCGATAGCCGTCCACCGGAACGCGCGGTAGTCACCGGCACCGTTCTGCGCGGCACCGACCACGTGTCCGGCCGCGTTGAGTCGAGCGGCGTACGAGGAGAGGCCACCGAGCGTTCCGAGGTCAATGGGCGTTCGGTCCAGGGAAGCGGACGCGGGGAGTGCACCCATGGGCACGGCGCCGAGTGCGCCCGTCGCCAGGATTCCACCCAACAATGCCCAGAGCCGCTTGATTCGCATGGCGTGACCGTAATCCCGAACCGAGGTCGCGGAAACGGCGACCGACGGTGGAGCGCTTCGGGCGCTCGTTTCGGGGCGCGCGGGTCAGTGAGGGAGGTTTTTGCGCATCGTGCGTTCGATGGTGATGTAGCCGTACCACGCCGGTGCCGCGACCAGGATGATCTCGAGCGGCAGGTACGTGGTCGTCCAGGTCAGGGTCAGGACGAGCATCGCTGCGAGCCAGAGGACGGTGACCGTGATGTTGATGACGCGCTTGTCGATCACCTGCATCGGGTGGACGAACTTCACGTTGGTCAGCGTGAGGATGCAGAGGACGATGGTCACCACGATGTTGACCCACTGCGGACTGCGCAACAGGAAGAACGTCGGCGCGACCAGGTTCCAGATGGCCGGGAACCCCTTGAACCAATGGTCCTCGGTCATCAGCTCGGTCCGGGCGAACCACAGCACCGCCGTGAACAGGATCAGGGCGCTGAGCACGACGGTCCATCCCGGTGGGAACGCGTGGAAATAGGCCATGAACGCGACCGGCAACATCACGCAGGTGAGGTAGTCGACCACGAGGTCGAGGATGTTGCCGTCCATGCCCGGCAGGGCTTCGGACACCTTCGCGGCGCGAGCGATCGGACCGTCGATCCCGTCAACGACCATGGCGGCGATGAGGTAGATGATCGCGGTCCGTGGATGGCCCCGGACGACGGCCTCGAGGCCGGCGGCGCCCAGGAGGACCCCGCTCGCAGTGAGGGCATGGATCGCCCAGGCGAGCCGTACCTGTCGGGTCGTGCTGTTGGATGCGTCGGTTGACGGGTTGGATCGGGGCGTCGACATTGGCGGTCCAGGCTAGCGGCGAAAGGTCCGATTTCCGTGCCACGACCTACGGTGGACCGATGCGCAGGCCGTCGGAGTTTCCTCGGGATGTGATACCCCGAACGGTCGAGTGGCGAAACCGAGCGGTCCGCCTGGTCGACCAACGGGCGCTCCCGGCCCGGTTGCGCTTCGAAACCTGCAGCGACGTGACGGCGTTGGTCCGAGCGATCCGCCATCTCGTCGTCCGCGGTGCCCCGGCGCTGGGGGCCGTCGGCGCCTTCGGGGTTGCGCTCGCGGCGCAATCCGACGCGACCCCGTCGGGGGTACGGCGTGCCGCCGGGCGGCTCGCGGGCGCGCGTCCGACCGCGGTGAACCTGGCGTGGGGCGTCGGCATGGCCCTCTCCGCCTACGAGACATCCGGAGGCCCAGGTGCGCTGGAGTGCGCCCAGGCGATCGCCGATGCCGATGTGGCGGCCAACCGTCGGATGGGCGCCCTCGGCGCGGCACTCCTTCCGGATAGCGCCCGCGTACTCACACACTGCAATGCCGGATCGTTGGCCTGTGTCGGGTACGGCACGGCGCTCGGAGTCGTGCGAGCTGCGCACGAGGCGGGCCGTTCACCGTCGGTCTGGGTCGACGAGACCCGACCGGTACTTCAGGGTGCGCGGCTGACGGCCTGGGAGCTCGGCCGGCTCGGAATCCCGCATCGGCTGGTGGTGGACTCCGCCGCCGGGTCACTGTTCGCGGCCGGCGAGGTCGATGCCGTGGTGGTCGGCGCGGATCGAATCGCGGCCAACGGTGACGTGGCCAACAAGATCGGGACCTACACCTTGGCGGTGCTCGCCCGGGCCCACGCCATCCCGTTCTATGTCGCGGCGCCGGTCAGCACCCTCGACCTCACCCTCCCGACCGGCACGTCGATACCCATCGAACAGCGATCCGAACGGGAAGTGACTCATCACGGCGGAGTGCGCCTCGTGCCGCGTGGCGCCGCGGTTGACAACCGAGCCTTCGACGTGACCCCCGCCCGGCTCGTCACCGCGTTGATCACCGAGGTCGGGGTCGTTCCTCGGCCGACGACGGCCCGCTTGCGTGCCCTCGTCGGGGCTGTGCCACCGCGCTGACGCCGGGCGGACGATCGATGGTCACACCGGCTGGGTAGGTTGCGCGGATGTTGCGCGAACTGGCGGCGACGGTCTTTCCTGCGACGTGCCCGGGGTGTGGTGCGCCCGCCGAACCGATCTGCGGGTCGTGTCGGGCCCGGGCCCGGTCGGCGCCGCGCGGTCGGGTTCCCGAAGGGCTCGACGCGTTGTGCGTCCCGTTCGCCTACGAGGGCGTCGTCCGCGAACTCGTCGCCCGGGCGAAGTATCGGGATCGGCACGCCGCCCTCGGGTGGCTCGCCCACGAGATGGTCGCGGCCATCCCCCCGGACGCCGCTCCGATCGGCTGCGTGACCTGGGCGCCGACCACCGCGCGGCGGCGTCGAGCACGCGGATTCGACCAGGCCGAGTTGCTCGCTCGGGCGATCGGCGCATTGATCGATCGTCCGGTCCGCGTCCAGCTGCGGCGCTCGTCGCCGGGATTCCAGACCGGTGCCGACCGCGCGACGCGGACCGCGGGGCCGGCCTTCGTCCCGGTGACCGATCGGCGCCTGATCGGCGCCCACGCGCTGCTGCTCGTCGACGACGTCGTGACGACGGGCGCGACGATGCGCGCGGCGGCGCGGACGCTGCGATCGATGGGCGCGCGGATGGTGATCGGTACCGCGGCCGCCCGGACCCCCTGATGACGGGCCCGGCCCCCGATCCGGCGATGGTCGCCGGGGGCTTGACGGGGGTCCTATGGTGTGCCCACGAGCTTGGGAGGCCGTGATGGGTTGGGATCACGTAACCGATTCTCCGACGGCACGAGCCGATCGCCTGGCGGAACTGCAGGCTGCGATCGCCGCCGGCACCTACGCCCCGGAATCCGGCGCCGTTGCGGAATCGCTCGTCGGCTGGATCGCGCAACCCCGACAATTCGACCGAACCCATCAAGATTTTCATCGGGTTGACCGATGCTGAGCCCCTAGGAACACGACAGAAGCGACGCAGGACCATCACCTCGGAGGTGACCATGGACATCCTCGTACGTGGGCGAAATGTGCCCGTCGATCCGACAGTGGACGCCGTCAGTCGGCGAAAACTGGGCAAGCTCCCTCGCCTTGCTCCGGATATTCGCCGGATCGAGGTCGAGTTCTCCGAGATCCGAAATCCGCGGGAGCCCGAGCAGCAACAGTGCGAGGTGATTGTTCATCTCACTCGGAACTTCGTGAAGGGCCACGGCGCCGCCGACGATCCGCGCACGGCACTCGATCGGGCGATCGCCAAGGTCGAGCACCAGGTGGAGCGGGTCAAGAGCAAGCGCATCGGCCGGTCACGGCCTCGCCACGGAGTCACCCTGCTGCACGTGGAGTAGAAACCGCACTGGTGCGGCCCAGAATCGTCGGGGTGCGCCGGTACACTCGGCGGCAATGAGTCTTTTTCAAAAGCTGCTCAACGCGGGCGAGGGTCGCAAGCTCAAGTTGCTGCAATCCATCGTGCCCGAAGTGGCGAGCTTCGAAGCCGAAATGAAGGTCCGTTCGAACGACGAACTGCGCGCGCTCACGGGCGTGTACAAGTCCCGACTCGAGCAGGGTGAGGATCTCGACGACCTACTCGCCGAGGCGTTCGCGACGGTGAGGGAAGCCGCGACCCGCGTCCTCGGTCAGCGGCATTTCGACGTGCAGGTCATGGGCGGCTCGGCATTGCACTTCGGCTGGGTTGCGGAGATGAAGACCGGTGAGGGCAAAACGCTGTCCTCGACGCTGCCGGCCTATCTCAACGCGCTCGCCGGCAAGGGCGTGCACCTCGTCACGACGAACGACTACCTCGCCAAGCGGGACGCGGCGTGGATGGGGCGGGTCCACCAGTTCTTGGGCCTCGAGGTCGGCGCCGTCCTCCCCGACATCGACGACCCGGCCGAGAAGCGCCGCGCGTATGCAGCCGACATCACCTACGGCACGAACAACGAGTTCGGCTTCGATTACCTGCGGGACAACATGGCGGGGTCCCTCGAGGAGCAGTCCCAGCGCGGCCACTTCTTCGCGGTGGTCGACGAGGTCGACTCGATCCTGATCGACGAAGCGCGAACCCCGTTGATCATCTCGGGCCGCGCCGACGATGCGCAGGCCCTCTATTTCCAGTTCGCCCGGATCGTCAAGGTGCTCCAACGCGAACGTGACTACGAGGTCGACGAAGCGAAACGGACGGTCGTCCCGACCGAGGACGGCATCCACCGGGTCGAAGATGCGCTCGGGGTCGACAACCTCTATGAGCATGTCAACCAGAACTTCGTGCACCAGTTGCAGGCGGCATTGAAGGCGAAGGAACTCTTCAAGACCGACGTGGACTACGTCGTGGCCGACGGTGAAGTCAAGATCGTCGACGAGTTCACCGGCCGCATCCTCGATGGTCGCCGGTGGAGCGATGGTTTGCACCAGGCCGTGGAGGCGAAGGAAGGGGTGCGGATCAAAGAGGAGAACCAGACCCTCGCGACCGTCACGCTGCAGAACTACTTCAAGCTCTACGACAAGCTCGCCGGCATGACCGGTACCGCCAACACCGAGGCGGGCGAGTTCATGCACACCTACGCGCTGGAAGTGGTGAGCATCCCCACGAACCGGGCGATGGTCCGGCTCGACGAACCGGATCTGATCTACAAGACCGAAGACGCGAAGTACGACGCGCTGGCCGACGACATCCAGGAACGCAGCGATCGCGGCCAGCCCGTACTGGTGGGCACGATTTCGGTCGACCGCTCGGAACACCTCGGCCGCTTGCTCGACAAGCGGGGGATCCCGCACGCGGTGCTGAATGCCAAGAAGCACGAACAGGAAGCCACGGTCGTGACCCAGGCCGGCCGGATCGGCACGGTCACGGTGGCCACCAACATGGCGGGTCGTGGCGTCGACATCCTCTTGGGTGGCAACCCCGAGGGTCTCGCCCGCGAGGAGATGCTCGCCGGCGGCGAGTCACCCGAGGACGAGCCCGAAAAGTACGAAGCGCTGGTCAAGCGATTCAAGGCGCAGTGCGATGAGGAAGGTGCGGCCGTCCGCGAGCTGGGTGGTCTCTACGTGCTGGGCACCGAACGCCACGAGAGTCGGCGGATCGACAACCAGCTGCGGGGTCGTTCCGGCCGCCAGGGCGACCCGGGCGAAAGCCGGTTCTACCTGTCGCTCGAAGACGAACTGATGCGCCTCTTCGCGACGGGAGCGATGAACTGGGTCATGGGGAAGGCCTTCCCCGACGACTTGCCGTTGGAAGCGAAGATGGTGACCAAAGCCATCGAGCGCGCGCAGCGCACGGTCGAGGATCGCAACTTCGAGATCCGTAAGGACGTCCTGAAGTACGACGAAGTGATGAACGAGCAGCGCAAGGTGATCTACCGGCGCCGGCAACAGATCATCGAGGGTGGTGACCTGCGCGACGAGTCGATCGACGCGATCGAAGGCGCGCTCGATCATGTCGTGAAAGCCGCGACCGGCGACGGCGAGTTCGCCGAGGACTGGGACGTCGACGAGCTGGTGCGCCTCGCGGCCGATGTATTCCCGACGCGAGTTACCCGTGACCAGCTCGCCAGCCTGACGAACCCCGAGGAAGTCTTCGAGTTGCTCAACGGCGACGCGTTGAGCCAGTACGAGGCCAAGGAAACCCAGGTCGGCTCGGAACAGCTGCGCGAGATCGAACGACGCGTGATGCTCTCGGTCATCGACCAGCACTGGCGTGAGCATCTCTACGAGATGGACTACCTACGCGAGGGCATCAACCTTCGGGCGATGGGCCAACAAGACCCATTGGCGGAGTGGCAGCGCGAAGGCTTCGACATGTTCGAGGTGATGATGGAATCCATCAAGGACGACTTCGTTCGTTACATTTTCCGACTCGAGGTGGTGGCCGACGATGCCCCCACCTCGTTGCGCAACGTGCAGTACTCGGCCGCCGAGGACCCGGTGCAAGGACAGAGCGGTTTCACCGCCGCGGCGGCGGTCGCGCCCGTCGACGACATGGCCGATGCGCCCGTTCCTCTTGCCGAAGACGTTCCTCAGTTGCCCGTGAGTGTGGACAAGCTGCCGGGTCGCAACGAGCCGTGCCACTGTGGCAGTGGCAAGAAGTTCAAACTCTGTCACGGTCGCTGACGGTCGGTGTGCCGTTGCTGACGGCTCGATTGGCGCTCAAGGCATCCGGCGCACGCCGCACTCGCGCCCGATCCGTTCGTCCTGACCGGAGTTCCCATGCGTGATTTCTCTGACGATCTCACCGACGTACGTCGGCGCGTGGAAGACGCGCGCGCGTATCTCAAGATTGACACGCAACGAGATCGGCTCATCGAACTCGAGTCCCACGCCGCGCAGCCAGACCTCTGGGACGATCCCGATGCGGCGCGCGCGGTGACAAGTGAGTTGGCGGGCGTGCGCGACGACATTGACCTCGTTGACGCGCTCACCGAGCGCGTGGATGATCTCGACACGCTGTTCGAGCTGGGGCGAGAGGAACACGACGACAGCGTGGAGCCGGAGATCGAATCGGGGATCGATGGGTTGCTCGGTGAACTCAACACCCTCGAACTCCGCGCCCTGTTCACGGGTGAACACGACGAGCGTGACGCGATCTGCCAGGTGAGTTCCGGCGCCGGGGGAACCGACGCCCAAGACTGGACCCAGATGCTGCTCCGGATGTTCACTCGGTGGGCC
>JANLRZ010000150.1:0-1588 GCA_031362155.1 Acidimicrobiia bacterium | reverse complement strand
ACCAACGAGGACACGAGTCATGGTCTACAACACCCAGCACCAATTCTACTGCGGCGTCGACCTCCACGCTAGAAGCATGTTCTCCCACGTCCTCGACAAGAAAGGGAAAAGACCGTCTTCGCAAAGGACCTGCCCGCCGATCCCAACGAGTTCCTACACGCGCTCAAGCCCTACCGCAAGAACCTCGTGGTCGGCTGCGGTTGCATGTTCGCCTGGTACTGGCTGGCCGACCTGTGCGAGGACCAGAATCCCCTTCGTGCTCGGCCACGCCCTCGCCATGGATTGGCCCCCGGGCCGGTGACCGGATGGAAGAACATACTCAAGTGGAACGGACCGGCGTCGTACGCGCCCACGACGCCCGCGACCGAGGCGGCCCGACCAACGAGTCGATGTCGAACGGAGCCGATGCGGCTTTGTGCTGGAGCCACGACGGACGCGGGTATCGCCCACCTCGATTCCCACGCCGCTCGCCAGCGTGAAGCCGTCACCCAGTCGCCCACCGGGGATCGAGCTTGTCGACTTTGAATGACCGTTGCGTCGGCACGGAGAGGTTTCTGAGGCGTCGCCGCTCGCGGTGACAGTCGCTTCAACGGAAGTGGAAGCAACCCGACCTCGTAAGGCTGTTTGGTGCCGCTCGTCACCGAGCGAGACGCCGTTTGCCGAACCACCCCGGAGCCGCGGCAGAGGTCGCAAGGCCGAACGGCTTGAATCAACAAATAGACATACGTCGTTCGATACGACGTAGCCGGGGATTTTATTTCTTATTCAAGTCGGATGGGACATAAGACGGTTCGGCGTGCCTTTGTTGCCAGCCGCCTACCGCCCGCCCAGTGGCTCCAAGTACCGGCCGACATCCGTGATGCCGACGAACAACTTGCCGTTGCCCTCGCGCATGGCACCCAGCACCTCGGCCGGGACCTGCCGCTGGACGACGGTGAGTCGCCGGAGGGACTTGCGAGTCGCCAGCGCATTGACCCCCTCGGGAGTGATCTTCTCGGCTCTCACGTCGATCTCCGCAAGCTTCGGGAGGGTGGCGAACTGCTTGACCGCGGCGTCCGTGAAGCCGGTCTGATCGACCAGCAAAATCTCGAGCTTCTGGAGCTTCATCACGGTCGGGATGGACTCGTCGGTCATGTCCTTCTGGAGCAGCCCCAGCTTGGTCAGTTGGGTCATCCCGGCGAGGTGCCGGACGCCCGCGTCGGTGATGTCGTTGTGCGCCAGGTAGAGCGTCGAGAGTTGGCGCAACTGCCCGATCTCCTTCATCGCGGCCTCGTCGATCAAGGTGTCGTTTACGGTGAGTTCACGGAGTTTCGGCAGACCGCGCAGCGCCTTCCAGCCGTCGGCGGTGAGAGCCACCCGCTTCACCCGTCCGTCCCGCGAGTAGGTCGACGAGTTGCGAACGTGGATGGTTTCGATCGTGACCAGCTTGGCGACCTCCTTCAGCACCGAGTCCGTCATCCCCTGCCAACCAATGTCCAGCTCTTGGAGGCCGGGATACTTGGTTGCCAGGGCCCGGACATCGGCGTCCGTAGACTTTTCGTCCGTGAGCGAGGCACGGATTGTAGAGTCCGGCCCACTGGCGAGCAAC
>JANLRZ010000007.1:0-1714 GCA_031362155.1 Acidimicrobiia bacterium | reverse complement strand
GTCGGCGTCACGGGTCGTGCTCTCGGTCGGGCCCGATGCGGTCGACACGATCGTCGCCCGGGCCACGGCGGCCGATCTGCCGATCGCCGTCATCGGTCACGCCGCCGGCGCCATGCTGGTCGCCGAGGGCGCCTTCACCGTCACGCTCGCGGACGCGACCGCCGCCTACCGCGACGCCATTCCGCGCATCATGGGTGCGGTCAAGGTCTGAGCACCCGTTAGGGCAGGCTCAGTTTCCGCACTGATCCACCGACCGGGAACACCACCCCGTTGGCCAGCGGGCTGACCGGTCCGACCGGAGCGCCCTGAGCCTGGGACCACGCCGGGCTGCACGTCGCCGCGCCGCATCCATCGACGTTCCATGCGAGCAGATCGCCGTTCGTGGATCCGGCGAAGACGACGTCGTTGACGATGGTCGGTGCCGTCGGGGTACCGGTCACGGTCGAGGTCCACAGCGGCGTGCAGGTGGATGCACCACACCCGTCGGCGTCGAACACCGACAACGTGGGGCCGGCGGTGATGTAGACCCGGTCAGTGGTCACGGCGATGCCGGCAGGCGTGAACCCGACGCTGCCCTGCCAGACCGGACCACAGGCCAACGCGCCACAGCCGTTGGCGTTGATCGCGCTGACCGTGCCGCTCTGACCCACGTCGAACAATCGGTCGCGGGCCACCGCGATCAAGCCCGCCGGGGACGAGTTCGGCAACGTTGCCTGCCAGACCGGCCCGCAGTTTGTCTGACCGCAGCCGTGCGCCGGATACACCTTCAGTCCTGCCAAGGTCCGCAGGTACAGGTTGGCGTTGTTGACCGCAAGGCTCGAGATGGGGTCGACGGGACTGTTCAACGGAATGTTGAACGTGGCGCCGCTGCCGTCGAGGGCCCGGGCGTCGAGGTGGAGGTCGAGTATCGAACCGCCGAGGCTGATCGGTCGGGCAACGATGTGATTGACCGGGGAGTAGAGCCAGTCGCCGTCGTCGAGCGGCGGAGTCTGCGCCGCGGTGGTTCGAGTCCCGAGCACGGAACCCGTCGCCGGGTCCAGCAGATCGAGCTGCGCCAGCCACTGGAACCACGGCGTCCCCGAGATCGAATCGGACCAGAACTGGTTCATCCCGACGACTGGGACCCCGTTGTCAGTCCAGGCGGTAGTCGGGAGCAGGTCGTTGGTCTGGTGCCCGTTCGTGCGGTCGACGTGCCAGAGGTCGTCACCGGTCGCGAGGTCGACGGCCCACAGTGCCGAGCTCCCGGCGAAGAACACACGACCGTCCTTGGTGGTGACCTCGGTCGCGGTGGCGCCGCGATCGGGCGTCGTCCACGCCGGTGCGAGTTTCCCGAGCGAGCCGAGGGTGATCCCGGGCGCGAAGTAGTTGACCCCGGAACGCTGGGCGTTGCCGCGCATCTGGCCCCACGCGCAGCCGCCGAGCGCGAGCGCGGCGGCCGTCACCATGAACAGGGTCCGTGACCGCATCATCGAGTGTCCCCCAGGACTGGCTTGAGTCGGTCGCGGGGACGCTACGACCGGGTGGGTTCCGGCGCCAGGGGTCGGGTCGACGCGCCGAACTCTGCGATACTGGTCTCGATGCTTGCGGCGGATTCCACCGGTCCCTCCATCGGCCACGCGTGTGGCGTCTTCGGGGTCTACGGACCCGGCCAGTCGGTCGCCCACCTGTCCTATCTCGGTCTCTTCGCCCTGCAACACCGGGGTCAGGAATCGGC
>JANLRZ010000109.1:0-67815 GCA_031362155.1 Acidimicrobiia bacterium | reverse complement strand
CGCCCAGAAGCGGACCACGCGATTCTTCTGCGAGCAGCTCCTGCCCACGGCGACGGCGCTGGTCCCGGCCATCACGGCCGGCGCGACCGCGCTCGCATCTTCGCACTGAGCTCCGGGGGCGAGGCTCGAACTCGCGACAAGCGGCTTAACAGGCCGCTGCTCTGCCAACTGAGCTACCCCGGAAGGAACTGCGACGATAGCAAAGCCCCTACGAGACCCATGACTCCACGATGCGTCCTCGCACAGCAGTAGTCCACGCGAACGAGACCGAATTCATGCTTGTTGTGGCGGATACTCGGGTCGGGACCGCGCGATACGGCTTCCCGAACTGAGATGCCGGGATCCCCATGACGGAGTGAGCTCGGATTCCGGAACACCGACCGGTTGCGGGGCTTGGCCTCGAACTCCACATCACGGACCCAGACCGAGACCGAGGAGCGCGCCACCTTCAGCTCAGTCGCGATCTCGTGCAGCGTCCATGCCCGGGCCCGAAGGTCCCGCGCCCGTTCCTGTTCCTCTGTTTTGCCCCGATAGCCCATGGCCGAAGTCTAGCGAACGTATGTTTGCTTCGCTTACTGCGCGTTCGCCCGGTCGGCATCGGACCGCGTCGATGCGATAGGAAAGGGGGATGAAGTTGCGCATCGGCCTCGTCCTCGGTTTCGGCCTCGGGTACTACCTCGGCGCCCGCGCGGGTCGAGCTCGGTACGAGCAGATGCACCGTCGCCTCGAGCGTCTCCGCGACAGTCGCGTGTTCGACCGCATGCAAGCGGCCGTCGAACTCGGCGTCGAGCGGTTGCGGCCGGACGACGCGACCGATCCGAGCCTCCGGCTCGTCGAGCCGGTCGTCGACGTCACCACCGGCTGAACCTTCGCCCGCGTTACGCCTCTTCGAGGTAGTCGCGCAAACGGTTCGAACGCGTCGGGTGGCGGAGCTTCGCCAACGTCTTGGATTCGATCTGACGAATCCGTTCGCGTGTGACCTTGAACTCACGACCGACTTCTTCGAGCGTGCGCACCTGACCGTCGTCGAGCCCGAAGCGCATGCGCACCACTGCCCGCTCGCGCTCGTTCAACTCTTCGAGTGCTTCCTCGACTGCTTCGGTCAGTAGGGCGCGCGCGGCCGCGGCGGCCGGCGCGGTTGCGTTGGGGTCTTCGACGAAGTCACCCAGCGACGAGTCTTCTTCCGATCCCACCGGCGCTTCGAGCGACACCGGTTCGAGCCCGAGGCCTTGGATCTCGCGCACCTTCTCCGGTGTGAGTTCGACCTTCGCCGCGATCTCCTCGATCGTCGGCTCCCGACCGAGTTCCTGGAGCATCTGCCGCTGCACGCGCGTGACCTTGTTCATGGTCTCGACCATGTGCACCGGAATCCGGATGGTGCGCGCCTGATCGGCGATCGCCCGAGTGATCGCCTGGCGAATCCACCACGTGGCGTAGGTGGAGAACTTGAAGCCCTTCGAGTAGTCAAACTTCTCGACCGCCCGGATCAGGCCGAGGTTCCCCTCCTGGACGAGGTCGAGTAAGGCCATGCCGCGTCCGACGTACCGTTTGGCGATGGAGACGACGAGACGGAGGTTCGCCTCCGTCAGTTGGCTTTTCGCCAGTTCCCCGTCACGCACGACGGCCCGCAGGCTCGCCGTCTGCTCGGGCGACGCGTCGACGGCCGCTTCCAACTGGACGACCGCATCGAGCCCGGCTTCGTACCGCTTCGCCATGCTCACTTCTTGGGCGGCGGTCAGGAGCGGAACCTTCCCGATTTCCTTCAGGTACATGCGGACCGGATCGAAGCTGGAACCTTCCGCCGCCGGACGCGAGTGGCGGGCCCGGGCCGGGCGCTTCGGGCGGGGCTCAGCCGGTGCCGTCGCGATGACCTCATCGATCGGGTCAGTCACTTCGACGACCGGGACAATGGGCAGTTCCACCGGTGGCGTGATCGGCTCGATCACGTGTCCCGGCGGGTCCGCGGCCCGGCCCTCGGCCCGGCGGGCGTCCTCGCGCTGGAGTTCGTCGATGATCTCGTCGACGACCTGTACGCCACTGGTCTCGAGACTCGTGTAGATCGCCGCGAGTTCAGCCGTATCGGGTTCGAGGTCCGGCAGCGCGGCGAAGATCTCGCCGGTGGTGACGAATCCGCGTTCGCGCACCCGCGCGACGAGATCGTCGATGTCGCCGGGTGACTGCGGTGGGGGTGGCGGTGCGACCGACCTGTCCGCCACGGGTGTGGGTTCGTTCAGCTCGTTGTCCACGAAGAGATGCAGCGTACCAACTGCATGGCCGCCGCTTCGCCGCCCGCCCAACCCGCACCCGCACTGTTGCGGAGTTGATCCAGCAACATCGCCAACTCCATGGCCCGTTCGTCACCGTCCTGGAGAAACTGCCGACGCAAACGTTCAGCTGCCGGTCCTACGATGTTCACGACCAGTCGAGCCCGAACCGTTTCCGGCTCATCGTCGACGATGGGTTCTTCGACCGCCAACCGTTCGAGCAACGACCGGGCCGACCCCTCCGCACCCTCGATGGCTTCGTGCAGTTCGTCGGCCGACCAGAGATGTTCGAACGCCTCGCGCGCGATCGGATCGACGAAGAGTGACGCCTCCAGCCAGTCGACGACCAGTTCGGGTTGATGGATCGCCCAGCGCAGCGCATCCTCTTCCCGCCGGTCGACGATGACCGGTCCGGGTCGCCGCTCCCCCAACTCTTCGCCGCGGGGCCGCGGTGCGCTCCGGCGCGCGATGGCCTGTTTGAACCACGCGTGATCGATGCCCAGAGTGCCCGAGACCATCTGGATGTACTGCTCACGCACTAACTCGTTCGGGATCTCGCGCAGCACCGGCACGACTTGGTCTGCCGTCCGGGCCTTCCCTTCGGGCGACGCGAGGTCTGCGGCCGCGAGCACCCGATCGATCTTGAACTGTGTGAATCGTGACGCCCCCTCCACCGCCTTGACGAGCGAGGCCGGGTCGTCCTTGAAGACATCGCCCGGGTCCTGCCCGTTGGGCAACGCGGCGACCTTGACCTCGATGTCGAAGCGTTGTTCCCACTGGTACCACTTCTCGGCGGCGTTCTGGCCGGCGGCGTCGGCGTCGTAGGCCAACACCACGTGGCGAGTGAAGCTCTTGAGGATCTGCACGTGATCGTCGGCCAGCGCGGTGCCACACGTCGCGACGGCATTCGGGATGCCGGCGAGCGCAAAGCCCATGACGTCGGTGTAGCCCTCGCAGATGACCACTTCGTCGCGGGCACCGATCTCGGCCTTGGCCCAGTTGAGCCCGTAGAGCAATCGACTCTTGTGATACAGCGGCGTGTCCATCGTGTTCTTGTACTTCGGACCCTCGCCATCCAGGATGCGACCACCGAAGCCGACCGGGTCGCCGGCGCGGTCGAAAATGGGGAAGAGCAGTCGCGCCCGGAAGAAGTCCTGGGCTTTCTGCGCCCGGTTCACGAACGCGAGCCCGGCGGCCACGATGTCGTCGCGGCTGAACTTCAACGTGTAGAGGTGGCGGACCAACGTGTCGTACCCGTCGGGCGACCACCCGAGGCTGAACTGCCGCGCCGCGTCGCCGTCGAACCCGCGGCTGCGGAGGTAGCCGCGCGCGTGCCCCCCGGACGGGTCCTCGAGCAGGAGTCGGTGGTAGTACTCGACCGCGGCCCGGACGGTGTCGGTGAGACGTTGCTTCTTCTGACGGTCCTGGGTTGCACCCGCCGAGTCGTACCGGAGGCTGATACCGGCTTTGAGCGCGAGCCGTTCAACGGCTTCGGCGAAGTCGAGACCTTCCATCTTGCGGATGAAGGTGATCGCGTCGCCACTCTCCTGGCAGCCGAAGCAGTAGTAGAAGCCGAGCTGGGCGTTGACCGAAAAGCTCGCGGTCTTCTCCCCGTGGAATGGGCACAGGCCGGTGAACCGCCCACCACTGCGCTTGAGTGCCACGTGCTCGCCGATGAGGGCAACGATGTCGGTGGTCTCTCGCACCCGCGCGATGTCTTCGTCGAGGATGCCCACGGGGTCAGGGTACGACGTTGCGGGTCGTCATCGCCCAGTGTCGAGACCTGCGGGCAACCCGGCCGGTTCCCAACCAAGGTGGGCTCGGGCCTGAGCGAACGCGAACCGGTCCGTCATTCCGGCGACGTACCGGACGGCATCTCGCAGCGCCTGTTCCGAACCTGCCGTCGCGCCGCCGGCCGGGTGTCCGGCGCCCTCGATTTCCAAGCCGGGCAGGGTATTCGGACGGTCGGCGAAGAACTCCACGAGCGCGCGCAACACCCGAATGACCACTTCGCTCTGGGCAATCGACGCGGGCCGCATGTAGATCTGCTCGTAGTTGAACGCCCGGAACTCGGCCAGGGCCTCCGCCAAGCCCGCCCGCAACCCGATCTCGCCGTGATCGAGGGTGGTATCGATGACCCCCGAGATCAGCGCGTCGAGTTGGCGACTCCGGCGGTCGCCGCACGAACCCCGCACCGCTTCCGGCAACATCTCCGGCGTCACGATCCCGGCTCGGACCGCGTCTTCGAAGTCGTGACAGACGTACGCGATCCGGTCGGCCCAGGCGACGACCTCGCCCTCGGGCGTGCTCGGCGCCGGGCGCGACCACGAATGGTTCCTGATCCCGTCCGACGTCTCCACACAGAGGTTCAGGGGGGCAAGCACGACGTCGGCACCCCACACGGCGTGGTCGTAACCGCCGTGGACGTACGGAGTGAATGCATCTTCGCTTGCGTGGCCGAAGGGCCCGTGACCGCAATCGTGGCCGAGGGCAATCGCCTCGGTCAGGGCGACGTTCAACCGACAGGCCCGGGCGATGCCGGTTGCCACCTGGGCCACTTCGAGTGCGTGCGTCAGGCGGGTCCGCTGGTGATCCTCGGGGAAAATGAACACCTGGGTCTTCCCCGCCAACCGCCGGAACGCCGACGTGCCGTGGAGGATCCGGTCCCGATCCCGTTCGAAGCAGGTTCGGAACTCGTCCGGTGACTCCTCGATCTGTCGATTCCCCGCTCCGGCGGCATGGGTCGCGCCCGGAGCCAGGACCTGGTCCTCGACCGCCTCGCGTTCGAGCCGGCCGTACGCCTCGATGGTGCCGAGCTTGGTGTCGACGTCGACGTGGGCACGACGGATCGGACCATCACCGTGGCCGGTCATGGTTGATACCCAGCGTTCGGCCCGCTCGCTCATATCCCGACCCTACCGACCACCTGCGACCACCCCACACCCCTCCCACCGCGACTTTTGGTCTGTAGGGGGGTGTTCACACCCACGCGGAGACAAAAAGTCGCGGGAATGGGGGATCAGGCGGTGGCGCCGGGGCCGGTGGACTCGAGGGCGGCGTGGGCGGCGGCGAGCCGGGCGAGGGGCACCCGGTAGGGCGAGCACGACACGTAATCGAGACCGACCTCGTGACAGAAGTGCACCGACGTCGGGTCGCCGCCGTGCTCCCCACAGATGCCGAGCTTCAGGTCGGGTCGAACCTCGCGGCCGCGGGCCTTGGCCCACTCCACGAGTTTGCCCACACCATTGCGGTCGAGCTGCTCGAACGGGCTGACCTTGAGCAGACCCTGCTCCAGGTACGCCGGCATCATTCGACCTTCGACATCGTCGCGGGAGAACCCGAACGCCATCTGGGTGAGGTCGTTCGTACCGAACGAGAAGAACTCGGCGATCTCGGCGATCTCGTCGGCAACGATCGCGGCGCGGGGCGTCTCGATCATCGTGCCGACCAGGTAGTCGACCCGCACACCGGAGGCCTCGAACACCTTCTCGGCTTCCTCGCGCACCCAACCGTCGAGCAGTGCCATCTCCGACTTCGCGACCGTCAGCGGAATCATGATCTCGACTTGCGGATCCCCGCCGGCCTGTTTGCGGGTGACGGCCGCTTCGATCAAGGCCCGCACCTGCATGCGATAGAGACCCGGCTTCAGGATGCCGAGCCGACACCCGCGCGTTCCCAGCATCGGGTTCTGTTCTTCCCACCGCTTCAGCGCGTGCATGAGGCGATCGGCTTCGGGGTCGTTCACGCCGTTGATGTAGGCGTCGACCTGGCGACCGAGGACCTCCGCGTGGCGAGGAAGGAATTCGTGCAACGGCGGGTCGAGCAACCGCACGGTCACCGGCTTGCCGTCCATCGCCTCGAGGATCCCGATGAAGTCGGTGCGCTGCTGCTCCAACAGGGCGGCCAGCGCGACCGCTTCACTCTCGTCGTCCTCGGCCAGGATCATCGCCTGCACGATCGGCAGGCGATCGCCGAGGAACATGTGCTCCGTCCGGCACAGGCCGATGCCTTCGGCGCCGAACTCGACGGCCTTGGCCGCGTCTTCGGGCAGGTCGGCATTAGTGCGGACCTTCATCGTGCGGAACTCATCGGCCCAACCGAGCACGATCCCGAAGGGTCCGGTCGGCTCCGGAGTCACGACCGCGACTTCACCCACGACGACCTCGCCGGTGCTGCCGTTGATCGAGATGACCTCACCTTCCGCGATGGTCGTGGTCACCGAGGTGATCGTGCCGTCGATCTCCCGGTCGGCCGTCACCGAGAAGCAGCGGCGGCTCAGGTCGATGTCGAGCGCGTCCGCACCACAGATGGCGGGCGTGCCCATACCGCGGGCGACGACCGCCGCGTGGGACACGAGCCCGCCCCGCGAGGTGAGGATGCCTTCCGCGGCGATCATCCCGTGGAGGTCTTCGGGCGAAGTCTCGGGCCGCACCAGGATCACGCGCTCGCCCGCGGCTTCAGCGGCTTCGGCATCATCGGCGGTGAAGTAGACCTTGCCGACCGCAGCACCCGGCGACGCGTTCAGGCCCTTGGCCAACACGTCGTAGGTGGCCTTCGGGTCGAACTGCGGATGGAGCAACTGGTCGAGCTGCTCGGGCTGGACCCGCAGCACCGCCTCTCTTTTATCGATGAGTCCCTCGGACTCCATGTCGACGGCCATCTGCAACGCCGCGGCCGCGGTGCGCTTGCCCACGCGGGTCTGGAGGATGAACAGGCGACCCTGCTCGATGGTGAACTCGATGTCACACATGTCGTGATAGTGACCTTCGAGCCGGTCCATGATCTCGAGCAGCTCGCGGTGACAGTCCGGGAACACGTTGGCCATCGCGTCGAGGGGCTCGGTGATCCGGATGCCGGCCACGACGTCTTCGCCCTGCGCGTTCGCGAGGTAGTCGCCGTACCCGAGGTTCTCACCGGTCGACGGGTTCCGGGTGAACGCCACGCCCGTGCCGCTGTCGTCGCCCTTGTTGCCGAAGACCATCGTCTGCACGTTGACCGCGGTCCCGAGGTCGTCGGCGATGCGCTCCATCCGGCGGTAGTCCTTGGCGCGACGGCCGTTCCAGGACTTGAACACGGCCTCGACCGCATACTTCAACTGCTCCGTCGGGTCGTCGGGGAACGGGACGCCGGCGACTTCCTGCACGATCCCCTTGAAGGTGGCCACCAGCCCGCGCAGGTCGTCGGCACTCAAGGCGGTGTCGACACTCACGCCTCGTTCGGTCATGAGGTCGTGCAGTGCCTCCTCGAAATCCTCGCCGGACACGTCGAGCACGATCTTGCCGAACATCTGCACGAACCGTCGGTACGAGTCGAACGCGAATCGCTCGTTGTTGGTCTGCTTGGCGAGACCCGCCACGGAATCGTCGTTGAGGCCGAGGTTGAGGACCGTGTCCATCATCCCCGGCATCGAGAACGCGGCGCCGGACCGCACCGACACCAGCAGTGGATCGGTGTCGTCGCCCAACTTCTTGCCCATGTCGGCTTCGAGGGCCGCCCGAGCCGCTTCGACCTCGGCCATCAGCCCGTCGGGCAAGGTGTCGCCGCCGGCCATGTAGGCCTTGCAGGCGTCGGTCGAGATCGTGAATCCCGGCGGGACCGGCAGCCCCAGATTGGTCATCTCGGCCAGGTTCGCCCCCTTGCCCCCCAGCAGGAACTTCTGCTCTTTGGAGCCCTCGCGGAAGGCGTAGACGTACTTCATGGGAGTTCCGATCCTTGGTTTCGATGAGTCGGGGAATCGTACAGAAGCGGCCCGGACGCGGCCCGGTTTGTGCCGAGCCGCGGGGGCGGCCGCTCGGGTCAGACGGTGTCGGAGTCGGCGACCACGATCGTCTTGGCCAGCTTGTCGAAGACGCTCTGGCGGTTGCGGTCTCGCAAGTTCCAGAGGACACCGCCGACCGCGAACAGCATGACGAACGTGCCGAGCGGGCCGACGTAGTTCGCGACGACCATCGCCAAGGCCAGCGGCATGCCGTAGTGGATGAGCGACGGCACCCAGCCGGCCGGACTGCCGTCGATACGTACGAGTCGGATGCGCTGGGTTCGCTTTCCGATCGTCTGACCGTTGCGGGCCGACATCGGGACCAGGAGCAGGAGCGCAATGGCGAGCGCGACCAGCGACGACGCAATACGCGGCCCGCTCAGCTTCTTGAACGCGGCCGTGACCGCGGCGTCATCGGCCTTGCGGTCAACCTCGGCGGCCTTCTCCTTCGCGTCGTTCTTGGCCGCGATCTCTTGCTGGGCGCGAGCCTCCGCGTCGTCGTTCTTCTTGTTGGCCGCCTTCTGGCGATCGCGGGCGATGTCGGCCGCGTCTTTGGCGTCGTCGCGTCGTTCGGTCGACTTGTCGAGTTGTTTCACCGCGCGGTCGGCGACCTTCACGTTGTCCGGGTACTTCGAGTCGAACATCTGCGGGAAGATCTGCAACGACACCAGCATGATCATCAGCACCATGCCGAAGTCCATGGCAAAAGCCAGACTCCGCGACTTCTTCGACGCAAACTCGAGCCCGCGTGGCAACTCGATCGTCGGCTCCAAGGGCGGCCGACCCGCGGGTCGCGGAGTCGCGGCCTTCTCGGATCGATCACCCCGAGCCGGACGGGCGGCCCGAGCGGCGCGGGCCGCGACCGGTGCGTCGTCCGCGTTGAGATCGATCTCGTCGTCGGCGTCGCCGAACTCGCTATCGCTCGCCAGGTACTCGTCGTAGCGGCCGCGCTGCACCGGGTCCGACAGCACGTTCCACGCCTTGTTCAACTTGGCGCGCTCGGACTGCGAAGCACCCTCCAGGCGGTCCCGGTAGGCCGTGCGGATGGCGTCCTTGTCGGCACCGGTGTTGATGCCCAGCAGGTCGTAATAGTCACTCACGTCATATCCCCTCTGGCCCTGCGGCCTACAGCACGCCGCGGTCGCGGATCGCTTCGACCAAACGGTCGAGCGAGACCCGCTCTTGGCTCATGGTGTCGCGGTCGCGAACGGTGACCGCGTGATCCTCCAACGTGTCGAAGTCGATCGTCACGCACAACGGGGTCCCGACCTCGTCTTGGCGACGGTACCGACGGCCGATCGACCCGGCCACATCAACATCGATCATGCAATGCCGACGAAGTTCCGACGCGACCTGCTCGCTGATCGGTGCGAGATCCGCTTTCTTGGACAACGGCAGCACCGCCACTTTGTTCGGCGCCAGCCGCGGGTCGAGCCGCAGCACCGTACGGGTCTCGACCTTCCCGTCGGCTGTCGGCGCTTCCTCTTCGTGATAGGCCGCGAGCAGGAACGCCAACGTGGTGCGGTCCGCGCCGGCCGCCGGTTCGATCACGTACGGCACGTACCGCTCGTTCGATTCCTGGTCGAAGTACGACAGGTCCTGACCCGAATATTCGGAGTGTTGCTTGAGGTCGAAGTCGGTGCGGTTCGCGATGCCTTCGAGCTCGCCCCATCCCCACGGGTAGAGGAACTCCACGTCGGACGTAGCCACGCTGTAGTGCGACAACTCATCCGGATCGTGGGGCCGCAGTCGCAACATCTCCTCGGGGATGCCGAGGTCGATGTACCACTGGAACCGCGCCTGGCACCAGTACTCGTACCACTGGGGTGCGTCGGCGGGTGGGACGAAGAACTCCATCTCCATCTGCTCGAACTCGCGGGTCCGGAAGATGAAGTTGCCGGGCGTGATCTCGTTCCGGAACGACTTGCCGATCTGGGCGATGCCGAACGGCGGCTTCTTGCGGCTGGTGGTCTGCACGTTGGCAAAGTTGACGAGGATCCCCTGCGCGGTCTCGGGCCGCAGGTAGGCGACCGAGCCTTCGTCCTCCACCGGACCGACGTGGGTCTTGAACATCAGATTGAAGTTGCGAGCCTCGGTGAAGGTGTCCTTGTTCCCGCAGTTCGGACACGCTCCCGACTCCGGGAGCTGATCGGCCCGGAATCGCTCCTTGCACGACCGGCAGTCGACCAGCGGGTCGGTGAAGGTCGCAATGTGGCCACTGGCCTCCCACACGCGGGGCGCCATCAGGATCGAGGCGTCCAGGCCCACGACGTCGTCGCGTTCCTGCACCATCGAACGCCACCAGGCGTCCTTGACGTTGCGCTTGAGCAGCACACCGAGCGGGCCGTAGTCCCAGGTCGACCGGAAACCGCCATAGATCTCGCTCGACGGGAAGACCAACCCTCTCCGTTTGGAGAGGTTGACGACGCGATCCATCAAGTCAGCTTTGGCCATGAAGGTCCCAGGCTAGGTGAGATCGGCCTGCGAACTGGAGTCGATTCGGGACTCGGACGAACGCTCGCGACCCCGGTGGCAGGGCGAACCGGTCCAAGGCCCCAAACGGTCGGATCAGAGCAGGCTCGCGCTGCGAATCCGTCGCTCGGAGTGGTGCTCCAGCGCCGCGATCCCGAGCCGTTCGACCTCCACGACCTGAGCCGAATCCGGTGGCTCCGCCATGGCCAGGTGGAGCTCGCCACCGACGAGCCGCCGGAGGAAGGTGAGTGCGTCCGGGGCGATTCGCCGGCCACCCAACCGCCCACAGGTGGCGCAGAGCACACCACCCTCGGCCACGTCGAAGGCCACGAACGGCCCCTCCTCGGTCCCGCAGCGGACGCAGCCGTCCAGGTACGGGTGATACCCCTCCAGGGAGAGCAGCTTCCAGTAGAAGCCCGGAGTGATCACCGGCGACGGAGTGGTGTCCAGCGTGCGCAGCGCACCGGTGAGCATCCGGTACAGCGCCGGGGCCGGCTCCCGCTCCTGGGCAACCTGGTCGACGGCCTCCAGCATCGTCACCCCGTGGGTCAACAATCCGTAGTCCTCCCGCAGGGTGCGATGGGCCTCCACCGTCTCGACCTGCGTGACCACATCGAGCTCGCGGCCCCGATAGCACTGGATCATCACGTGACACGCCGGTTCCAGCCGCGCCCCGAAGCGGCTGCCGCTCTTGCGGATGCCCTTGGCCACGGCCCGTACCTTGCCGTTGCCCTGAGTCATGAAACTCACGATGCGATCGGCTTCACCGAGTTTGATCGTGCGGAGCACGACGCCGTGATCGCGATAGAGGCCGGGCATGCGTCGAGTGTAGGGACTCCCCCGCTATTTGGCCGTCCACAACGGCGATGCCACAACCCGCCGTTCGAACTGCGCACCGTTCGCCACGATCCGGTGCCGCAGCGCGAGCGTGTACGGGTAGGTCACGCCCCGCCGTCGGTCTCCAGCCCACCGAACCTCCGGTCCCTGGACTGATACTCGCGGACGGCGTCGAAGAGATGCTCACGACGGAAGTCGGGCCAGAGCACGTCGGTGAAGATGAACTCCGAATACGCGCTCTGCCACAGCAAGTAATTCGAAACCCGGAACTCACCCGAGGTCCGCACCATCAGGTCCGGGTCCGGCATGTCGGGCGCGTAGAGGTGCTTCGCGATCGTCTTCTCGTCGATCGAATCCGCTCGCAGTCGTCGCGCCGAGACCTCGCGCGCGATCGACCGCACCGCATCGGTGAGTTCGGCGCGGCCGCCGTAGTTGAAGGCGAAGGTCAAGGTCATCCGGCGGTTCTTCGCCGTGAGCGCCTCGGTATCCTCGATGTGTCGGACCACCCGCTTGGGAACCCGACCACCGCGCCGGCCAATGAACCGAACCCGAACTCCGCGCTCGTTGAGATCGTCTCGCCGGCGCAAGAGCAGCGACTCGTTGAAACGCATCAAGAACCGGACTTCGTCGAGCGGGCGCCGCCAGTTCTCGGTCGAGAACGCGTACACCGTCATCCAACGGAGGCCGAGGTCGAGTCCGCCTTCGACCGTGTCGAACAGCGCCTCTTCGCCGGCCGCGTGCCCCTCGGTGCGCTTCATGCCACGCTGTTGGGCCCAACGGCCGTTGCCGTCCATGACCAGCGCGACATGGCGCGGGATGCGCGAAGGATCGATTCCGGAGATCACTGCGGGCAAGCTAGCGGGCCGTCACTTGACGGTGAGGATTCCCTCCATCCCCTGGGCGCGATGCCCGGCGATGTTGCAATAGAAGGTGTACTTCCCGGGCTTGAGTTTGACCTTGCCCGACGACGAGCTTCCGCTGGTCGCCTCGACCTGGAACTGTGGCACCCCTTCGAGCACGAAGTTGTGAAGCCCGGCGGTGCTCGTCAGATCGACCTGAACGATTCCTGCCGGTGAGGTGAGCGTGTCGGGAATGAACGCAAAGTTCTCGGCCTCGACGGCGAGTGTCTTCACCGCGGGGCCGGTCGGCTGGGAATAGGGCGCGACCGAATCGCTCCCGCACGCCGCGAGCAACACGACTGTGAGTGCGCCACACGCGAGTACACCGGCTCGACGGGTCACGATCAGTTCCCGAGCTCGTTGCCGGACTGCGCGGCCGGATCGACCTCGGACGCACCCGACGGGGCCGTCGACGGGGTGGCACCGGGGATCACGGTGGTCGGGGTGGCCGTGCCGGCCTCAGGCGTGGGGGTTGTCGGCGCATCACCCACGGTGATCGTCGCTTCCATACCCGCCTGTCGGTGCCCGGGAACGCTGCAGTAGATCGTGTACTTCTTGCCCTTGACCAGATCGACCTTGGACTCGAACGGCCCGCCCGGAACGACCAGGTTCACGTAGGAAAACTCGGACTCGACGAACAACAGGGTGTGGGAGCCGCCCTTGTCGACGTACTTGATCAGGTTGACACCGGCCGGCGCATCGAAGTTGGTGGCTTGGAACTTCAAGTTCGCCTGCGCATCCACCTCGAGGGTGTTGATCGCCTCGCCCTGGGGCTCCGCGACGGCTTCCTCTTTGCTCTCGCCGGCGCCGAGTACCAACGAACCCGCCAACGACACCGCGGCGGCGATGCCGCAGACGGTCAGGACCAGCGACGACGTTCGCAGATTCGGAATCGCGGCGACGATCGTCGCACCGATCAGGATCGCCAGTGTGATCACCGTTGCGATCACGACCGCGGGGCTCTTGCCACCTTCCGAGGCCGCAAGGAAGAGGCGCGAGAGGTTGATCGCGAACAGCGCAACCGCGAGGATCGCACCGACGGGAATCAGGAACGGCAACCACACGCGGTCCTTGCGCAGTTCGACCCGCGCCAGTTCCTGCTCGCGCACCTCAGCCAACTCACCGGGTCGGTCCATAACCGCCACGGTGGTGGACGCGTCCGACCCCTCGGTCGACTCCGGAGTCTCGTCGGACTCTTCGCTCATGCTCTGTCCTCTTGCTCCTGCGGAGCGGGCCGGACGGGCCCCGCTTCGCGGCCGGAACGGCCACCTCGGATTGACTGTGCCGCTTCGCTCATGCCTTGACCTCCGTGAGGTGGTTCGTTGGTTCGAATCCCAGGGACTCGATCCGCGGCGCCGCTTCTTCAGTCGCAACCCAGCGGAAGAAGATCACGGCGATGAGCGTCATCAGCAGCATCCCCGCACCGATCTTCATGATCAGCCCGGCGGTGAGCTGGTCGTCCAGCGCCGAGATATCCCACAACTTCGGGAGTGACTCGTACCGACGATACAGGGGGTGCTGCCCAAAAGTGAGAAACGAGGCCGGGATCGTCGGCACGATCGTTTGTAGGAACAGGAAGACCATGCGCCCGATCGGGCTCAGGCGCGGGATCTCGGGGACCGGCGAGAGAATCGGCATCCAGATCAAGAATGCCGAGGCCAGGAGGAGGGTGTGGGCCAGGAAGTGCGCGAGGGCCGACCGCAGTGTGAAATCCACGAACGCCGGCCAATGAGTCAGCACGATGATGAGGTTGAACGTGACGATGGCGGGAACGAACTTCGAAAGGTTCCGAACGGTCAGGAACAACCACCGGGGCGACAGGATCCAGCGAGCCAACCAGGCCGGGGTCCCGAGCAAGAGCAGGGGCGCCGCGACCATGGTGTACAGGAGGTGCTGGACCATGTGCACGCTGTACATGTACCCCTCGGCGAGGTCATGGATCGGCCAGTACGACGCCAGCAGGATGGTGAACGCGCCCAGGGCGAAGCACACGTGCTGAGTTCGAGTGACGATCGCGGTACCCGCCGGCGCCAGCACCGGCCCGAGGCGGGTCAGTGCCGTCTCGTATCCGACGACGATCAGCGCCACCACCAGGAGCACATCCGGGTGGGGAGAGAACGCCGGGATGGATGCCGCGATCAATGCGAGGACTATTCGAAGACGTGGAGGGTCGCCAACACGATCGTGTACAGCAGGATCGCGCCGATGAACCCAACGATGAAGAACCGCCGGAAGATCGGCCGGTCCGTGCGCAGGTGCATGTACCAACTCACGACCGTGGCGAACTTCACGAGCGCCATAGTCAACAGGATCGCGATGTAGAGCCCGCGAGGGACGTCTTCCTCGATGTAGTACATGCCGACTTCGAGGGCCGTGATCACGCAAAGGATCACGGCGATCATCACGTACTGGAACGGCGACGGGTGAGGACGCACCTCACCCGGCAGCATGGCCAGTTGGTGGTCGGGCCCGGGCAGAAGCTCCGGGTCGTCGACGACTGCGGTTTCGTCACTCATGTCGTTGGTCCGCCTACGGGATGAGGTAGATGACGGTGAAGATGATGATCCAGACGATGTCGACGAAGTGCCAGTACAACCCGGCGATCTCCACCTTCTCGGCATCCTGGACGTGCAGCCGGTTCTGCATCGACAGGCCCCAGAGCGACAGCAACCAGATGATGCCGACGGTCACGTGCATGCCGTGCAGACCGGTGAGGACGAAGAAGCTGGAACCAAAGACGCTCGTCTTCAGTGCGAGACCTTCGCGGTAGAACTCGGTGAACTCGTAGATCTGACCGCCGATGAAGGTCACCCCGAAGAGCGCGGTCGCAATGATCCAGACCCGGAACCGACGGTGGTCGCCGCGTTGGATGGCGGCGAGGGCCAACACCATCGTCAGCGAACTCATCAGCAGGATGAACGACGTCACCGACGTGAACGGGATGTTGTACACGTCCTTGGGGGTCGGCGTGCCCTTGGCGCTCCGACCCCGGTACAGCAGGTACGTGGAGATGAAGGCACCGAAGAAGATGCACTCGGACGAGAGGAACACCCACATCGCCAACTTCGTGTTGGTCGTGCCGGTGTTCGTGTCGGCGTGCCCGTGGGCGTGGCCGTGGTCTTCGGAACCCGCCTCGGGCAGCGGAGCGGGGACAGTTGCTTGAGCCATCGATCAGTCCTCCGCCGTGCCGGGCTCGATGGTCCAGGCGTAGATACCGAACATGAGCACGATCACTCCCGGAATCGCGATCCACGGGCTCTTGAACACCGCGGCGTACCCCAAGGTGAGTAGGCCGAGGGCCAAGACCAGCGGGAAGAACGACGGCGACGGGAGGTGGATGCCGTGGCCGTCTCCGGGCTGGGCGCCATCATCGGACCCACCCGCGGGCAGGCGCACCAAGCGGCCTTCTTCGTCTTCGGTGTACTTGCGGTGCCAGAAGTCATCGGCCGCGTGCACCTGGGGAATCTCCGCGAAGTTGTACTCGGGCGTGGGCGACGGAATCGACCACTCGAGCGTGCGGCCGTCCCAGGGGTCGGCGCCGGCAACCTCGCCATTGCGAGCGGTCTTCATGACGTTGACCAGGAACACGAGGACCGACAAGGCGATGACGAAGCCACCGACGGTGGCCATCAGGTTCATCGTGTCCCACCCCATGTTCGACGGGTAGGTGTAAGTACGCCGTGGTTGGCCCTGCAACCCGAGGATGTGCATCGGGAAGAACGTGAGGTTGAACCCGATGAGCATCAACCAGAAGTTCAACTTGCCGAGTCGGTCATCGAGGAGACGCCCGAAGACCTTCGGCCACCAGTAATAGAACCCACCGAAGATGGCGAAGACCAAGCCACCGAACAACACGTAGTGGAAGTGCGCCACCACGTAGTACGTGTCGGTCTGTTGGGTGTCGGCGGGGACGATCGAGTGGGTCACGCCGGAGAGTCCACCGATGGTGAACATGGCGATGAACCCGAGGGAGAACAGCATCGGAGAGTTCAGCTTCAGCGACCCCCCCCACACGGTGCCCATCCAGTTGAAGATCTTCACGCCGGTCGGAATGGCGATCAACATCGTGGCCAGGCTGAACGCGGTGGTTGCGACCGGGCCGAGGCCGGTGGCAAACATGTGGTGGGCCCACACGCCCCAGCCGAGGAACCCGATCGCGATCCCCGAGAAGATGACGACCGATCGGCCGAAGAGCGGCTTGCGGGCGAAGACCGGCAGCGTCTCGGAGACGATGCCCATGCCCGGCAAGATCAGGATGTACACCTCGGGATGGCCGAAGAGCCAGAAGAGGTGCTGATACAGCAGCGGGTCACCACCTGCGCTCGCCACGAAGAAGTTCGTGGAGAAGTTCCGGTCGAAAAAGACCATGATCAGGGCTGCGGTCACCGCCGGCATCGCGAACACGGTGAGGAACGCAACGACGAGCATCATCCAGACGAACACAGGCATCCGCATGAGCGTCATGCCGGGGGCGCGCATGTTGAGGATCGTGACAACGAAGTTCACCCCCGACGCCACCGAACCGATACCGAGCATGACGAGACCGACGGCCCAGAAATCCGGTCCGTGGCCTGGGAGTGCACCCGAGGTCAGCGGTGCAGACGTGAGTGGGGTGTAGCCGAACCACCCGCCGTTCGGCGCGCCGCCCAACACGAAGCCGGAGTAGATGAAGATGCCGCCGACGGCGAACACCCAGAACCCGAACATGTTGAGTCGGGGGAACGCAACGTCGCGCGCCCCGATCTGCAACGGAATGAGGTAGTTGCCGAACGCGGTCGCGAGCGGCATACCGACCAGGAAGACCATGGTCGTGCCGTGCATCGTGAACAGCGTGTTGTACTGATTCGCGGTCAACAGCGTGCCGTTCGGCCCCGCGAGTTGCACGCGGATCAGGAGCGCCTCGATGCCGGCAACCAAGAAGAACAACAACGCGAGGCCGGCGTAGAGGATTCCGATCTTCTTGTGGTCGACCGTGGTCCACCAGGACCAGAAGCCCGTCGTGGACTTCGGCCGCCGCAAGATGCCACGAGGTGGCGCCAGGGGTGCTGGAACCGCGGTCATCGGCGTGCTCCTTGACTCGGTCCCACTATTTCTCCCCAATGAGGAACTGAACGAGGGTATTGGCGTCTGCCTCGGTCATCGTCTTTTGTCCGGGCGGCGTGTTCTTGGTGAACGACGGCATACCTCGACAGATGACGTTCGGAGGCGGCGGCTGGATCCGGCAGTCCTTCGACGGCATCTCCACCATCGACGGGGCGTCCAGGAGCCAACGGCGCAAGTTCTTGGGGTTGGTCTCGTAGCTCCCGCCGGCGAACGTCGACCGATCGGCGAAGTGGGTGAGGTTCGGACCGTACGGCGACGCCGTCGTGTCGTCGAAGACGTGACAGTTCGTGCAGAGGTAGGTCTCCGAGACGAGCTTCTCGATCTCGGGGGTGATGGCCTGGGCCGGAGGGCCCGACATCTTGTCTCGCCACTTGATCCAGTCGGCCATCGGTTCGGCGATCACCCGGAATCGCATCCGGGCGTGTGACAGGCCGCAGAACTCGGCACAGGCACCCAAGTACGTGCCGGGCTTGGACGCCTCGATCGTGAGGCGGTTGGTCCGCGCCGGCATGACGTCCTTCTTGCCTGCGAGCTCGGGGACCCAGAATGAGTGGATCACGTCCTGGAACGACGAGTTCAACGCCAGATCAACCTTCGTGTTCACCGGAATGTGCAGCTCGGTGCTCGTGACGAACACCACTTTCGAGGGCTTCTCCGGGCTCGAAGTGCTGCTCGTCGTGGTGTCGGGCAACGGAGCCGGCTTCGGGACGAGGCGCTGCTCGGACAGTTGGAAGCTCCACCACCACTGTTGGCCGGTGACCTCGACCTTCAACACCTTGGGGCCGGTCGGACGCTCGGCGAGATCCCAGATGGTCGCGACGGTCGGCACCGCAACCACCGCGAGGATCAAGGCCGGGACGATGGTCCAGCCGATCTCGAGCGCAGTGTGGCCGTGGATCTGCTTCGGGTTCCCGGGCTGGCCGTCGCGTTGACGGAACCGGATGGCGATGAAGACGGTCGCCCCGACCACCAACACGCCGATGACGATCGCAACCATGAGAATCGGGATGAACAGGTTGTCGATCTTCTCGGCGGCGGGGCCTTTGGGCTCCAGCGAGTTCTGTCCGTTGCTGTTGCTACACGCACCGAGCAGGACCGCGAGACCGACGACCGTGAGCGGTGCCGTGATGCGACTGGCGATGCGACTCTTCGATTGGGTCATACCGTCGTCCCCACGCGAACCGGTCCGAGAGCCCGAACCCCCGAATCCGTCCCCGGCCACGTGCGAGCGACTCTATCCCCGGTCGATTCGCGCGAAGCAACTCAACGCGTGACCAAGGGCACGGAACTCCCGACCTCTCCGTCCACGCCCAACGGGCGCGGGACCGGACACGGACCCGGGATCAGAGCCCGAGCCGGTCGAGGGCGTGAGCCCGCCGCTGCCATTCCTTGTCGACCTTGACCGTGGTCTCGAGGTACACCTTGGCGCCGAAGAGCCGCTCGAGTTCGTGGCGCGCGGCGGTTCCGGCGTCTCGGATCACCGCACCGCCCTTACCGATCACGATCCCCTTCTGGGAGTCACGTTCCACTCTCACCACCGCCCGATACCGCAGGATCGGGTCCGATTCCTCCGAATTCGCACCTTCTTCACCGACTGCAGGCTCACCGGGCTCGGGCTCATCGTCATCGTCGAGCCAATCCGCGGTGACCATGATCGAGTGCGGCAGTTCCTCGCGCGCCACGGCCAAGAGCTTCTCGCGCAGCAACTCCGCGACGATGGTGGTCTCCGGTTGATCGGACACCACCCCGTCGGGGTAGTAGAGCGGGCCTTCGGGCAATCGCGGGAGGATCTCGCCGAGGAGCGCGTCGATACCGGCGCCGGTTTTGGCCGACACGGGCACGTACGCGTCGAACTCACCGAACTCGACGCCGGCTTTCGCGAGTTGCCCACCGATCTCCTCATGGCTCGCGATGTCCATCTTGTTCACCACCAGGATCTTCGGCGTCTTCGTGCGTTTCACCAGTTCCGCGATGAAGCGGTCACCGGGCCCGATCGGAGCGTTCGCTTCGACGAGCAGGCACACGGCATCGACCTCACCTAGCGTCTGCACCGACCGTTCGTTGCACCGCTCCCCCAACAAGGTTCGGGGGCGATGAATCCCCGGCGTGTCGAGCAGGATGATCTGCGATTCAGGGGTGGTGCGCACTCCCCGAATCTGGGTGCGGGTCGTCTGGGGCTTGTTCGACACGATCGACACCTTGGTGCCGACGAGTTGATTGACCAACGTCGACTTGCCGACGTTGGGCCGGCCGACCAGCGAGACGAAGCCGGATCGGAAACCGCTCGGGCTGTTCACGACTCGACCGCAGTCGTCGCGTCCGCGTCGCCAGCGTCGGATGGTTCCGCTTCGACCGGCATGATCACGACCGAGACAATCCGGCGGCCTTCGACTCGTTCCGTCCGGAACTCCAAACCCTGGAAACGGACGGTCTCGCCCGCGTCGGGAACGTGGCCGAGCAGGTTGAACACCAGCCCACCCACGGTGTCCCACTCGGCGTCGGGCAGTTCGCGACCGAGCGCTTCGCTCACGTCGTCGATCGGCGTCCGACCGGGCGCCCGGATGCCACCGCCGGGGAGTTCCTCCACGCCAGGTTCCTCGGCATCGAATTCGTCCGAGATGTCACCGACGATCTCCTCCAGCAGGTCTTCGAGCGTCACCAACCCTGCGGTGCCGCCGTACTCGTCGACGACGATCGCCATGTGGAACTTGTCGGTCTGCATCTCGCGTAATAGTTCGGTGAGCCGCTTGGACTCGGGCACGAACACCGCGCCACGAACCACCGTCCGCACCGACTGCTCGCCCGCGCCCGACCTCGCCTGCTGGACCAGGTCCTTGAGATACACCAGCCCGATGATGTTGTCGGTGGAGTCCTCGTAACACGGGATCCGCGAGTACCCGGCGTCGATCGCTTGCGTGATCGCTTCTTCCATCGATGCATCGGCTTCGACGGCAATCATATCGGGGCGCGGCAACATCACTTCGCGCACCACGGTGTCGCCGAACTCGAAGATCGAATGAATCAGTCGGCGCTCTTCGCGTTCGATCGCGTCTTCGTCGGCGGCGACGTCTGCCATGGTGCGGAGGTCTTCCTCGGTGACGAAGGGGCCCTCTTTGAGACCCTTCCCCGGCAGGAGCACGTTGGCCATGCCGATGAGTCCGGTGGAGATCATCCGCAGGGGCCAGAAGTTGGAGATCGCCCAGAGGAACGGCGAGAGGCGCAACGCGGTGCGCTCCGAATGCTGGATGGCGAACGTCTTCGGCGCCACTTCTCCAATGACGAAGTACACGACGATCTGAAGCACCAATCCGAAGACGAGTCCGGCGCTTCCGAACTGCCCTTCGAGCACCACACCCAGCAACGACGCGCTGGTCATCTGACAGACCAGGACCAGGAGCAACAGGACATTGAGTGTCCGCTCGGGGCGCTCCAACATCTGCGCGAGTCGGTGCGCGCCCTTTCGGCCCTCTTCGTCGAGTGACAGCGCGCGAATGCGACTCATGCGCGTGAACGCGGTCTCGGCTGCCGCCAAGAAGATCGAGAAGACGAACAACACTGCAACGCCGGACACGATGGCCCCGTCCCGTGCGTTCAGTGTTCACCCTCCTGCTCGCGAAAGAGTGCGAGAAGTTCTCGCTCCCGCTGTTGCATCGCTGCCTGTTCCTTTGGCTCCGCGTGGTCATAGTTGAGCAGATGGAGCACGCCGTGGACGACGAGGAGCGCAAGTTCTTGGTCGATGCTCGAATTGTGCAGCGGCGCCTGCGCCTCCGCGATCACCGGACAAACGACCACATCTCCTATCAACGTGGGAGGTTCCCCGCCGTCGATCGGGGCGCCCGGTCCGCGACCACCCTGGTCGGGTTGCCGACCGGGAAGCACGAGGTCGTCATCCATGGGGAAGGCGAGCACATCGGTCGGACCAGTGCCGCCGAGGAACTTCTCGTTCAACTCGGCGATCGTGTCGCGGTCGACGAAGAGCAACGAGAGTTCGGACGTGCCCGGGACCCGCTGCTCGTCGACGACCAGTCGGGCGAGGCGCACCCACCGGGCGAGGTCGACTTCGATGTCGCTCTGCTCATCGCTGCCGAAGATGGAGACGTCAGCCATCAGGACCGCGCCGCGTAGGCATCGACGATGTCCTGCACGATCCGATGCCGCACGACGTCCTTGGATCCGAGGTCGACGAACTCGAGATCGGCAACGCCCGTGAGGATGTCGCGCACCACCAACAGCCCGGATCGACCGCGACCCTCCGGCAAGTCGATCTGGGTCACGTCGCCCGTCACCACGATCTTGGACCCGAAGCCGAGCCGCGTGAGAAACATCTTCATCTGTTCGGCGGTCGTGTTCTGCGCTTCGTCGAGGATGATGAACGAATCGTTGAGCGTGCGCCCGCGCATGTAGGCAAGCGGCGCGACTTCGATCACCCCGCGCTCCATCAACCGCGCGACGGTCTCGGGGTCGAGCATGTCGTAGAGCGCGTCGTAGAGCGGGCGCAGATACGGGTCGACCTTGGCCAGCATGTCGCCCGGAAGGAACCCGAGTCGCTCCCCGGCCTCGACCGCCGGGCGCGTGAGAATAATGCGATTCACGGTCTTGGACTGGAGGGCCTGGACCGCGAGTGCGACCGCGAGGTAGCTCTTCCCCGTCCCCGCGGGGCCGATGGCGAAGGTGATGGTGTGGTCACGCACCGCATCGACGTACCGCTTCTGCCCCGAGGTCTTGGGGCGGACGCTCTTGCGGCCCTTCACCACCTCGGTGGCGAGCACGTCGGTGGGCTTCTGGTCCGACTCGATCATCCCGATGGCGCGATCGATGCCGTCACGATCCAGCGCGTGGCCCTGCTCCAACAGCACCACGAGTTCCTCGAACAGCCGCCCGACCCGGGCCGCCGGTTCCGGGGCGCCGGTCACGGTGATCTCGTTGCCGCGTACCAGGATGTCGACGGGGAACGCCTGCTCGACGCGCCGCAACAACTCGTCACGTTCGCCGAGCAAACCGACCATGAGGTGATTGCCGGGAACCAGCACTTTGAGCTGCGTCGATACAGGAGCGGTCACGACGCGTTGAGGTTAGCGGTGACTCGCGGCCGGACCGCCGCGGTTCTAGAGAACAGGTGACTCTGCCCGGAGGCCGAGTTCGTCCAGTCGCACGCCCATCTCTTCCGGGCGGCGACCGAGAACGGCGGCGAGCACACGCAGATCGTCACGACGCACCGTGAGGAGCCGACCGTTGAAGTCCTGACGCTGCAGCTGGATCGTTGCCGCGTACCGCGAGAGCACCGCGGCCTCGGGCTCGTCGAGCGCGTGCAAGCGAACGAGATCGATCGTGAACCCCGCATCGAGATCGCTCGAATCGGTGAGGTTGATCTCGATGTCGGCGTCTCGCGGCAGGAGTTGATCGGCCGGGATCTCGTAGATCTCGGACAGCCGCAACAATCGTGGAACGGAGATCGCGCGTTCGCCGCGCTCGTACGCCCCGAGCACACTCGCCTTGAACTCGAGGCCCGAACGCGCCTCGACATCATGGAGTGACAGACCCTTTTGGCGTCGGATCGCTCGCAAACGATCTCCGACATGTAGGCCATTCATTGAACGACTCGTGCCCCCTGTTGACATTGCCTTCAGCCCCAGAACGGCGTGACTATGTCACGAATCCCCGGCGAAGTCGAACCCCTTGGTACGGGCTGGGCGATCCGACCGGTATCAGCAGTCGGTCAACCGGCACGTTGTGAGGCGAGCACGGCGCCTACCGCGACCGGCGCGGTCACCGAGCGCAGCACGTGCGCGCCGATCCCGAGGGTCGGAATCGGGCCGAACATCGTGCGCTCTTCGGTGGTGAAACCACCCTCGGGTCCGACCATCACCAGCCATTCGCCGCCGGCCGGGGCGGCCAGGTGGGCGACCGTGGAGCCGCCAGGCTCGGCCAGCACCAAGCCGGGAGATCCGGTCAACCTTTCGATTCCGACCGGTGCATCCACCACCGGGATGCGCGCTCGATGCGCCTGCATCGCGGCCTCGCGGGCAACCCGCTGGAGTCGCTCGTGCGCCTTCGCCGCCCGGTCACCGGTCCAGCGCACCACCCCGCGCCGGGTGAGAATCGGAACGATCCGCTCGACGCCGAGTTCGACGAGTTGATGGACGACCTCGGTGCCATGATCGCTCTTCGCCGGTGCGAACGCGATGGCGATGCTCGGATGGTTCACCGGTTCGATCCGATCGGGACCCAGGCGTTCACCGTCGATCACCCCATCGCTGACGCCCACGACACTCGCCTCGTACCAACCCCCCACTCCGTCGGCGACGACGATGCGCTCGCCGATCTCGAGGCGACGCACGCGCTGGAGGTGGTGGCCGTCCGGACCATCAACGCGAACCCGGCCATCCGCACCCGAGCCCGGGTGGTCGGCGAAGACCAGCGCGCGTGCACCGGCCGAGGCCGCCCACGCCGGTGCGGTCATCGATCCCCGAATGCCGACCGAATCTTGGAGAAGAGGCCGCCCTCGGGCGGGTCGATCGGCTCGCCTCGGAGCGCCGCGAAGTGGCCGAGGAGTTCGGCCTGTTCCGCGTTGAGCTTGGTCGGCACGTCGACGTTGACCTCGATGAGTAGGTCGCCACGACCCCGACCGTTGAGCACCGGCACGCCGTGACCGCGCATGCGGATGACATGACCGGGCTGGGTGCCGGGATCGATGGTGATCGTCTCGGTCCCGTCGAGGGTGTCGAGTTCGAAGGTCGCGCCGAGCGCCGCCTGGGTCATGGCGACCCTGGCGCGGTGCACCAAATCGACGCCGTGGCGTTCGAGAGTCGGATGCGGGCGGACCCGCACCAAGACGTACAGATCGCCCGGTGCACCGCCACGCGGCGCGGCCGGACCACGGCCGGGAAGGCGCAGCCGTTGACCGTCGTCGATGCCGGCGGGAATCTCGACTTCGATCTCTTTGTGCGTGCGCACCCGACCGTCGCCGCGACACTCCGTACAGGGATTCGGGATCACCTGGCCCGTGCCCTGACAGCGCGGGCACGGCGCTGCGGTCACGAGCTGACCGAGGATGGACTTGCGGACCTGTCGTACCTCACCACTCCCGCCACATTCATCGCAGCGTTCCGGATGGGTTCCCGGCTCGCCGCCGGTGCCGTCACAGCGTTCGCACGGACCGGGAATCTCGATGTCGACGGTGCTGGTGATACCGAACGCGGCTTCGGCGAGGTCGAGCTGGATCGAGGTCTCCGCGTCCTGACCGCGCGGTGGCCCGCCCCGGCCGCCGCCGCCGCCGAATCCACCGGAGAAGAAGGCATCGAAGATGTCGCCGAACCCGAACGCGTCGCCCGGACCCCCGGGACCGCCTTGGCCGCGTCCCTCGTCGCCGAAGGTGTCATACCGCCGGCGCCGTTCGGGGTCGCGCAGCACCTCGTAGGCCGCCGACACTTCCTTGAAGCGTTCTTCGGCCTCGGCGTCGCCGGGGTTCGCGTCCGGATGCAGTTCTCGGGCCAGCTTGCGGTACGCCCGCTTGATGTCGTCGTCGGTCGAACTCGGCGCAACACCGAGCAGCTCGTAGAAGTCAGCCATCAGCTGGGCGGCAACAAGAGTCGTCCGAGTTGCTGGGACACGGCCGCGACCGCGGCCAACGCCTGCGCATAATCCATGCGGGTGGGTCCGAGGACGCCGACGGTTCCGGCGAGCGTCCCCTCCACTTGGTACGGAGCGAGGACGATCGAGCAGTCGCGCAGTTCGTCGACCTCGTTCTCCGACCCGATCGAGACGTTCACTCCATGATCGAGAAGGTCACGAACGAGGCTGACCACCACCACCTGCTCTTCCAACATTTCGAGCAGCCGCGCGGTGGTAGCCGTCGTGGTGAACGCGTCTTGTTCGGCGGCCAACCGGCTCACTCCACCGACGTACAGATGATCCGACACGTGCTTGGCGCGCGTGGTCACCGCGGCGATTGCCTGCACCAGCAGCACATCGACCGCGTCGTCGCCGGTGGTGGTGGGCGACGTGCTCGGTACGGCGAGCGTCCGATCGCGCAGGGCAGCATCGAACCCCGCGGAAGCACGAGCGACCTGGTCGCCGGCGAGTTCGCTGGGCAACACCTCGCGCTCGACGGTGCCGTTGCCCAACACGACGACCGCCAGCACGGTGCCAGGCTCGAGCGCGACGAGTTGCGCGGAGCGCACCCGCACGGCGTCGGCGTCGGGGCCGACGACCACCGCCGCGTGACTGGTCAGGTTGGCGAGGAGCTGGCTCGTCTCGTGGAGGAGGTCTTCGAGGGCCCGGTGGGTCGTCGCGAAGAAGTCGGCGACCGCGCGCCGCTGGCCCACGGGGAGTCCACCCGCCGCGGTGAAATGGTCGACGAAATAGCGGTAGCCCTGATCGGTGGGAATCCGGCCGGCCGAAGTGTGGGGCTGGGCGAGGAAGCCCTCGCGTTCGAGTTGGGTCATGTCGTTGCGGACGGTCGCGCTCGAGACGCCGAGATCCCGTGACTCGGTGACGGTCTGGCTCGCCACGGGCGCGGCCGTGCGGACGTACTCCTCCACCACGGCCTTGAGCACGGTGGCCCGTCGTTCAGCTGCATCCATCAGGTGACCGATCCCATTGCGCCGGCACTCCCCGGGCCGGTCGGCCCGAGCGGTAGCAGTCGAGTGTACCGACTGCTAACGGCGGGGCGTTCGTCGGGCCTATTCGACAAGACCACCCGTAGAGCGCCATCCCCGTTTGGGCGATACTGCCCTGATGCTGGGGATACCCGCGAACGACGACGCCGACGGATCAGTCGGACGCGTGGCCGAGCTGGACCTTGTCGAGACCCGGCTGCTCGGCGGTGTCTCCGTCGTCGTCGGCGGCCACGCCGGGGTGGGCAAGACCCACCTCGCCCGAGCGGTCGCCCGGCGGCACCGATCGAACCGAGGCCCGGTCGAATGGCTCAGCGGTGTCACCGGCCGGAGCCGGCTCCCATTCGGCGCGGTGTTGCGCCTGCTCCCCGACGACGCAGGCCCCGGTCCCGAGGACTTCGCGGCACGCGACGCACAGGTTGTGCGGCGCGCCGTGGCGGCGCTGGGCGCCGACCCGGACCGATTGCTCGTCGTCGACGACGTGCACCTCCTTGACGACTGGTCCGCGCTGCTCGTCCAGAGCCTCGTGCTCGACGGGAGGGTTCCGGTCATGATGACGTGCCGATCCGGCGAAGTGGCACCCGAATCGGTCGCGGTGCTGTGGAAGGACCGGCTGGCCGAGCGGATCGACCTGCTTCCGCTGAGTCCTCCTGAGACGGTCGATCTCGCCACCCGCGTGTTGGGCGGGCCGGTCGAGCCGGAGGCCGCGAGCTGGTTGGTGACCGAGAGCGGGGGGAACCCCCTGCTGCTCGGCGAGCTGATCAGCGACGCTCGGGCCAGCGACGACCTCACGCTGCACCACGCGGAGTGGCACTGGTCGGGTCGCGACGGCGGCGGGCGTCGGCTGCGCGACGTCATCGCCGAGCGGCTGCGGACCGGCGATCCCCACGACGTGCGGGCGCTGGCCACCCTCGGGCTGGCCGAACCGCTGACGACCGATCTACTCCGACGCGTCCTGCCGGACTGGGACCCGGGTCGTTGCGAGGCGCGGGGGTTGGCAACCATCGTCCCCCGTGCCGGGCGCGACGAGGTCCGTCTCGCCCATCCGCTCTTCGGCGAGACGGCGCTCGACCTGCTGGACACTGTCGAGCGGACAGCGCTGCCCGGGCTGATCGCCGACGAGTTGGCCCACGGCCCCGACGACGCCGAGTCGAGGATCGTCGAGGCGCGTCTCCGCCTCGAGTCGGGTGACCGGTCCCACCCGGAGCGCTTCGTCACCGCCGCAGGCGACGCGCTCACCCTGGGCGCCGCGGCGTTCGCGCTCGAACTGCTCGACGCGGTCGCCGATCCTCTGCTCGCCGATTCCGCGTTGCGGATCCAGGCACTCATTCACTCGGGTGACTACCGGGCGGCTACGGACGCGCTGATCGACCGGCTCCAGCGTCCGATCCTGTCGGACAGCGAGCGCGTCTCGAGCTTCCAAGGAATCGTTCACACCGCCCGGATGCTCGACGAATCGGCGTGGATCGAGGAGGCCTACCGCTTGGCCGCCAACGCGATCACGGACCCGGTGTGGCGGGCAATACTGGACGCGACTCGGCTGCAGATCGAGATGATGGCCGGCCGAACGGGTGCGGCCACCGCCCAAGCCGAGGCGATCCTGGCCGAGCATCCCGACAACCGACACCTGCGGGTCCGACTGGTCAGCTCCGTGGGCAGCGGCCGCTCGATCGCCGGTCGCAACCAGGCGGCGATCGACTTCGTCGGGACCGCGCTCGAAGACGCCCTGGCGCTGCAAGCCGACCTACCCATCGGCATCGCATGGGCGATCAACGCCCAGGCGCTCGCGCTGTTGCTCGCCGGACACCTGCCGGAGGCCGCCGACTTCGTCGAACTGGTCCGTAGCGTCACCCCGTCCGACGGGTCCGCCGGTCCCTGGCTGGACCTCTTCGCCGGGCGCGTGGATCTGGCGCGCGGTCGGGCCGGTCGAGCCGCCGTGCAGCTCGGACGGGCGGCGGACGGCTTCGGCGATGACGACCTGGGTGGCTTCCACCGGTGGGCCCGCAGTCTCGAGGCGGAGGCACTCGCCTTGACCGGCCGCATCGACGATGCCCGGGTCGCCGCTGCCCGAGCCGAGGCTTCCACGTCGCGCGTCGCTCTGTACGAGTCGGACGCCCGCCGAGCGCGAGCCTGGGTAATTGCAATCGGCGGCGAACTGACGCGCGCCGGCGACGAGTTCGTCTCGATCGCGCGAGAGGTCGAGGCCGAGGGTCAGTTCGGCAACGCAATCCACTCGCTCCACGACGCGATGCGGTTGGGTGCGGGCGAGGTCCGCACCGATCTGGCCCGGTTGCTCGACCACGTCGACGGCCGTTGGTCGGTCGCCTTCAACGCCGAACTCGCGGCGATGGACTCAGGCCGCGGCATCGACTGGGCGAGCGCCACCGACGCCTTCGTCGCAGTGGGCGCGTCCCTGCAGGCGGCCGAGGTCGCCACGATCGCAGCACGCGTCTTCGAGTCCGAGGCACTTCCTGCCCGGGTGGCACAGATGACCCGATACCGGGTCGAGCTCGTTGCCGAGTGCGGCCGGGTGGCGACCCCCCGACTCGCCGACGCGCCAGAACGGGTCGGTCTCACGGGTCGCGAGCGGGAGATCGCCATGCTCGCAGCGGCCGGCCTCACCAACCGAGAGATCGCCGAGCGCCTGTTCATTTCCGTCCGGACGGCCGAAGGCCACCTGTACCGGGCCTGCACGAAACTTGGGATCGCCGGCCGCGACGAGATTGCCGGCGTCCTGAGCCGGAACGCGTAGCCGATACGCGGTCGCCCCGCGCGCCGACCCCGTACGGTCTGTAGGTGCGCGAACCCCCGCAGATCCCGAGCGGCGTCTCCACCCACCTGCCCGCCGAATACGTGCGGGCGCTCCAGGGCGTGCTCGCCGGTTTGAGCGACGCCGAGCTGGCCGACGTCGTGGGCGTCGACCCGGCGGCCGTACCCGCGCTCGTGCGCATCATGACGGTGAAGCTCGTCGAGATCGTGGCCGAACGCGACCGGCCCGCCGGCCAGACAAACGCGTAGCCGGTACGCGGGTGGCGCGCCGGGTGCGATCTCTACGGTCCAACGAGCGATCGGGAACCGCCCGATCCGATGTAGGTCCTGGAGGACGTAGATGAACAAGACCCTGGTCGCAGCCGGCGCGCTCGCCGCCTCGCTGGTGGTCGCGGCCACCGGGTGCGGCAGTGACGGCGGAAGCGTTGCGAAACCCGGCCCGAAGAACGACCCAGCCGCGTACTGCAAGCTCGCGAAGAAGGTCGCGAAGCAGGAGAGCTTCCCGACCGTGAAGCAACTCCGCCAGTTCCAAGAGCTCGCGCCCGACGCGATCTCCGAGCCGATCGCCTTCGCTGCGCCAAAGCTCATCGAGGCCGGCGATGACGTCGTGGCCCAGTTCAATGCCTTCGGTGCCGACGACGTCGAGGACGCGATCACCGAGATCAACGCATTCGAGACGGCGGAATGCGGGATCGACCACAGCGACGAGGATGACCCGGGTCCGGGTGGCTCCCACGACGTTGAGGGCGACGCCGCCCGGGTCGACGTGACGGCCACGGACTTCGAGTTCGCCTTCGAACCCCCGGCCGGAGCCGGCCGGACGTCGTTCGTGCTCACCAACGATGGCGAGCAGGCCCACTTCCTCGGCATCGGCAAGCTCAAGGGGGACGCGCCGGCCGACCTCCAGCAGGCGCTCCAAGACGAGTCGCAGACCGAGCAGCAGTGGGGCACCAAGATCGCCGCAGGCGGCGGGGATGACGAGGCCGTCACCTTCGACCTTGAGCCTGGGCGCTACGCGCTGGTCTGCTTCCTGCCGGACTCGGACGGCACGCCCCACGCCATGAAAGGCATGGTCGCCGAATTCACCGTCAGCTGACGAGCTCGGCAGGGAGACCGGGGCCTGCGTCGCTCCTCAGAAGCAGGCCCCGGTCTTCGTCGCGGTTCCGGGCCACGAAGACCTCACCATGCGCAGGGTCGCTCAGGCTTGCAGGCGAATGCTGACTTCGTTGGCCAGCATGCGTCCCGGCCGGGTGAGCACCAGGTGTCCCGGCGCGGCCGTTCGAGTGAGCAAGCCGGCGTCGATCAACTCCCCCGCCGCACCCGGGTCCACGTCGGCGACGGGGATACCCCACTTCAGGCGCAGCGCGAGATCCCGGGCCTCGACGGCGCGTCCATCGGGATCCAAGAGTTCGTCAGCGGCGACGGGCGAACTCCCGGTCCGGATCGCGGCGACGTAGCGCTCAGGAGTGCGCACGTTCCACCATCGGCGGGGACCGGTCTTGCCGTGGGCCGCGCAGCCGATCGCGAGATAGTCGCCGCCCTGCCAGTAGAGAAGGTTGTGTCGGCACGCTTCGTCCGGCCGGGCCCAGTTCGAGATCTCGTACCACTCGTAGTCGTGAGCCGCGAGGAGATCGTCGGCAATCGTGTACTTATCGGCCTGGTCGTCGTCGTCGGGTGCCGGCTTGATACCCGCGGCGACATCCTGACCGAGTGGAGTGCCGGCTTCGACCGTGAGCGCGTACGCACTCACATGCTCGGGCTCGAGCGCGATGGCACCCTCCACCGTCGCGGTCCAATCGTCGACGGACTCACCGGGCGTGCCGTAGATGAGGTCGAGATTGACCCGACCGATGCCCGCACGGCGAGCGGCGTCGACTGCCCGGACGACGTTGTCGGGATCGTGCGTGCGGCCGAGTACCGCGAGCACGTTGGTGCGCATCGACTGCACTCCGAACGACACGCGGTTCACCCCGGCCGCCGCAAGCACGCGGAGCTGTTCCTCGCTCGTCGAGTCGGGGTTGCACTCGATCGTCACCTCGGCGTCGTCGGAGCGGGGAATGGCGTCGAGGATCCGGACGAGTTGGTCGGCCGGCACCATCGACGGCGTTCCGCCACCGAAGAAGACCGAGTCGGCCGCGGCCACCTCGCCGCGGGACGCGCGAACCGCGAGGTCGGCGACACATGCGTCGACGTAGTCATCGATCAGGTGGCCGCGATCGGTCCAGGTCGCGAAGTCGCAGTAGTCGCACCGATGCGCACAGAACGGAATGTGCACGTACACGCCGAAGGCCACGCCCCAGTGTGACCGTTCGTGCGTCAGAAACCGGCTCCACGCGCCAGGTTTTTGGCGCAGGAATGGCAGGGAGTCCGATGGTTGGCGTAGGCCATGGGGGTGGATTTCGACTTGCCCCCCGAAGCCGAGCAGTACCGCGCCGACGTGCGGGCCTTCCTCGCCGAGCACGCACCCGAGGGCGTCTATCCGCCCGACTGGTCCCGCACGCTCGCTGCGGCCGGGTACGTCGCGCCCCACTGGCCGAAGCCGTGGGGCCGATCGGCGTCGGCGATCGAGCAGTTGGTGATCGACCAGGAACTGAGGGCCGCGGATGCGCCCAGGCCGATGAACCCGATCGGCATCGGCTGGGCCGGGCCGACATTGCTCGTCGCCGGAACCGAGGATCAGCACGATCGCTATCTCCCCGGCCTCCTCGACGGCTCCGAGATCTGGTGCCAACTCTTCAGCGAGCCCGGCGCGGGGTCCGACCTGGCCTCGCTCGGCACGACCGCCGTGCGCGACGGTGACGAGTTCATCGTGAACGGGCAGAAGGTGTGGACCACGTTGGCGCACGTCTCACACTTCGGCATCCTGCTCGCCCGCACCGACCCTGATGCTGAAGCCCACAAGGGCATTACGTACTTCGTACTCGACATGCGCACACCCGGCATCGAAGTTCGACCGCTCGTGCAGATGACCGGCACGCACGAGTTCAACGAGGTGTTCTTCACCGACGTGCGGATCCCGGCCGAGAACGTCGTCGGCGACCTCCACGACGGTTGGCGCCTGGCCAAAGTCACGCTGGGCAACGAGCGCGTGTCGCTCTCCGGTGAGGGCGCGCTCTGGGGCCGCGGCCCCACTGCGATGGACGTCATCGACATCGTCCGCGACCATGGAGGCGCCGGCGATCCCATCACGCGTCAACGACTCGCTGGGCTCTACATCGAGAGTGAGATCCTGCGTCTCATTCGGCTCCGCACCGTGTCGGCGACGGTGCGCGGCATGGAGCCAGGGCCGGAAGCAAGCGTCCGTAAGGCCATCTCCGACGAGCACGGCCAACACGTGATGGAGATGGCGATCGAACTGGCCGGGACCGGCGGCTTGTTGGCCCAAGCCGGACCCTACGGCGACACCGGCGGGGGCATGTGGAGCTACGGCTACCTCTACGCCCGGGCCCTCACCATCGGCGGCGGGACGAGCGAGGTCCAGCGCAACATCCTCGGCGAACGCGTCCTCGGCCTGCCCCGAGACTGACCCCGATCTCGCCGGCCGATCCGCCGAACCAACACGCGGAGCGCACCCCCTGGGGTGCGCAACTGGCGCCGGTTGCGCACCCCAGGGGGTGCGCAAGCAGCGCGGGTTCGGTGGGGAGGGGTTCGTCGCCGAGTTACGCCGTCGGGCCCTCGTTCGACACACCGGTCGAGCGAATGAAGATGTCGGCGACGCCATTGGTGTCGTCATCGACCATGCCGGGGCTGAACACTTCGAGCGCCACCCACTTCCCGTCGCCCGACAGGTCCTGCCCGCCGTAGAGGTTCGAGACCACCCCGACTTTGTTGGTGGACACCACCCGGAGCGATGTGGACCCGGCTTCCCACAACGAGCCGACTGGCTGGCCATCCACCGCCGACGCATTGCGAACCAACAGGCTCTGCCCGTTCGTGCTCAGCTTCAAGAACTCCGCGCCCGAGACCGTCGTCGTGAACGCGGGTGCCACGATGGGCGGTCCGAGCGCCTCCACCTTCACCTGGCCCGTTGCGCGGTTGCCGAGGAACCAAGCAACGGTGGAACCGTCGGCCGACAGTGTCAGCAATGCGTAACCCTGGGACTGATGGCTGATCGTCCCCGATGCGATCTCCCGCACGATGGTGCCGGTCGCATCGACGACGCGAAGCGCGAACGTGGCGCCGTCGCCCGGCCCAGGCGCGCCCGCCACCAAGGCCAGCCGCGTGCCGTCGTCGGTGATCGCCATCACCGTTCCGAACACCGCGGACGTGAGCACGGTCGTCGTGGCCAGATCGATGCGCCGGACCGTCGGGACCGGAACGCAACAGAATCCCTGAGCCTCGAGGTCCAGGCCGAACACGACACTCTGACCGTTCCCCGAAAGGACCGGGCGTTTCGTGGCGCGCACGAACGGCGACCCGTCGGTTGCGACTGACGCCAAGATTGTCGTCCCCGCGGCGAGGTCGTGAACGAAGACGTCGGTGGTGGTGTCGGCGTCGGCCGCCACGAGATTCGCAGCATCGGACTCGAACGCGATTCGTTGACCATCAGCGCTGATGCTGGGGTTCCGACTCGGTCCGGTGGCCTCGGCACCGCCACCCCCAACGCTCACCCGCACCGTGGTTCGGGTCACGAAATCGTGAACGAACACGTCGCTCACGCCATTCGTGTCGCTCGCGACAAGATTGGTCGCAGTCGAATCGAAGGCCACGAAACGCCCGGTCGTCGAGATCGACGGGTGCCCGCTCGCACCGTTCGACTCGGACGGCGGCGGGTCACCGGACGGCTGCGACACCCTCGCAACGAACGCACACCCGCTGAGCGCAGTGACGACGACCAGGGCTACCAGCGAGCGGGCACAACCCGAACGTCGAACCATGACAACTCCCAGGTGGTCAGGCCGCCAGTATCGACCCGAGAACCCTCGCCGTCCAGAGTTAGTCGCCGAGTTTCAAGGCGGCGACGAACGCCTCTTGGGGGACTTCGACGCTACCGATCTGTTTCATGCGCTTCTTCCCGGCCTTCTGCTTCTCCAGCAGCTTCCGCTTCCGGGTGATGTCACCGCCGTAACACTTCGCGATGACGTCCTTGCGCTTCGCCTTCACGGTCTCGCGGGCGATGATCCGACCCCCGATCGCCGCTTGAATGGGCACGTCGAACAGCTGGCGCGGGATCAGTTCCTTGAGCTTGTCGGTCATGCGCTTGCCGTAGTCGTACGCCTTGTCGCGATGCGCAATCGACGAGAACGCGTCGACGGGCACACCGTTCAGCATGATGTCGACTCGCACCAACTTCGACTCGCGATACCCGATCGGTTCGTAGTCGAGCGACGCGTAGCCCTTCGATCGCGACTTCAGCTGGTCGAAGAAATCCATGACGATCTCGGCCAGCGGAACCTCGTAGACGATCTCGAGCCGTTCCGCCGAGAGGTACTCCATCTTCTTGAGGTCGCCGCGGCGGCCCTGCGCGAGTTCCATCAAGGTGCCCACATACTCCGACGGCGTGAGCATCGTGATCTGGACGTAGGGCTCCTCGATCCCGGCCATGTCGTTCGGCGTCGGGAGCGCCGACGGGTTGTCGACCACCGAGACCGTGCCGTCGAGGGCGATCGCGCGGTACTCGACGTTGGGCGCGGTGGCGACGAGATCGAGGTCGTACTCGCGTTCGAGGCGTTCCCGCACGATCTCCATGTGCAACAGGCCGAGGAATCCGCACCGGAATCCGAAGCCCAGTGCGCCCGACGTTTCCGGTTCGTAGGTGAACGACGAGTCGTTGAGTCGCAACCGCTCCAGCGACTCGCGCAGATCCGCGTACGAATCGCCTTCGACCGGGTACAGCCCGCAGAACACCATCGGCTTCGGGTCGAGGTACCCGTCGAGTGGTTCCGACGGTCGCTGTGCGGTCGTGACCGTCTCACCCACTCGCGCTTGGCCGACATCCTTGATGCCCGCGATGAGATAGCCAACTTCGCCCGGACCGAGGGACGAGACCGCGGTCGGGACCGGCAGGCGTACGCCGACCTCTTCCGCGTCGTGATTCGCACCGGCCTGGACGAACCGCAACTTCGCGCCGGAGTTGAGCGTGCCGTTGAACACGCGCAGCGACGAGATCACCCCGCGGTACGGGTCGTAGATCGAATCGAAGATCAGCGCCTGGAGCGGATCCTCCGCGTTGCCGACGGGCGGAGGAATCCGTTCGACGATCGCGTCCAGCAGATCGGTGACTCCGTGACCGGACTTCGCCGAGATTCGGAGGATCTCATCGGCAGGCACGCCCAAGACGTTCTCGATCTCGCCGCAGACCCGGTCGGGGTCGGCCGCAGGCAGGTCGATCTTGTTCACCGCCGCGACGATCGCGAGGTCGTGTTCCATCGCGAGATAGCAGTTAGCCAGCGTCTGGGCCTCGATCCCCTGGCTGGCGTCGACCACCAGCACGACCCCTTCGCACGCCGCGAGCGACCGGGAGACCTCGTACCCGAAATCGACGTGACCAGGGGTGTCGATCAGATTGATGACGTGGTCGGCCCAGTTGATCCGGACGTTCTGGGCCTTGATCGTGATGCCCCGTTCGCGTTCGATATCCATCGAATCGAGGTATTGGGCGCGCATATCGCGGGCGTCGACCGCACCGGAGAGTTCGAGAAAGCGGTCCGCCAGCGTGGATTTCCCATGGTCCACGTGCGCGACGATCGACAGGTTGCGGAACCGGGAGAGGTCGGACACGCTCCTATTCTCCCCCGTGAACCCGCCGGAGCCCCGATCCATCGGTCCGATCGCCCGTTACCGGCCGTGATCGGGGTCGACTGCTACTCTTCCCGGGTTCTTCGAACGTCTTTGGGAGATTTTTCGCACCGTGGCAAATATTGCGAGTCAGAAGAAGCGGAACCGTCAGAACGAGAAGCGCCGTGTGCGCAATGTCGCGGTCCGTTCCGAGCTGAAAACGCGGGTCAAGCAGGCTCGGACCGCCATCAGCACCGGCGACGAGAACATGACCGAGGTGGTCACCCGGGCGCAGAAGAAGCTCAGCAAGGCGTCGACCAAGAATGTGCTCCACAAGAACGCGGCCGCTCGCCGTACCTCGCGCCTGATGAAGGCCGCGAACCGCGCCCAGGAGAGCTAAGACCGCGACCGGTCCGCCGGTCGCCGATTTCCCGCTCCCCGACTCCCCGCTCCCCGGCCACTTCCACCACGGTGAAGATTGGCCAGGCGCGCCACGGCAATTTCCAAGGTGGTTCCTTCCGGTAATCCGGTCGCGCCCTTGAGCTGAACGTCGGCCCGGTGCAGCACGTCGAATGCCTGCGCGAAGCCAGTCGGGCCGAGTGAACGCGCCGCTTCGAGACCCTTCTTCGCCGGGAACGTCGAGCCCTTCCCGCCCCACACCCGGTGGGCGTCGTCGACCGTCACCACGTCATCACTATCCAGCTTCGCCAGCTTGCGATAACGGCCCGTCAGGATGCCGAGCACCTGGAGCGGATGCATCGGCTTGGGTTGGGTCGGACTCGTGACGGTGAGCAGTCGGTCGAGCACCTCCAGCGCACTCGCGACGTCCCCGGCTTCGATGTGGTTGTTCAACACGTACGGCCGGACCGCGCCCGAATCGTTGAGGTACGGCGTGACGTCATCGAGTTCGAGGCGGTAGTTGTCGCCGTAGGTCGACGCCAGGAGATCCACCAATCCTCCGAGGCGCCCGGCGTCCTCCCCCAAGTGCTCCATCACAGTGCGAGCGGCGTCGGCCTTCATGGTGAGCCTGGCCCGATCCAACTCGCGTTGGAGGACATCGGCGATCTTCTCGGCCGTACCACCGCGGATGTTGGCCTGCTTCAGGGCATCGCCGAGCGTCTTGGCGACCCGGCCGCCACCCGCAACGAACACGAGGTCGGTGGTCTCGAGCAGGTCCCCGATCACGTCGACGACCGGCGGGCAGACGGCCGCAGGGAGTCCTTCGTAGTCCCTGACCACCACGATGCGCCGCGCAGTCATGAAGGGTGGGCTCTGCGCCGCGTTCACGATCGCGGTCACGATTGGGGCCGCGCCTCCGGTGTCCTCGTCCGGGGCGTCATCGTCGTCGTTCACGGCACCGGCCTTGGTCGGCACGGTGTGCTCCTCGACGCACAATGATCGGTCGTCGGTCCCGACCAGGTCACTGAGCAGGACCGACAGCTCGCGATCGCGCAGGACCGGATCGCTCCCCTTGACGATGTAGATGCCGCCCACGGTTCGGAGCCTACCGGTGGCGCTCGGCCGGGCTCCGTCCGCTCAGGCCGCGCTCTTGCACACGTTCTTCGGGTGGGTGAGCCACCCCTTCTTCGGGTACTGGTAGTAGGTCCCGTCTGGGCACATGAGCGCCGGGTTCACTTCACCGAAGAGACCCTGACGGGATTCCCACCCGGGCACCGACCACACGTGCACCATCCACTGCGACTGCTTGAGCAGATTGGCGCCGGCCGCGTCGCACTCCTTCTTCGTGGCCGACTTGTCGAGACCGTACGGTGTCTGGATTCCCGTCGGCGTGTACTTGAGGCAGAGGTCTTCGTGGTAGTGCCACACGTCGTTCGCGCCGGCAAAGCCGGACGGCTCGTCTTTGCTCATCGAGTAGTACATGAACCCGGCAACGACCGAGGTGGGTTCGGTCCCGTCGTAGATGATCGCCAGCGGCTCGGCGAGGTCGGCGGGGTCCATGATGCCGTCGGGGTTGAAGGCATTTCCACCGAGCTTGATGTAGTGCGCGCCGATGCCGGGCATGTACGGCCCGACCTGCTGATAGCCCGCGGCGAGTACCTCGGTCACCGTCGGGTACTTCCGGGCGACTTCGATGGTCGCCGCAACCTGCGCCGACAGGGCGGCCCGTTCGGTCGGGTCCAGCTTGTGTTCGGTCGTGCCGATCATGTCGTGATGGCCGTTGCTCAGTAGCGAGAGCCCCTTGTCGTCGGCCATGTCGTGATCCATTCCGGCCATGTTCTTCATGCCCTTGGCTTTGGCTTTGGCCTTGGCCTTCGCTTTGGCTGTCGCCTTGGCCGTCGACTTCGGGGACGACTTGGCATGCCCGTCGTCTTCATTGGCCGCGGCCGCTCCCGCGCTCAGGAAGAGCGCCGTCGCGGTGACCAGACCGGCGACCAGTGCCGCCCGCCCACGGCGTGCGGATACGAACGGTGCACGAGTTCCCACGACATTCCCCCGAGTCGTTGGCCCAACATCTGGGACGAAGTGCGCAGCGTAGGCGGATTCCCGACGTGGTGAGCGTCCGGTGCAGCCCGAACCCGACGACCGCGACGACCAGGCCGATCAGACTGGTGATGCCATCGACCGCGAGCGGGACCCTCGCCGCGCCCCGAGCGATCGCCTCGACCGCGCGCAACATCGTCAGGGTCGGCAACTGGAGCCACTGGGCCGCCCCCCGACCCAGCACCGATCCGACCACACTGGCGATCAGCCCCCAGACCGTGAGTGGGCCGACGAAGGGCGCCGCCAGCAGATTCGCGGGCAGCGCGACGAGCGGCAGAGTGCCAAAGGTCGTGAGGATGACCGGCGCGACCCCGATCTGCGCGGCCGCCGTGACCCCGAGGGCCTCACGGAACCACGCCGGGCCCCGCAGCCAGCCCGTGATCGCCCGAGAACCGACGACGATCCCTGCGCACGCACCGCACGACAACAAGAAGCCGACCGAATGCACCAGGAACGGATCCGCGGCCAGGAGCACCAAGACGGCGAGCACCAACACGCGAGCCGCGTCGGCCGGTCGGCCGATGGCGCGCGCCACCATGACCAGCGCGGCCATCACCGAGGCGCGCAACACCGACGGCTCCCAGCGCGTCATCGTCCCGAACAGCAGGATCACACCGAACCCCACGGCACACCGAGGACCCCGGCGCAATCGCCGCAGCGCGGGCTCGGCAATCGCCAGTGCAAACGCAACGTTGGCGCCCGACACCGCAAGCAGGTGGCTCAGACCGGCATCGCGAAACGCGACGACGAGATCGTCGGGGATGGCGCGCGTGTCGCCAAGGAGGAAGCCTGCCAGCAGGGCGCGGGGAGTCGATGGCAGCACCCGACTACCGGCGAACACCATCTCCCGCGCGTGATTCGCGACGCGGTACCACGGGCTGTCGGGTCGGGCGATCGCGATCACGTCGTCGACGTGGAACTCGGCCACCACATGCCGCCACCGCAGGCGTGTCGAGTAGCCGTGCAGGGGTGCCAACGATCCCGTCACCCGGAGCCGGTCCCCCGCGTCGAGCACGCCGAGCGCACTCATGACCTCGCCGCTCGCGATCGCCAGCACTCGACGATCGCCGGCGTCGCGGCCCTGGAACGACGTCATGGTTGCGACCGCTTCGGTTTGGAAGCGGGGTCCATCGGGATCTTCGGCCAGCGTGAGGACCGCCTGGCCTTCGCCGCGAGCCTCCACCTCCCTTGCCATCGGCCACTCCTCAAGACCGTGGATCGCTCGCTGTTCGATCGCGACCCCAATGCACACCATCGCAAGCGTTGCGACCGTGAGGCCGACTGCAGTTCCGCGCCACCGGAAGCCGACGGCCAGGCCCGCCATCCCCCCGAGCAGCAGCAGGGACGCGGATCCGGCGCCCAGCCGATCCCCGACGAGCACACCGCTGGCGAGCGCGACGACCAGGGCGACTGGCCCCTTCACACCGTCACGAGGGGTTTGAGGTCCGCGAACCGCTTCTCGCCGATCCCGCGCACGTCGCGCAGTTGATCGATGCTCGTAAACCCGCCGCGCCGCTCTCGCTCGCGGAGGATTGCGGTAGCAAAGCTCGGCCCGATCCCCGGCAGCGTCTCGAGTTCGGCTGCGGTCGCGAGGTTGAGATTGATCGGACCCGAGGCTGGGCTCCCCTCGGTCTCGGTGCCCGCGACCCCCGTTGCTGTCGGGTCGCCACCACCGGCTGCGGCGGGGTCGCCGACCTTCGCGACCGGGATTCGCTGCCCATCCACCACTTTGGCCGCGAGGTTCAGCCGGTCGAGGTCGGCGTCGGGGAGACCACCACCCGCCGCGTCGATGGCGTCGGCCACCCGCGCGCCCGTCGCGACCCGGACCAATCCGGGATGGACGACGGCACCGGCAACGTGGACGAGTACCGGCGGCACCGTGGTCGTCGTCACCCGGGGTGCATCACGCCGAGCCCTCGTCGGTGCCGCCCGGGGCGCGCCTGGGAGCGCAGCGGCCGCCTGGTCCTGGCCCACCTGGTACCAGAAGTATCCGGCGATGCCGGCGATGGCGAGGAGGACACCGATCCGAATTCGGGGGTCGGCGAACCGGTCACGAAGGGTTTCGAACCACGAACCGAACCCCCGAACCGGCGAACGGGGTGGATAGGACGAGATGGGTTGCATAACTGCCTCCGGGCGCGCACGGGCCAACGGAGGAAGTCACCGGGGAAGGCCGCGTACCCTACCAAACCACCCCGGTGGGGACGACCGGTGCCCGGAGCACTCCGAACCCCGTTCGCTAGAAGCCAGAACGGGCGCGGGCTTCGGCTTCGAGGCCGATCGCTCGGTAGGCGGCCCAATGGGACATGCCGACCCGCCGACCGTGCACGTAGTCGACGAGGTACCGGCGCAGGAAACGGGGCGCTCCGAGTTCACGCCATTGCTGGACATGAACCAGCTCGTGGGCCAACAACCCGAGATTGTGTTCCTGGCCTCGACGGACCAATACGAACCGGCCCAGCGTCATCGCCGCCACGCCCGGCGTGAGGAACGGCACGACCACGACCCGTACCCGGTCCTGATCGACGGCGGGGACGAGGGTCAGCACCGCTCGCGCCGCGGGCGTGAGACGCGCCACCACCCGAACCCGGTCAGCCGACGACGAAGTTGATCAAGCGACCCGGGACCACGATCACTTTGCGGACGGTGACCCCGTCGAGCAGCGGCCCCACCTCGGTGCGGGCCGCGGCCTCGATCGCGGCGTCGTCGGCATCGGCGCCAACCACGACCTTGCCGCGCACCTTGCCGTTGACCTGAATCGGCACCTCGATCGTCTCGTCGACGAGCCACGCCGGATCGGCCACCGGGAAGTCCTCGTAGGTGAGCGTCTCGGCATGACCGAGCCGCGACCACAGCTCCTCGGCCACGTGCGGCGCGAGCGGCGCCAACATCAACACCATCGGTTCGACAACCTCGCGCGGCGCGCCGCCGGCGGCCGCCACCTGGGTCAGGTGATTGTTCAGGGTGATCAACTTCGCGACAACGGTGTTGAACCCCATGGTCGGCATGTCGACGCGCACGCCTTGGATCGTCCGATGCAGCAGGCGACGGGATTCGTCGGACGCCGGGGACTCGGAGATCCGCAACTCGCCGGTGTCCTCGTCGACCACGTTGCGCCAGAGCCGTTGCAGGAACCGGTAGACGCCGACGATGTCGCGTTCACTCCAGGGACGAGACGCATCCAACGGGCCGGTCGACATCTCGTAGAGCCGCAGCGTGTCGGCCCCGTAGTCCCGGAAGATGTCATCGGGGGTCACCATGTTCTTGAGGCTCTTGCCGATCTTGCCGAACTCCTGGTGCACGCGTTCGTCGCCGGCATAGAACTGACCGTCGCGCTCCACGACCGAACTGGCCTCGACGTAGATCCCGCGGTCGTCCGTGTAGGCCGGGGCCTGAATCATCCCCTGGTTGAACAGGCGTTGGAACGGCTCGGGCGTCGACACGTGACCCAGGTCGAATAGGACCTTGTGCCAGAACCGGGCGTAGAGCAGGTGGAGCACCGCGTGCTCGACGCCGCCGACGTAGAGGTCCACGCCCCCCGGCCCGTCGCCCATCCAATACCGCTCGGCCTCGGGGCTGACGAACTGGTCCTCGTTGGTCGGGTCGAGGTACCGCAGGTAGTACCAACACGACCCCGCCCACTGAGGCATCGTGTTCAGCTCGCGCCGATAGGTCTTCGGCCCGGCGCCGAGGTCGAGCTCGACGGTCCCCCACCCCTCGGCGCGGGAGAGCGGCGGCGCGGGAACGCTGGCATCGCCGGCTTCGGAGATCTCGGGTTCGAAGTCCATGATCTCGGGCAAGGTCACCGGGAGCAAATGGTCGGGCACCGCGACCGGGAGGTCGAGTTCGTCGTAGACGATCGGGAACGGCTCACCCCAGTACCGCTGCCGACTGAACAACCAGTCGCGCAGCTTGGTGTTGACCGTCGCCTCGCCGAGATCTTGGTCGGTGAGCCAGTCGGTGATGGTGGCCTTCGCGTCGGTGACCCCGAGACCGTCGAGGGAGATCTCCGCGTTCGCCGAACTCATCGCGACGCCGTCACCGGTGAATGCTTCAGACCACTCGGCGGCGTCCGTGCCGCATTCGTGCTCGGTGAGCCACGAGTCGGGCGGCGTGATCACGCATTCGATCGGAAGGTCGAACTCACGGGCGAACTCGAAGTCGCGCTCGTCGTGGCCGGGCACCGCCATGATGGCACCGGTGCCGTAGCCCATCAGCACGTAGTCGGCGATGAAGATCGGAATGCGCGCATCGTTGACCGGGTTCACCGCGAACGCGCCGGTAAACACGCCCGTCTTGTCCTTGCCTTCGGCCTGGCGTTCCAGTTCGCTCTTCTGGGCGGCGAACTCCCGGTACTTACGCACCGCCTCGGCCGGCCCGACGTCGGTGCCGAAGATCCCCTTCCACGCCGCGGGGATCACGCTCAGGTTCTCGCCGATGTCCGCGCCCGGCCACTCCGGCGGCACCAGCCCGTCGACGAGTGGATGTTCGGGCGCGAGCACCATGTACGTCGCACCGAAGAGCGTGTCGGGGCGCGTGGTGAATACCGAGATCAGTTCCTCACGACCGTCGACACCGAAGTCGACGGTCGCACCGGTGCTGCGACCGATCCAATTGCGTTGCATGATCTTGATCGACTCGGTCCAGTCGAGCAGGTTCAGATCTTCGAGCAGCCGGTCGGCGTAGGCCGTGATCCGCAGCATCCACTGCTTCAGCGGTCGCCGGTACACCGGGAAGTTGCCGCGCTCACTCCGACCGTCGGCGGTGACTTCCTCGTTGGCCAGGACGGTTCCCAGCGCGGGGCACCAGTTGACGGGCGCCTCGGTGAGGTACGCCAACCGGCAGGAATCGACGAGTTCTCGTCGCTCCGGCTCGGTGAGTTCGTCCCAACCGGTCTCGGGATCGGCCGCGAGTAGTGGGAGCAACTCGGCAATGGGGCGGGAACGATCCTCGTCGTAGTCGTACCAACTGTTGAAGATCTGCAGAAAGATCCACTGGGTCCACCGGTAGTAGCTGACATCGGTGGTGGCCGGGCCCCGCCGCGAATCGTGGCCGAGACCCAACGCCCGCAGCTGACGCCGCATCGTCGCGATGTTGGCCTCGGTCGTGACTCGTGGGTGCTGGCCGGTCTGCACCGCGTACTGCTCGGCCGGCAGGCCGAACGCGTCGTAGCCCATGGCGTGCAGGACGTTCTTGCCGTTCATCCGCTGGTAGCGGGCGAACACGTCGGTACCGATGTAGCCGAGTGGGTGACCGACGTGGAGCCCCGCGCCACTGGGATACGGGAACATGTCGAGCACGAACATCGGCTCGCGACCCTCGATCTGCTCCGCACCCTCGGAGAGCAGACCTTCCGGATTGGGGGCCCAGAACGTGTGGTTCGCGTCCCATCGATCCTGCCACCGAGCTTCGATCTCGTTGGCCAGGCGTGCGTCGTACCGGTGGCGGGGGGTGTCGTCGGTCATCGCCGGCGAGGCTACCGGGACGACCGCAGGTCACCGGTCTTCACCGTGGCGATTCGTCCGGTTCATACGGGCAGTGCCGACATCCGCTTCCGCAACACTCCTCGCGAGCGAGCAAGGCCGTTGCGGTCATGACCTCGTAGCCGGTTCCCGGATCGGTGTACGTCGACTCGCCCCGTTCGGTCGCCTGGGCGTGGGCCGCAGCCGCCGCAGCTGCCAACTCTCGGCTCGTCATGGCCTTCAGTCCACCACGTCGGCAACGTGTCGTCCCTCAGAACGGTCGGCTGCTACCTTGAACTCTCCCTTCGGGGGCTGTAGCTCAGGCGGTAGAGCACTTCCATGGCATGGAAGGGGTCAGGGGTTCGAGTCCCCTCAGCTCCACAGTTCTGCTCACAAGTTTGGGAGTGTGCGCCGATGCCCGGGTGGCGACACGGGTCGCGTCACATGCTGATCGGGGGCATACCCCGAACCGAGCCCGTGATGGAGATCGGGGCGTGACGGATGAACACTGATTCGTGATGGAAGTCCTTGCCCCGCTGCTCGGTCACCGCACGCGGGTGGCCGCCAGCCGGATCCGCGTATGCGTAAGCGGCCGCGGCCTCCGCGCTACTCCACAACGAGATCGTGGCCATGAACGGCGGACGTCGCCCGGCAGGACGCGTCGCCGCAGTTCCCCAGACAAATCCGTCGGCGGCCAGCGCGGCACGCTCGGCGGGACGGCTTGCTCGCATGAACCGAATGGCTTGGCTCATCCGCAACTTCCCAAGCGTCGTGACGAGAACGGGACCGTCATGACTGATCGCGCGCGCTCGGGGCACATCGTCGGGCACACCGGGCCACGCGCCGTACGCGCGTGACGGTCGGAGGACGGCGTGGAAGCCGTTCTCGGCGAAGCGTTGTCCGAGCGGATGGTCGCGCGCGAAGGCGGCCGCGGCCTCTTCGTCGTCCCAGAACGCGATCATCACCGCGCGCCGAAACGCCGGAGGATGCTTGCTCGCGAGCGGAGCTGCGGTTGCGGTGTCGAGCCATCGCAAACCAGGGACGGCCGAGCTTGGCGGTCGTTGGCGCAGCGCCCGGAGCGTGCCCCGGACACCAAGATCAGCGATGTCGACCGTCGCGATCATCACGACCCCCTCGGCTCGGTGCTCTCCGGCGGGAAGAGCCGACAGCATCGTCGCGCGCATCGGAGCTTCGCACCAGACCGGCTGGGCTCAGTCCGACCGAGCGGCGCGTCTCACCATGGTCCAGGACGATCCGTGCTGCTCGACCGGCACGAAACCAACCGACTCGTACAGGCCACGCGCCGGATTGTCGGCATTGACGCTGAGGCTCAACGCCGGATAGCCCTGAGCGATGCCGGCCGTGATGAGGTCGATGAGAAGCCGCCGACCAATCCCCTCGTGCCGACGCGACCCGACGACGGCGATCGACAGTTCCGGGACATCCTCCGTGATGAAGCCATAGCCATGGCTCCCCTCGGCGTAGGTCCGATACCAAGCCGCGCCCAGCGGACCGTCCTGTTCGGCGACGAGTCCAAAGTCGCCTGGCCTCGGCCATCCCGCGAGGTACATCGCATAGCGCGGATCGGCGAGTACCTGGTCGGCGGTCGGTGTCGGCTTGTCGGGACGCCAGACTGCGGCCTCACCAAGCATCGTCGCCAGAAAGGCGAAGTCCTCAGCTCCGGCCGGGCGACACCGAATGTCTTTCACCTGCCCTCTTCCAGCAGCGCGCACCGATGAGCCCGGCGATCATCCTCGCCGCACCAAGCGGCCCGGGCGCGCGCCCGTGTCCGTATCGTTCGCTCGGGTCTGGGTGCCGTGCACCACGGTCGCCACGTACCCCGTCACCGGCTGGAGATACCGCTGACCGCCGGCAGGCAGATCCGCGTGCATGACCGGACGGCGCACAGTGAGCGCGTCGAAATCGATGACGTTGAGGTCGGCCTGCTGACCGACCGCGATCGTCCCTCGGTCGGTGAACCCGTACAACTCGGCGGTACGACGAGTCTGCTGCTCGACCATGAACTCGAGCGGAATCAGTTCACCTCGAGTGCGGTCACGGGTCCAGTGGGTGAGCTGCGTGCTCGGGCTCGAACCATCGCAGATGAGCTTCACATGGGCACCGGCATCGGCCAGTCCGACCACAGTCACGGGATCCAGGATCATCTCGCGGACCGCCTCGAGATCGCCGTGCATGTAGCCGGCGCCGGCCAGGCTGACAATGTTGGTGCCGTCGCCGGCCGCGAGGAAGTCGTACATCACTTCGATCGCCGGCACGCCGGCCGCACCCGCGATCGCGCCGAACGTCTGCTCCGGACCGGGTTCGTAGTCGACGATCTCGTCGAGCGGGTACATGAAATCGGCGACGTTCTGCATGACCTCGGCGAACATCTCCATGGATCCGGCCTGGTCGGCCGCGACGTCGAACTCGGCGAGAATCCGCGCCTTCACCTCCGGGTCGCGCAGGCGCTCGGCCTGGGCCGCCACCGGGAGGTCGGCGAGGACCCGATACGACGGACGGCGCATGAAGGGGTGATACCCGGCCAGGCCACCCAGAATGCCGACCGGACGTGACGCCACCTGGGGGAACAGCCGGGCGCCGGTCGCGTTCGCCGCGGTCGCGAACTCGAGCACCGCGCGCCAAGCTTCCGGATCATCGACGTGCTGGACCGTGGTGAACGTGATCTTCTGCCCGGTGGCACGAGAGATGTCGGCGAGCAGTGTGAGCTCGTGATCCTGACTGAAGCGCTCGCCACCGAGGCCCTCCATCAGCCCGAGCGACGACGACGTGATCGCCTCGAACACTCCCCCGCCGCCGTCGGCCATCCCCGCAATGAGCTCGCCGAGTTCGACTCCAGTCGCGTAGGTACCCGGGACCGCCGCGCCGCCGATCGACCGGTGAAAGATCGTGCGGGACGTCGAGAAGCCCACCGCACCCGCGGCGGTTGCCTCGGACGCGAGCGCACGCATCGCCGCGATGTCTTCAGCCGTCGCGTCCTCGTTGTTCACGCCGCGCTCGCCCATCACGCTGAAGCGCAACGAGCCGTGCGCCAGCTGGGCGGCGACGTCGAGCGAGTAGCGCCGGGCGTCGAGGAAGTCGAGGTACTCGGGGAAGGTGCTCCAGGCGCCCCACGGAACCCCCTCGTGGAGTGCGCTCCCCGGGATGTCCTCGACCCCTTCCATGAGTTGGATCAACGTCTCCTGCTCACCGTCGGGACACGGAGCGAAGCCCACGCCGCAGTTCCCCATGACGAGCGTGGTCACACCGTTGCTGAAGCTCGGGTCCAGTTCGTCGTCCCACGTGACCTGGCCGTCGTAGTGCGTGTGCACATCGACCCAACCCGGCGCGACGACTGCGCCGTCAGCCTCGATCGTCTGGTCCCCCTGCAGGCATCCCCCGACCGCGGTGATCCGGCCACCGTCGATCCCAATGTCGCCGGCGAAACGGGGCGCACCGGTCCCGTCGACGATGGTCCCGCCCGCGATCACCAGATCGTGTGCCATGTATGCCCCTGTCCTCGACGAAACACTGTTGAATCGCCGTGCATCGTGCCACGTAGCCATCGCTCGCCGCTCGTCTTCATGCAGCGCGCCTTGAACAAACTCGGCGCTCTCGCCCCCGCTCACCAGGGCTGATGGCCCGACCCACGACCGACACTCGGGAGCGGCTTCTGGCCGCGGCGGTCGACGTCGCCGCCGAGCACGGCATTTCGAAGATGAGTCTGGCGCCAACTCGCCGACCACCTGGGCACCAGCCACCGCATGTTGGCCTTCCATTTCGGCTCGAAGGACGCGCTCCTCCTCGAAATCGTTCGCGCGGTCGAACGCCAGCAGCGCGACTTCATCGCACCCTCGACCGGCACCGCGATCACAGGAGGCGCGCCCCGGCTCGACGAGCTGTGGGACCGGCTACGGGACCCGGTGATGTGGCCCTACGAGCGGCTGTTCTTCGAGCTCTACGGGCAGGCGCTCTGCGGCGCAGAACCGGCCGCCCGCCTTCTCGACGGAGACGTCGCCGCGTGGGTCGACACGACCGCGGAGCTCCTCGTCGACCTCGGCGTGGACGAGCCGACCGCCCGGACCGATGCCCGACTCGCACTGGCCGTGTGCCGAGGGCTCCTCCTCGATCTGCTCGCGACCGAAGATCAAGCCGGCGTCGACACCGCCATGCGTCGCTTCGGGTCCTTCATGACCACGGCCCACCCGGGCCTCAGACCCGCCGGCCCTGGAAGTCGTTGATCAGCGACACCTGCACCCGGTCGCCATCGCCCGCCGCCGCCGCGAACTCGGCGAGCTTCTGCTCGTAGTAGGCCGCGCGGAGATCACCCTCTCGTCGCGCGTTGTAGGTGGGGTAGAGCGCGCGGCGATCCCGCTCGGATCGATTCGGTCCGCTCCGATGCGGCGTGCGGGAATGGAACCACAAGGTGGTTCCAGCCGGGACCGGCACCGATTCCCATTGGAGTGACGCGACGACGTCGGTACGAATGCACCCTTGTTCGTCCATCGGGAGCACGGCGCCGAACGAACCCGACACCACCTCGAGACAACCGTTGTCGTCATCGGCATCGTCGATCGCCACCATGCACGACACGTGGGTGTCGATGAAGCGGTACGCGGGCGCGTCCTGGTGCGGGGCGTAGCCCGCGCCGCCCGCGGCCTTGTAGTTGATCTTCTCCTTGTAGAGCACGGCGGGCTCGCCGAGCAGCGCGCCCGCGGTCTCCAACATGACGCCGTCGGCCAACAGCGCCCCCAGACCGGCGTGATACGGAACGAAGTTCTCGGTGCGACACAGCCGTGGCCCCGCATCGGTCGACTCGCGGTAGTGGAGCCAGTCTCCGTCGTCGGGCCACTCCATCACGTCGTCCACCCAGGCCTGGAGCTCGGCGGTGGCCCGAGCATCGAGCGTCCGGGTGATGACCCAGCCGTGGTCCCGGAAGAACGCCACGCCCGCGCGGCTGGTGGGTTCGAAGATGGGTTGACTCATGCCGGCAAACTAGAAGACCCGCTGCAACCGCGTCCTACAGTGCGCTCCAGGGAGGCGACCACGTGGAGCACGAGTTCAGCGAGGGCGAGCGGACGCCGCTGGCCCCATCGATCGCCGCGCTGGCACTCCCGACGATGGTCGTCCTCGGAGTGGCGTTCGTCCTGTACGGGGCGCCTGTCCCCCGTCTGTCCGAAGAGCTCTACCTGCCACTCGTCCGCCACGTCGGCACTCCGGCGTTCCTCCGAACCGACTGGACCATGCAAGGTCCGTTCTCCGAACACTGGGTGTTCAACCACCTGTTCGGACCGGTCGCGGCCCACGTCTCGCTGCAATGGTTCGGTTGGGTCGGACGATTCGTGACCTCCGTGGTCATGGCCTTCCTCCTCCTGCGCATCGCGGGCCGCATCGGCGTCCGACCGTGGGCCGGCGCGGCGGCGATCAGTCTCTGGTTGATCGCCAACCAGAGCCTGATCGGCTCGGAATGGATGTTCGGCACCTTCGAAGCCAAGACCGTCGCGTACTGCTGGTTGCTCGCAGCGATCGCCGCCGCCCTCGACGATCGGGTCGGGTGGGCCATGGCCGCGCTCGGCGCGACCGTCGCGTTCCATCCGGCCGTCGGGCTCTGGGCCGGCGGCGCGGCCGCGATCGCGCTCGTGACGAACCCTGCCACCCGTCGCCGGGCCCTCACCTGGAGTTGGTTGGCCGTGGTGATCGGCGCGCCGGGCGCGATCGGGGCGTGGTCGACCCTGTCGAACACCAGCGCACGGCTCCAAGAGTTCGTCGTCCTCAAGGGGCTCCCGCACCACGCCGACCCCTTCTTCGGCGGCGCGCAGCTCGCCACCGCGCAGGTCGTGCTACGCACCGGCACCCTGCTCCTGATGTTCGCGGCCAACGTCTGGTGGTACCGCCGTTCGCGGCGCACCGATGCCGAGCGCTTCCTCATCACCTTCCAGATCGTGACCATGGTGCCGGTGGTCGTGGCCTTCGGCGCGCGTGGTGTGGGGGCGTGGGGATTCCTCATGTTGTTCCCCCTCCGGGTGGGGCCCCTCTTCGTACCCCTCTGCTTCTTCTTCCAACTGATGTTGGCGGCGACCCGGCTGCGGGACCGGGACCGGATCCGGACGCACACCCACCGCCGGGCCCGAGGTCGGCGCCGATCGACCGCACTCATCGGTGCCGGGATCGCCATCGCGCTCATCGTCACCTCTCCGTTGATCGCCGCGCCCCGCATGGTGGTTCGCAACTTCAAGGCCTGGACCAAGGCCGACCCCGAAGCCGAAGCCTTCGCGTGGATGCGAACCCACGTGTCGCCCTCGACTCGCTGCGTCGTGCCCGTCGATCGCCAAGATGCCTTCCTCCGTTCCGAACGACCGATCGTCGCCAACTGGCAAGCCATCCGCTACGACGCCCTCGGGGAATGGAAGCGTCGGATGGATGCACTCGTCGGTGGTGACGAGGTCTTCGACGCCTATGACGGCAAGATCGAAGACCTGCGGCGCGCCTACAACCAGCTCAGCGCAACCCAGATCGCCGCCGTCGCGACGCGCTACAACGCGACCTGCGTCGTGGCCACGACCGCCTACCCGTTCACCGTCGAGCGTCGGTTCGGGACGGTGCGCATCTATCGAATCGACGGCGCAGCGTCTCCCTAGACTCACCCGTCCATGATCGGAGTCGTCGATTACCGCGCGGGAAACGCGCCGAGCGTCATGTTCGCGTTGGCCCGGCTCGGCATTTCCGCCCGGCTCGTGGCCACGCCGGACGAGGCGGCCGCGGTGGATCGGATCATTCTCCCCGGGGTCGGGGCCGCCGGCGCGACGATGACCTCGCTGGCCGAGTCCGACCTGATCGAGACCCTCACCCACAAGGTGATCAACGATCGGACGCCATTCCTGGGCATCTGTATCGGCCTCCAGGTGATCTTCGACCACAGCGAGGAAGGCGACGTTGCCGGCCTCGGGTGGGTGCCCGGCCGGGTCCGCCGCTTCCCGGCCACCGACCGGGTCCCCCAGATCGGCTGGAACGCCGTCGAGTTTCGGTCGGCGCATCCACTCGTTGCGGGACTCCCCGATCCGGCGTACTGCTATTTCGTGAACAGCTACTACGCGACGCCCACCGCCGCCGCCGACGTCCTCGGCACCACCGAGTACAGCGTCCGGTTTTGTTCGATGGTGGCCGCAGGGAACGTCGCCGCGACCCAGTTCCACGCCGAGAAGAGTGGCGAGGTCGGGCTCGCGATCCTGGCGAACTTCGCGACGTGGGACGGTGTCGCATGTTGACCAAACGACTGATCGCATGCTTCGACGTCGTCGACGGTCGCGTGACCAAGGCCCAGAACTTCCAGGACAACATCGATGTCGCCCCGGCCGCGGATCTCGCTCAGCAGTTGTACACCGACCAGATCGACGAGATCGTCTTCTACGACATCATGGCGAGCGCCCAGCAACGCGCGATCGATCTCGACACCGTGACCGCGGTGGCCGAGCACGTCTTCGTCCCCTTTACGGTGGGCGGCGGCATCCGCCATCTCGACGACATGTACACCGTGCTCAAGGGCGGCGCCGAGAAGATCAGCATCGACTCGATGGCCGTCCGCAACCCCGACATCATTCGGGCCGGCGCCGAGGCCTTCGGCAACCAGTGCATCGTGCTGTCAACCCAGGTCAAACGGGTGGGCCGGCGGGAGGATCTTCCGAGCGGATACGAGGTGTTCATCGACGGTGCCCGCACGGCGACCAGTCTCGACGCGATCGAATGGGTGAAGCGAGGCGTCGACCTCGGTGCCGGTGAGATCGTCGTGAACTCGATCGACGGCGACGGTACCGCCGCCGGGTACGACCTCGAGATCACCCGGGCGGTCGCCGATGCGGTCACGGTTCCGGTCATCGCGTCGGGTGGCGCCGGCTCCGTCGATCACATCGCCACGGGCCTCACCGAGGGTGGGGCGAGTGCGGCCATCATCAGCTCGATCCTCTACTCGCCGCGCCTCGATCGGAACATCGGGGTCGAGGAACTCAAGCGCGGGCTGATCGAGCGCGGCGTCCACGTGCGACCCTGGGTCTCCCCGGGCTGATCACACCGGGCTGATCACACCGAGGTCGGCAGGTCAGCTCGCGTCGGCCGTTTCCGCCGCGGCCCATTCCACGCGCGGGGCGTCGGACCACAGGCGTTCCAGGTCGTAGAACTCCCGAGTCTCGGTTAGGAAGACGTGGACGACGATCTCGCCGTAGTCCATCAGCACCCACGTCGAATCCGTCAGACCCTCGGTGCTGCGGGGCGAGAGGTCGGCCTCGATCTTGAGCGCCAACTCGACCTCGTCGACGATGGCACGCACCTGGCGGGTGTTCGTGCCGGACGCCAACACGAAGGCTTCGGTGATGCCGATGATCTCTCCGACGTCGAGCACCACCACATCGGTGGCGATCTTGTCTGCAGCAGCCCGAGCCGCCACGATGGCTTGTTCGATCGCGTTCAGTTCGCGCCTCCTGGGTTTCCGTATTGCGGGCAGTCGGATCCGACCAACACGGTGACGTCTGCGATCCCGAGGTCTTTGGATTCCTTGCGCAGAGATCCGCAGCCCATGTCATCCACCATACGTTGCGCAGCCGCTCGCCACGTGTCCTGGTAGTAGATGATCTGGGTCGTCGGCACCCCGAACTGGGGGTAGTTCCCCGTGAGCGTGACCCGCCCACCGGCCGGAACGACCTTGTCGGCGACGGCCTGGGCGACCCCGAGGGCACCCGTGCCGTTGAGGATTTCGACTCGCGGCCGCCTGCCCGCCTCGCCCAGTCGGGCGCTCGGAAATGCACTCTCCACGTAGTCGGTCAGCTCCGGCTCCCGCACCGTGAAGCGTTCGCCGCCGCCGGTGGCGATCGACTCGACACCGAGGGTGTCGATCCGGTGCTCGGGCGCTCGTCCCGCGTCGACGAGCGCCCGAAGATCGGCCTGCTCCGAATTCGTCCGCCGGGCGATTTCCGGGTCCTGGAGCCGGGTGAGCCAGTTGTCGAAGACGACCGATGCCGAGACCAAGCGATCGAGTTCGTCGACGGCCTGCGGTCCGGTCAACAGCTCGGTGGCTTGGGCCGCCGACACTTGCTGGATCCCCTGAGGGAACGACGCGTCGCGGTCCACGAGATCAACGGGATCGGCGAGGTTCACGGTCAACGGCTCCGCCGGCCCCAGCATCGCGGTCAGCGCGGCATCGTCGACGACCACGGTCTTGGCGATGTCGACCCCGACGACGTTCTCGACACTGTTGGCGAGGCGCGCCCCACCGTCGTCGGCCGGAACTTGTCCGAGCGTGGCGACACCGAGCGAAGGAACGTCCAACTGGGTTGCGGACGGGATGAGTAGGACTGAACCGCGGTCGCCGTCCCGGCCGATGAGCGCGATCAGGTCGTTGCCGAACAGCCGACTGTGATGCACCAGCAGCATCGTGTCGGCGCCGGAGGCTCCCGAGGGTTCCTGGGTCGGTGGCGCCGCGGCCTCGGGATCGTCGGTGCTGCGCACCACGATGCCGACCACTATCGCGAGCACCAGGACCCCGGCGATGATGGGCATCGTGCGGGTCCAGAAGACCTTGCGCTCCACTGGATCTTTCGGTGGTCGCGTGCGAGTCGGCGGGGGCGGTCGACGAGACGGCGACCGTGATGTGGGTGACTTCCGGCTCCGCGAACGCTTCTCCTGTTGGCGCTCGCGCCGCGACTGACTGGCCACTGCTTCGGCGTCGACGGCGGGTTCGGGCTCAGGCTCGGGTTCGGGCTCGGGCTCAGGCTCGGGTTCCGGTTCGGGTTCCGGTTCGGGTTCCGGCTCGATCTCCGGTTCGGGCTCCGGTTCGATCTCCGGAGGGCCGAGGTCCGGCGCGGCCGCCACCATCGCCGAGTCGTCGTCACGTTCCGCCGGCAGTTCGGGATCGGCATCGACGGTCGGCGCCGGAGCCTCGCGAGTGCGGCGGGCATTCCGACGGGCTCGACGGCGGGCTGAGCGAGATTGCTGGGCGCGTCGTTCCGCCCGCGAGCGCGCAGCATCGGCACCGTCGGCGGCGGGATCGGTCATCGAGGCGAAGTGTAAAGGTCGTGGTCGCGAATGAACCGCACGACCGCCGGCGCCACCAACCCGTCAATTGGCCGTTCGGAACGAAGGCGTTCCCGTATGTCCGACGACGACACGTCGAGTCGAGGGATGGGCACATGCACCATCGACCATCCCGGGCCTGGCGCCTCGGCATGTTCCCCCTCCCGCTCGACCGCCACGAGCGTTGCGGCCACACGGGTCTCCTCGAGGCCGCGCCAGGTGGGCAGGTTGGCGATGGCATCGGCACCGAGCACCAAGAAGAGGTCGCGCGCCTCCCCCGACAACGCGGCGAGCGTGTCCGCTGTCACCGAAGCGCCCTCACGGTCGACCTCGACTCTCGAGACGCCCACGTCGTCGATCCCCTCGATCGCGAGTTGACACATCCGCACTCGATCTTCCTTCGATGCCTCGACCCGGCCCCGCTTCTGCCAGGGGTCTCCAGCCGGAACGAGCAGGACCTGGTCGAGACCGAGGACATTCCGCACTTCCGCGGCCACCACCACGTGCGCAACATGAATCGGGTCGAACGTTCCGCCGTAGACACCGATGCGCATCACCGCAGAGTTTACGGAGCGTTCGCATCGCCGAAGTCGCGCCAACACCGTCGCGCTCTAGGGTCACGGACGCATGGGCTCCTGTCACGCACTCATTCGCGTTCGCGTTCCCGATCGCCCCGGCGCGCTCGGCTTGGTCGCGTCCCGAATCGGTGCCCTCAAAAGCGACATCATCGGCATTTCGGTCCTGGATCGAGCGGATGGGACCGCGGTCGACGAACTTGCGGTCGTCATCCCCGATGCGGACCTGATTCCGGCCCTGGCTCGCGAGATCGAAGAGGTCGACGGGGCCACGGTCGAATCGATCGAGATCGTCGACGGCGCGCCGGAGCCCCGATGTGACACCCTGGATCGCGCCGTTGCCCTGAGCCGTGCGGGTTCGCTCACCGAACTCGCCGAGTCCCTGACCCACCAGGTCCACGCGCTCCTCCACGCCGAGTGGTGCGTGACGGAAGGGGCCGAAATCGCCGTCGAGGTCGGCACACCCTCTGGCCTCCCGCACGCAACGCTGCTCGCACCTGCATTGGGGTGGACCGTTTCCGTCGGTCGCAGCATCGCGCTCACCGCGACAGAACTCCGGCTGGTCACCGGGTACTGCGAACTCGTCGACGAACTCGGTCAACGCCTGCACTCGGGGGCGAGCAGCACCACCCCGAGCAGCCGCGGAGTTACGCCTCGATCACCGCGGTGACGAAACGTTCGAGTTGGCGAAGGTTTCGGCACTCGTAGACGCCATCACAGTGGATGCCGTATTCGGACACCACCGAATCGCCGGTGTCCCAGTAGCCCCGCGGCTCCGGGTTCAACCAATAGACCCGGCGCGCCTTCTGCCGGAGCTCCTTCAGCACCCAGTTCTGGGTGGCGTGGTAGTTGTTGCGAGCGTCACCGAGCAAGATCACCGAGGTCTTCGAGGTCACTTCCGCGAGATGCCGATCGTGGAAGACCTCGAGCGCGTGCCCGTAGTCCGAGTGGCCGTCGACCCAGATCACGTCGGCCTCGGTGTTCACCCGATGCACGGCTTCGGAAATCTCGTTCGACTCCTCGAAGAAGCGAGTGACTTCGTCGATCCCGTCAATGAACACCCACGACCGCACCTTCGAGAACTGGCCCGCCATCGCGTAGACGAACTGCAAGGTGAATCGGGCAAAGCTCGCCACCGATCCCGAAATGTCGGCCACCACCATGATCTCGGGTTTCGATGGTTTGGGGTCCTTGAACTTGGGCTCGGCCGGGACCCCGCCGTACGAGAGTGAATGGCGCACGGTCGCCCGGAAATCGAGATGCCCGCGGTTCTTGCGCTTTCGCCGCTGGGCCAGCCGTGCGGCCAGGGCTCGGGTCAGTGGTTCGATCGCGTGCTGGAGCTGCTGCATCTCCTCGCGTGACGCGTGCATGAAGTCGACATCTTCGGGAAGCGGCTTGCGGAGGGTGCGGGCCATGGCCTCGACGCCTCGATCGGCCACGAGCCGGCGCCGGATCTCCGACTCCACCAACTCGCGGAACTCTTTGAGCCGCGCTTCGAACTCCTCGCGCTCGAACCGGGCGTCGAGGTCTTCGGGTTCGTCGCCCGGCCCGCCGGCGCCGGTGCTGGCGTCCTGCATCTTCGCGGCCAGCCCGTCGAAGTCGAGCTGCCGCAGTGTGCGGTAGAGGTAGTACGTCCCGCCGACAGGTCGACCCGGTTCCATCCCCGCGAATCGGGCGACCGCCATCGCGGCGAGCTGGCGAAGTTGCTCCCGATCCATCGACATGAGCGCCGACAGGAGCATCTCGGCCAGCTCTTCGTTGCTCATACCCTCGCCGGAACCGCCGCTGCCCTGCTGGCCGGGCACACCACCTGACTCCGAACTCTCACCCATCGGGTCGGCGTCGGAGTCGGCGTCGTCGCCGATGCCGCCCGAGTACAGGGCGAAGTACACATCGAACACCGTGTCGAAGGCGCGGCGGTGACGGAAGTGTTTGACGAGCGTGGCCGCGAGCACTTCGCGGAACGTCTCGCGGTCGGTGAGCGGCACCTGCTCCACGCCCCGCATCGCATCGAGGTTCTCGGTCATCGACACCGGCAGCCCGGCGGCCCGCAACTCGTGGACGAACCCCTGCAAGACGTCGAGCATTTCGCCGGAGCCGACCCCCGACGGGATCTCAACCTGATTCCGAGTCATGGCGTCCTGCAGCTTCGCGAAGTGAACCACTTCATCTCCCGCGACGTCTCATTTCCGGGTGGGGACCGGCGAGTCGACGAATTCCTTCCGGGCCTTGGCGATGTCGGTCTGATACTTCAGGAGCACGTGCAGCGTGTCACCGATCACCTGCGGGTCGATCGACTTGTGCCCGAGGAACATCAACGTTCGGGCCCAGTCGATGGTCTCGGAAATCGACGGCGCCTTCTTGATGTCGAGCGAGCGGATCGACCGAACCACCTGCGAGATCTGCTCCGCGAGTTCATCGTCGATCTCGGGCACGCGCACGCGCACGATTTCCTTCTCCCGCTCGAGTTCGGGATAGTCGATGTGCAAATAGAGGCACCGGCGCTTGAGCGCCTCGGACAACTCACGGGTGTTGTTCGAGGTCAGTATCACGATGGGACGCTGCTTGCCGACGATCGTGCCGAGTTCGGGAATGGAGACCTGGAAGTCCGACAGGACCTCGAGCAACAATGCCTCGGTCTCGATCTCGACCCGGTCGACCTCGTCGATGAGCAGCACGATCGGTTCGTCCGAGCGGATGGCCTCGAGCAACGGTCGCGTGAGTAGAAACGCCTCCGAGAAGATGTCGGACTCGACGGTCGCCCAATCGCCTTCGTGTTCGCGATCGGCTTGGATCCGAAGCAGTTGCTTCTTGTAATTCCACTCGTACAGCGCCTTGGACTCGTCGAGCCCTTCATAACACTGCAACCGAATGAGGCGCGAACCCGTGATCGCCGCGATGGCCTTGGCCAACTCGGTCTTGCCGACCCCGGCGGGCCCTTCGACGAGTACCGGCTTCTCGAGTTTGTCGGCGAGGTACACCACACCGGCGATGCTCGGATCCGCCAAGTAGTCAACCGTCCGAAGGCGATCCACTACTTCGTCGACTGACGAAAAACGCTCGGCCACTAGCCCCTCACTTGTCCTTGTCCCCACACCACGTATTTCGCGGTCGTCAGTTGTTGCAAGCCCATCGGTCCACGGGCGTGGAGTTTCTGGGTCGAGATTCCGATCTCGGCACCGAAGCCGAATTGTTCGCCGTCGGTGAACCGAGTCGACGCGTTCACGATCACCGCCGCGGCGTCGACTTCGTGCGTGAAGCGTCGCGCCGCATTGAGGTCCGTCGTGAGGATCGCTTCGGTGTGCCCGCTGCTGAACCGGTTGACGTGATCGATCGCCGCGTCCAACGACGCCACGACGCCCACGCTCATCTTCAGCGCAGCGAACTCCTGCCCGAAGTCGGCGTCGGTGGCAATGCCGAGGTCGGGGATCCGGGCCCGGGCACCGTCGTCGCCGATGATCTCCACCCCCTCGGCGCGCAGCGCCGCGCACACCTCGGGGAGGAACCGATCGGCGATGGCCGCATGGACGAGCAGGGTCTCGGCCGCATTGCAGACGCCCGGCCGTTGGGTCTTCGCGTTGACCACGATGTCGATGGCCTGGGCGAAGTCGGCACTCTCGTCGACGTAGATCTGACAGTTGCCATCGCCGTCGATGATCACGGGCACGGTCGCGTGCTCGCGGATCGACGCGATGAGCGCCGGGCCACCCCGGGGGATCAGACAGTCGACGTACTCGGTGAGCTGCATGACCTCGATCGCCACGTCATGCGCCGTGTCCTCCACGAGGATCAGGGCATCCTCGGGCAGACCGGCCTTCGCGAATCCGGCCCGGAGCGCGGCCGCGATTGCGACATTCGATCGCAGCGCAGTCCCGCTCCCGCGCAAGATCGCGGCGTTGCCGGCCTTGAGGCAGAGCCCGGCGGCGTCGGAGGTGACGTTCGGCCGGTTCTCGTAGATGATGGCGACGACGCCGAGCGGAACCCGGACCTGTTCGATCTCGAGTCCGTTGGGGCGAACCCAACCGCCGATGACCTCGCCGATCGGGTCGGCAAGTGAAGCGACATTTCGCAGCCCGTCGGCCATGGCTTCGATGCGACTGCGGTCGAGGCGCAGCCGGTCGAGCGGCCCGGCCTCCATGCCATCCGCGGCCGCGGCATCGAGATCGACGGCGTTGGCCGCGAGAATCGGGTCCGAGTGTTCGACGAGGACCTCGGCCGCCGCGAGGAGCGCCGCGTTCTTCGCCTCGGTCCCGGCGTTGGCGATGATCCGGGACGCGGTGCGCGCGCGTCGACCAAGCTCGAGGACCGAATCGGACATGCGGGCGATCCTAACCCGCTCCCCAGAATGGCCCTTCTTCAAAAAACGGGGGGCCGCTGGATTGCTCCGGCGGCCCCCCGACTGCTCGTCCACCGTGGGCCCCGGCTCTCGCCCGGACCCTCCCCCCGTTCTGGCGGGCGAGCAACTGGCAGCAGTGTGACCCAGGACACAGGAAGAATGCAAGCTCTTCGTCGCATTTCTTCCGGGGCCCGCGCGGTGGATCAGATCGGGAGCCCGACGACGAGGTCGTCGCGATGAATCACTTCGGTGGGTGCGTCATCGGCCAGGTCCACCGAGCGTTTCCCCGCGGCGTGCCGCAGCACCTGGCTGCTCGCCCGGACGAGACCTTTGGCGAAGACCTGCCCGGACTCGTCGATGACCTCGACGGCACTGTCGGGCCCGAAATCTCCGTGGACGGCGCGGACACCCGCAGCCAGGAGGGAACGGCCCTGAGTCGCCAACGCGGTGCGAGCGCCTGCGTCCACCTCGATCCGACCCGACGCGCCGATCGCAAACGCGATCCAGAGTTTGCGGGCCGGGAGTCGTTCGGCGCGCGGCGGCACCACCGTGCCCACCGGTCGACCCGCGATGGCATCGGCAATCACCCCGGGTGCGTCGGCCGCAGCGATCACCGCACGCACCCCCGACCAGGAGGCGATGCGGGCGGCGGCGAGCTTCGTGGCCATACCTCCGCTGCCGCGTCTCGAGCCCGCGCCGCCGACCATTGCGTCGAGTGCCTGGTCGACCGCCGCGATCTCTTCGATGAGCGACGCGCTGGCGTCGAGGCGCGGATCAGCCGTGTACAGCCCCGCGGTGTCGGTGAGCAGCACCAGGACATCCGCCCGAATTTGGTTGCCCACCAGCGCGGCGATGAGGTCGTTGTCGCCGAAGCGAATCTCGTCGTCGGCCACGGTGTCGTTCTCGTTCACCACCGGTACGACGCCCATCTCGATCAGACGATCAAACGTCTCGCGAGCGTGGAGGTACTGGGCCCGGTGCAAGAAGTCGTAGCGCGTCAACAGCACCTGGCCGGCCACCACGGCGTGACGGTCGAAGCTCGCCCGGATGCTCTCCATCAGGCGGGGCTGGCCGACCGCAGCGATGGCCTGGAGGGTTCCGATATCGGTGGGGCGATGCGCGAGTCCGAGCGCCGGCATTCCTGCGGCGATCGCGCCGGAGCACACCACGGTGACGGCGTGCCCGTCGGCCCGGGCCGCGACCAGTTGTTCGCAGAGCTTGCCCAGCGCGACTTCGTCGAGTTCACCCTCGGGATTCGTGATCGACGACGTACCGATCTTGACCACCGCTCGCATCAGAGACCCTCGACGTATTCGAGTTCCACGTCGCCGATGCGCACCAGGTCGCCCTCGCTCGCACCGGCGCGCGCCAGCGCCTTCTCCACCCCCATCGTGCGGAACCGCTGGTGGATGTATTCCAACGCCTCGATGTTCGTGAGGTCGGCCATCGCCACCACACGCTCGGCCGAGCGCCCCGCCAACCGGTAGGCGCCGTCGCTCTCGCGAGTGACGGTGAAGCCTTCCTCCGCGGGGCGGTGCACCACGTAGCTGTCGAGATCGGGTTCGGCGCCGCGCGCGTCGGCAACGAGCGTACCGAGCCGCCCGAGGAACTCGTCCAAGCCCTGATGGGTCACGGCCGAGATACTGGCGTACTCGGTTTCGAACTCGGCGACATCCGCCTTCGCCCCAATGGTGAGGCGGGGGCGCGTCAGCAGGTCGGGGCGGTACTGCTCCAGTTCGTCGAGCAGGATCCGCTCCTGGTCCTCGGGGGTCCGACCGTCCATCGGTGCGAGATCCAAGAGCACCACGAGCACTCGAGTGCGTTCGACGTGCCGGAGGAATCGGTGGCCCAACCCTCGCCCTTCGGCGGCGCCCTCGATGAGACCCGGGATGTCGGCGACGACGTATTCGTGGTCCTGGAACCGCACCACGCCGAGGTTGGGGACGAGGGTCGTGAACGGGTAATTCGCGATCTTGGGTTTGGCCGCACTGATCGATGCGATCAGCGTGGACTTCCCGGCGTTGGGAAACCCGACCAGCGCGGCATCGGCCATGAGCCGCAGTTCGAGATCGAGCCACCGCTCCTCGCCGTATTCGCCCTGTTCGGCGAAGCTCGGCGCGCGCCGGGCGTTGGAAAGGAAGCGCGTGTTGCCCTTGCCGCCGCGCCCGCCTCGCGCCGCGAGCCATCGATCACCGTGACCGACGAGATCGGCGAGAATGTCGCCGGATTCGTGATTGCGGATCGTGGTGCCCTCGGGCACGTGCACGGTCAGGTCCACACCCGATGCGCCGTGGCGCTGGTTCCCCGAGCCGTGGGTTCCCGAGTTCGCCCGGCGATGCGGGTGGTCACGGAACGCGAGGAGCGACGCGACGTTGCGATCAGCCTGCAGCCAGATGTCTCCACCCGACCCGCCGTCACCGCCGTCGGGGCCACCCTTGGGCGTGTGCGACTCACGGCGGAACGAGATACAACCCGCCCCACCATCACCACCGCGCACATTGAGCTGCGCTTCGTCGACGAAATTCGACATCGCAAGCGCTCCGGAGATTTGCAGACGCGTGGTCCGCGGTCGACCGACTAGTCGACGAGGATGTCGACGAGCTTGCGCCCGCGACGGTGACCGAACTTGACCACACCCGGGGCCGTGGCAAACAGGGTGTCGTCCCCACCGCGGCCGACGTTGAGGCCGGGGTGGAACTTGGTGCCGCGCTGGCGCACGATGATCGTGCCTGCCGTCACCACGGTGCCGCTGTAGACCTTGATTCCGAGCCGTTGGGCCGAGGAATCACGGCCGTTGCGAGATGAGGCTGCGCCCTTTTTCTTCGACATGGATCAGCCCTTCGTAATCGCGGTGATCTCGATCGTCGTGTAGTGCTGGCGGTGACCCCAGCGCCGACGATTGTTGGACTTGTTCTTGTAGACGAACCCGTCGATCTTCGGGCCCTTGGCGGCACCCACGACCTTCGCGGTCACTGAGGCCGCGCCGAGTTGGGCGGGCGTGGCCAGCACCGTCTCGCCGTCGACGAGGAGAACGGGCCGAAGTTCGACGTCTCCGTCCTCGACGCCGAGGCGTTCGACATCAAGCTTCTGACCAGTTTCGACTTTGTACTGCTTGCCACCGGTGGCGATCACTGCGTACATGGCGCGTAGGAACCTCGAGATCTGCGGGAGAACCGTGCGAGATTACAGCATTGCCTCGTCAACCACGAAACCACGGCCTCCACAGACGGCGCAGGTCTCGGAAAACGCCTCCACCAGCCCTTCGGAGATGCGTTTCCGGGTCATTTCGACCAGTCCGAGTTCGGAAATCTCGAACACCTGCGTTCGGGTCTTGTCTCGGGCGAGTGCGGCCCGGAGGCCCTTGACCACTGCGTCCCGGTTCTTCTTGATCTCCATGTCGATGAAGTCGATGACGATGATCCCGCCGATGTCGCGCAGCCGGAGTTGGCGGGCGACCTCGTCGGCGGCCTCGAGATTGTTCGCAAAGACCGTGTCTTCGAGGTTCGATTTCCCGACGTTCTTGCCGGTGTTGACGTCGACCACCGTCAAGGCCTCGGTCCGCTCGATGATCAACGAACCGCCCGACGGCAACCACACCTTGCGATCGAGCGCCTTGTGGAGCTGCTCGTGGATGTGGAAACGCTCGAAGATCGGCAGCGCTTCGTCCTCGTACCGTTCGACTCGCTCCGAGAGTTCCGGCGCAATCGCGTCTACGTACGCCTTGACCTCGTTGTGGATCTCGTCGTCGTCGATGACGACCGAGCGATACTCCTTGGTGAACTCCTCACGAATGACTCGCACGACGAGTGGCGGCTCGCGATAGAGCAACGTGCCCGCCTTCGAGCGCTCGGCCAGGGACGAGATCTGACGCCACTGATCCTGGAGCCGGGCCAAGTCGCGAGCCAACTCGTCGGCGGTCGCGCCTTCCGCGGCGGTCCGCACGATCAGGCCGGCGTCGGTCGGACGGATTCCTTCGAGCACTTTCCGCAGCCGCTTGCGTTCGTCGTCGGGGAGGCGCTTCGAGATCCCGTACGTGGTGGGTTGGTTGGGAACCATGACCACGAATCGGCCCGCCAGACTGACATCCTGGGTGAGCCGAGCACCCTTGTGGGCGATCGGGTTCTTCGTGACCTGCACGAGGATCGCCTGGCCGTTCTTCAGGACCTTTTCGATCTTGGGTCCACCACCGCCACCGCCACCGCCACCGCCACCGCCGCCGTCGGTGTCGGTGTCGGTCGCGTCGAACTGCACGTCGCGTTGGTAGATCACACCGTTCTTCGGAGTGCCGATGTCGACGAAGGCTGCTTCCATCCCGGGCAGGACGTTCTGGACCTTGCCGAGATAGATGTTGCCGTCGATCGAGGTGGCATCGTCCTCGGGTCGGTTGACGTAGTGCTCGACGAGCGAACGGCCTTCGAGGACGCCCATCTGGATCGTCCGGTCCGCGCCGACGTGCACGATCATCTGGTATCGGCCGGTCGGACGGCCCTTGCGGGTCCGACCGCGCCGACGCTCCAGCGTCTCCTCGTCGAGATCGTCGAGTACCGAACCATCGTCATCCGGGATCGACGAGGTCACGACCGCAGCCCGGCCCCCGCCGCCGTTCCCGCCGCCGCGACCGCTGCCGCCGGATCCCCCACCGGTCCCGCCGCCCGAACCCGAGCCGCTGCCAGTCCCACCGCCGCCGGAGCGGGAACGGTTCCGCCCGCCGCGACGTCGGCGCTTCTTGGCGCCGCCGCCGGCGCCATTCCCCGATCCAGCTTCACCACCACCGGCCTCGGAACCAGCAGCTTCGGGGGCCGGCGTCGGGGCCGGTCGCGAGTCACCGATCTTGGGCCGGGAGACCGTCTGGGGCGAGGGGACACTCAGCCCGGCTTCTTCACGCGCCTCGGCGCCGACATCTTCGGTGGTCAAACCGCGATCGGCCGCGGCCCCCTCGTTGTGGCCTCGGCGGGAGTCGTCGGACTCGCCGCCCTGGGACCGGGGCGCGCGAGTGTTCCCCGACCGGGGCGCGGGCCCAGACGTGGAGCGCGGCGAACGATCGGACTCGAATTCACGATCGGCGTCATCACCGGCATCAGGCTCGGATTCTCCCGGGCCCGAGTTCGCGCCCGCACCGGTCGCGCCACCGGCGCCTGGCGGCCGCCGACGGTTCCGGCCGCCGCGCGAGCCCCGTCGACGAGGACGGGGCGCGCCCGAACCTGGCGTGCCCGGGCCGTCGCCTCCACCGGCCTCGTCGTTCGCCGGCGCGTTCGCGTCTGCCGGTGATCCCGTGGTCCCGGTCGTTGCGCCAGTGGGATCGGAGGGTACCGAGGCGTCGGAGACGTCAGGAGATTCCGGGCGCGCCGATTCCTGCTTGGGTGTCGATTCAGCCGGCGATGGTGCGCGCCGCGTCGGTTCCGGGACCGGATCGGTCCCCTGGGTGTCGTCGGACATTGATGCCTTCTCTCATGACGCGCGCGCCTCGAGGGCGATGCGCGGGTCGGCGGTGAGCGGATCCAACCGTTCACCGTCGCGCTCAATCCATTGCCGAGTCCGGCGGACTCGACCTTCGCAGAACTCTTGACCAATGACGGCGACCAACTCGGCCGGCCGCACACTCGTGGGGCGGGTCGACAGCTCCACAGCCGTCGACGTTCCCTGCTCACTCGCACCCAGGACCGTGATCCGACGGATCACCGAACGGATGTCTTCTTGCGTGCTCTTTCCTTTGCGGATTCGGTCCACGACCAGCGTGTCCGAGCCCAGTACTGCATCGACGCGAGCCGCCACCAGCTCGGGACCTGCGTCGATCTCACCAGATTCCGGTGCCGATCCGGTGATCACCTCGATGTTCCATTCGACCGAGGTCACCGCTTCTTGCAATGCCGGGGCGCGATCGGCCAACGCCACGACGTCGAACACTTCGAGACCTTCCGGCAACGCGGCCGAAATGGCGGCCGCCAGAGGTTCCACTGCGATCGGCTCGGCCAGTTCGAGATCGAGATACTCCGCGTCGGACTCGTGTCCGACCGAAAGCGCCAGACCGAAACTCACCTTCGGACGGGGCGAGAAGCCCAAGGTGAAGGCCAAGGGCAGTTGCTCGATGCGGAATGCCCGCTCGAAGGCACGGGCGACATCTCGGTGCGAGATGAACCGAACCTTCCCGTTCTTGGTGAACGCGATCCGGATCGGGAATCCGGCGTCACCCTTCATGAGAGAGCCCCCCGGGTTGGGCCGAGGAGCACCGGGACGGCGCCGCCGAGCGAGAGATCCTGGCCCGTGCCCTGACTGCCACCCGCGGGCGGCACCGCGGCGGCCACCACATGCTCGAGGGCGTAGTCGGTGCATACCCCGCAGTCGTAGCACGGAGTCCACCGACAATCGGGGAGCCCATGCGCCGCGAGGGACGATTGCCAGTCCTGCCAGAGGAAATCGCGATGGAGCCCGGCGGCGATGTGGTCCCACGGCAACACTTCGTCTTCGGTGCGGTGCCGGGTGACGTACCAGTCGGGGTCGAGTCCTTCGGCCGCCATGGCGTCGGTCCAGCGACCGAGCTGGAAGTGCTCGGACCATTCCTGGAAGGTGCCCCCAGCTCGCCAGACCCGCTCGATCACTGCGCCGATCCGGCGATCACCCCGCGACGCGATGCCCTCGGCGAAGGTCGCCTCGGGGTCGTGCCACCGCACTTGGGCCGCGGTCTTGCGCAGGTCGTCGCGCAGCATGTGGATCTTCCGATGCAGCTCCGCGGTGCCGTTCTGGCCGAACCACTGGAACGGCGTGTGCGCCTTCGGCACGAACCCGCCCACCGAGACCGTGCAGCTCGCCTGCTTCGTGTATTGCTTGCCGATCTTGACGACGTTGCGCGCCAGTTCGGCGATCCCGAGGGTGTCCTCGTCCATCTCGGTCGGGAGACCGACGAGGAAGTAGAGCTTCACCCGTCGCCACCCTTGTGAATAGGCCCCCTCCACCGCGGCGTACAGGTCCTCTTCGGTGATCAGTTTGTTGATGACCTGCCGGAGCCGCCACGAGCCGCCCTCGGGCGCGAAGGTCAGCCCGGTTCGGCGGACCTTCTGGATCTCGCTGGCGATGCCGACGGTGAACGCGTCGACTCGGAGCGACGGGAGCGACACCCCCACATTGCCGCAGCCGATCTGATCGCTGACCAGCTCGGACACCAAGGAATCGATGCCGCTGAAGTCGGCACTCGACAGCGACGTCAGCGCGACCTCGTCGTACCCGGTGCGGGCCAAACCGGCCTCGACCATGGCCCGAACCTGCTCGGCGGGCCGTTCCCGTACGGGGCGGGTGATCATTCCGGCCTGACAGAACCGACAGCCGCGGGTGCACCCACGGAACAGCTCGACGTTGAGCCGGTCGTGCACGACCTCGATCAGCGGGACGAGTGGTTCCTTCGGATACGGCCAATCGGCGAGGTCGGCGATCGTCCGCTTCTCCACGACGGCGGGCACATCACTGAACCTCGGCGTCACCGACGCCAGCGCGGGACCGTCGTACTCGACGTCGTACATCGACGGCACGTACACGCCGGCCACCGCGGCCAGCGCCCGAAGCATTCCGGTGCGACCGCCCGGTCGACCGGCCCGCTTCCAGTCGCCGATGCACTCGGTCATCTCGCCGACGGGTTCTTCCCCATCACCGATCACGAACGCATCGACGAAATCGGTCATCGGCTCCGGATTGAACGTGCAGTGGCCACCCGCGACCACGACCGGATCATCCTCGCTCCGCTGGTCCGCGCGCACGGGAATCCCGGCGAGGTCCAAGCATTCGAGGAGATTCGTGTAGACGAGCTCGGCCGACAAGTTGAACGCGACGATGTCGAAATCGGCGGCCGGTCGGTGCGTATCGACCGAGAAGAGTGGCACCGCGTGTTCGCGCAGCGCCGCCGCGAGGTCGAGCCAGGGTGCATAGGAACGTTCCGCCGCTGCGTCGGGGCGCTCGTTCAGGATTTCGTACAGGATCTGCAGGCCTTGATTGGGCAGCCCGATCTCATACGTATCCGGGTAGACGAGAAGCCAGGAGACCGCGCCCGGTCCGTGATGCGGACGCCGGCTGCCGCGCTCCATCCCGATGTACCGGGCGGGCTTCTCGACCCCGGCCAGGAGCGGCTCGATCCGGGGCCAGAGACTGGTCATGACGGGTCGAGCCTACTCGGCAGGGTTCACGTGGTTGTCGTCGTCGACGGCAACGTCGTGGTCGTCGTGGTGGTGGACGAGGTCGTGGTGGTCGTGCTCGGTGGCGGCAGGGTCGGTGGGACGGTCGGGGCCACAGTCGGAGGAGGCGGCGGCGGTGGTGCATCCGAGAACGGCGCCGGGACACGCGGGCCGTTGAGCACGTAGACCGGGGTCCCCACCGGCAGCGACGCGTAGATCCAGTCGGCGGAGATCATCGGAACCCGAACACACCCGTGCGACGCCGGGCCGCCAGGGACCGACGTTGCCCCATGAATCGCGATGTTGCCGTTGAAGTACGAAGGCTTGTAGAGCTTTCCCAGGTCGCCGGTCTGCCACCCGCCGACCTTGCCCGAGACCCGGAACGAACCTCCGGGCGTCACCGCCGTCGCGCACCGACCCTTGACGCAGAAGCGCTCGCCGCTCCCGGTCGAGACCGAGACGATGCGGTACAGGCTGCCACCCTTGTAGAAGAACAGGACCTGCCGCGCGACATCGACCTCCACCCGGGTCGAACCTCCGCTCGGAACCGACGCGCCCGGAATCACCGGGCTCGCCAGCTTCGCTCGGGTCGCCGGTCCGGCCACGCCGTCGCGGCCGAGCCCGTTGACCTTCTGGAACGCCATCACGGCGTGCGAGGTGGCCGCGCTGTACTGCCCATCGGGGCTGACGTCGTAGTGCAGTTCGGCCAGCCGCTGTTGGAGGGCGGTGACCTCCGGACCCGAGCTGCCGGGCCGGAGACCGTCGAACGGCGCGGTCGTGACGGTCGTGGAACTCGTCGACGACGAGGAGGACGAAGACGACGAGGAGGTCGACGACGAACCCTGGTGCTTCGCGCGCGGCGCGGCCGAACGCGCCGAAACCCGGTCGGTACCACTGCTCGAGCACGCGCCGAGCGTGACCGCGATCGCGATGCCACCCACCAGGAACCTGCCGCGCGACGCCTTCAACTGAACCTCCTCATGTGCACATTGGCGACCAGACCAATGCACGCGAACGACACGATGATCGACGACCCGCCGTAGCTCATGAAGGGAAGTGGGATCCCGGTCACCGGCATGATGCCGGTGGCCATTCCCACGTTCTCGAACACTTGGGCAACGAACATCGCCAGGACTCCCATGCAACACAGCGCTCCGAATGGATCTTGAGCCAGCCGGGCCGCACGGGAAGTTCGCCACACAATAATCGCGAAGAGCCCCAGCACCACGGCTCCGCCGACGAATCCGAGCTCCTCGCCCACCACCGTGAAGATGAAGTCGGTGTGCTGTTCGGG
>JANLRZ010000078.1:0-23146 GCA_031362155.1 Acidimicrobiia bacterium | reverse complement strand
CTGTCCCACGACCTGGTCGAAGTCGGCCCGGCCGGCACCGTCGAATCGTGGACGTGGGTCCCGGTGCCGTCGGAACAGCACCCGCTCGACCACGCCTTCGCCTTTGCGTTCATTCGGCTGGATGGCGCGACGACCCCGTTGCTGCACGCCGTCGACTGCGGGACTCCCTCGGCGTTGTCCGACGGTGCGCGGGTCGCACCGCGCTGGCGCGGCACGCGGGTGGGTGCGATCACCGACATCGTCTGCTTCGTGCTCGGTGAGGACTCCGAGATCGAAGGTGTCGACGCGGGGCCGAGCGCGGAACCGGTGATGCGCATGGATTACCAAGCATCGATCACGTATCGGAACCCGGTCCCCGCGGCGGCCGATCGGGTCGTCGAGGCCTCACTGGAACAGCGCCTGCTGGGCCACGAGTGCCCGGTCTGTGCGCGGGTGTACACCGGCGGACGCGGCTACTGCCCGATCGACGCGGTCGCGCTCGGCGAGGCGAACGAGGTCGACCTCCCGCACGTGGGCACGATTACCAACTTCGCGATCGTCAGCCCCGTGCAGTATCCGGGCCAGACCGAGACCGAGCCGTTCGTGCGGGCGTTCGTCCTGCTCGACGGCACCGACGTCATCCTCCCGTACCAACCGGTGATCGACCTCCCGGCCGACGAGGTGCACGTGGGTCAACGGGTCGGCGCGATCTTCGCGTCGCCGGCCGAAGCGATCGACGAAGGCGGAGGCATGGGTGGATCGGCCGGCGCGCTGCTGGGATGGATGGCGAATGGTGAACCCGATATCGACGACCCCGACCTCGTGAACCGGATCTTCTGATGCCGACCTCACGAGACATTGCCGTCGTCGGGTGGGCGCACACGCCGCTGGTGCGCCGGACCGAGCAATCCGAGACCAAGATGCTCCTCGACGTGATCACCGATGCGATCACCCCGCTCGGCCTGACCCGTACCGATATCGACTTCACCTGCTTGGGGAGTTGCGACTACATCACCGGCCAAGCGTTCTCGTTCGTCTCGAACCTCGACGCGATCGGTGCGTGGCCACCCAAGCGCGACTCGCACGTCGAGATGGACGGTGCGTGGGCGTTGTACGAAGCCTGGCTGCGGTTGCAGGAAGGCGACATCGACATCGCGGTCGTCACCGGGTCGGGTCGATCCTCGACCGGGGATCCGGCGTTGATCTATCCGATGGAGATGGATCCGTATTTCCTGGCCCCGCTGGGCGTCGATCCGTTGACGTTCGCGGCGCTCCAGGCCCGCGCGGTGATCGACGCGGGGATCGCATCCGAGCGCACGATGGCCGAGGTCGCCGTGCGATCCCGCGGCCAGGGCGATGTCGACGCCTTGTTGACCGAGGACTACCTGCGCGAGCCGTTACGCAAGCACGACGTGCCACCGATCACCGACGGGGCGGCCGCCATGGTGCTCGTCCGCGGCGACCGCGCCCGCGAGTTGGTCGATCGCCCGGCGTACATCACCGGGTTCGATCACCGGACCGAGTGTCACAACCCGTCGTTCCGATCGCTGGCCGATTCACCGTCGACCCGGATCGCGGCGGCCGCGGCGGGCGTCGCCGACGGGCCGATCGAGGTGGCCGAACTCCAAGCCGCGTTCACCCACGAAGAACTGTTGTTGCGGCACGTGTTCGAACTCGGTGCCGACGTCGTGGTCAACGCCTCGGGTGGTGCTTTGGCGGCCAACCCGATCATGGCCACCGGGCTGTGTCGGATCGGCCACGCCGCCAACCACATCTTCGGCGGTGGCAACCGGGCGCTCGCGCACTCCACGTCGGGCCCCGCACTACAACAGAACCTCGTCTGCGTCCTGGAGGGTCGGTCATGAGTACGGAGCCTTGTGCCATCGTCGGCATCGGCCAGACCCATCACAAGTCCCGCCGGCTCGACGTGTCGTTCGGCGGTCTCGTGCGGGAAGCGGTCTTCCGGGCGCTCGACGACGCGCAGATGAGTTTGGCCGACATCGACGCGATCGTCCTCGGCAAAGCCCCGGACCTCTTCGAGGGTGTCATGAAGCCCGAGCTCTACCTCAGCGACGCGCTCGGCGCGGTGGGCAAACCGATGTTCCGGGTGCACACCGCGGGTTCGGTCGGCGGGACGACGGCGATCGTTGCGGCCTCGCACGTGCAGGCGCGCAAGCACCGCACCGTGCTGGCGGTCGCGTTCGAGAAGCAGTCCGAGGGCAACGCGCAGTTTGCGCTCGGCAGCGGCAAGGGCGCGTCGCTCGGCGCGGGCGGCGCGTTTGCCCCGTTCATTCGTGCGTACATCCACCGCAGCGGTGCGCCGGAGCACATCGGGTGGAAGGTTGCGGTCAAAGATCGCCTCAATGCACTGAAGAACCCGTACGCCCATCTCCAGATCGCCGACATCTCGATCGAGAAGGTCAAGGCGTCGCCGATGATGTGGGAGCCGATCCGGTTCCTGGAGTCGTGCCCGTCGTCCGACGGTGCCTGCGCGATGGTGCTCACCGACGAGGCCGGTGGTCGGGCCGCCGCGGCCGACGGTCGCCCGCCCGCGTGGGTATTGGCCACCTCGTCACGGTCGGAACCGCCGAGCTTCCCCGGTCGTGATCCGGTGCGGCCCGCGGCCGCCCTGCAGAGCGCGGCCGATGTGTATTCGCACGTTGGGATCACCAACCCGCGCGAGCAGATCGACATGGCGGAGTTGTACGTGCCGTTCTCGTGGCACGAGGCGATCTGGCTCGAAGCCTTCGGCATCGCGGCTGAGGGCGACGGCTGGAAGTTGATCGACGACGGTACGACCGAACTCGGGGGCGGCTTCCCGGTCAACTGCTCGGGTGGTGTGCTCTCAACCAACCCGATCGGCGCGTCCGGGCTCCTCCGCTTCGCCGAGGCGGCCCTCCAGGTGCGAGGCGCGGCCGGCGAACATCAGGTCGACGGAGCCAAGGTCGCGCTCGCGATGGCCTACGGCGCCAACAGCCAGTACTTCAGTACCTGGCTGGTCGGCGCCAGCCTGAACCCGCTGACATGAACGGGACTCCGGAACCCGTCGGCTTCGTCGGCCTGGGTGCGATCGGCGGACCGCTCGTCGAGAGTCTGCTGCGCGCGGTTGTGCCGGTGATCGTCTACGACGTCGATGCCGACGCCGTCGGCCGCATGGTCGAGGCCGGTGCGGATTCGGCCACCTCGATTCCCGATCTCGCGGCCCGCGCCCGGTTGGTCAGTGTGTGCGTTCCCGCCGACGCGCACGTGCGCACGGTGCTGGACGGACCCGAGGGTCTGCTGGCCCACCTCGCACGCGGTTCCGTCGTCGCGATCCACAGCACCGTCGCACCCGAGACCACCCAATGGGCGGCCGCCGCCGCGCAGCCGTTCGGGGTCGCGGTCGTGGAGGCCGCGGTGACCGGCGGGGCCGCGGCCGCATCGGAAGGGCGGTCGACGTTCCTGCTCGGTGGTGATCCGGACGCCATTGCCCAACTCGAACCGTTGCTCGCCGCCTGCGGGAACGTGCGTATCCATGCCGGTGAACTCGGACAAGCCAGTCGGTTGAAGCTCTGCATCAACCTGCAGAGCTACGTCACGTTCATGGGCGTCAACGAAGCGGCGACGCTCGCCCGTTCGTTCGGATTGCCGATCGACGCGCTCCGGACCGCGATGAACGCCAACGGTCAGTTGGGTGAGCTGACCCGGGGCTACATGCTGCTGCACGACATGTCGGAGGCGGATCTCGCGAACCCGGGCACCCAACAGTTCCTCGCCGGGTACGCCGCAATCATCGAGAAGGATCTCGGACTCATCGTCGAACTCGCGGCCGCGGCCGGAGTGGCAGTGCCGGCCGCCGAACTCGCGGGCGAGAACGCCCGCCGCGTCTATTTCTTGGAGGACACCCAGTGACCGACACCCCGGAACCGGACGCGGCCCCCGCGATCGAGCAGGAGCGACTCGAGCGCGGTGCTCGCATGTTCGAGCAGGTCTACGGCGGCATCGTGCCGTTGCCGCCGCCCGGGTTCATGGACTTTGCCGACGTGATGTTGACCCAACTCTTCGCCGAGACGTGGGCCCGGCCGCAGCTGGCGATGCGCGATCGTCGACTCATCACTCTCGCGGCGGTGGCGTCGACGGGTGACGCGACCGCGTGGGGCATCCACCTCGAAGCGGCGCTGCGCAACGAGGAGATCACCCCGGTCGAGGCCCGCGAGTCGTTGATCCATCTCGCGCAGTATCTCGGCTACCCGCGCGTCCAGGGGTTGGTGCGGGTGACCGAGGAGATCATTCATCGAGTCGGCACCACCGAGTGAGCCTCGGCTTCGCGGAACTCGGCCGCGAGCAGACGCCGATGGGGGAGATCACCGTCCGCCGCCGGCGCGAGCCAACGCTCGACGTCGACGTCTACGAGGTGAAGCTGGGCGACGAGTTCCTGATGTCGAGTCTCTTCACCGTGGCCGAAATCGCACTGGCCGATCTCGGACTCGGAACCCTTCCCGGTTCCGATCTCGACGTCGTGGTCGCGGGCCTGGGGTTGGGATACACGGCCCGCGCCGCGCTCGCCGATCCGCGGGTGCGCTCGGTGCGAGTGATCGAAGCGCTCCCCGCGGTCATCGGCTGGCACGAACAGCATCTCGTCCCGCTCGGTGTCGAGCTTACGGCCGACCCTCGGTGTGCGCTCGTGGCCGCCGACTTCTTCGGGCGGGTCGCGTCGGGCGGCGCGTTCACGACCGGCGAACCCGATCGCGTCCACGCGTTCCTCGTGGACGTCGACCATTCGCCCGCGGCGGTGCTCCACCCCAGCCACGCGAGCTTCTACACGACCGCGGGACTGACCCGCCTCGCGGACCGGCTCCATCCGGGTGGGGTCTTCGGCCTGTGGGCCGACGGTGATCCCGACCCCGCGTTCGTGACGGTGTTGGAGTCGGTGTTCGTCGACGTGGTCGCGCACGTCGTGACCTTCCCCAACTTCTACACCGGCGCCGAATCCGCCAGCACCGTCTACACCTCGCGAGTCCACCCCGTTACTTAGAAGATTCGCCTTCTACTCTTCCGCTCCTGGCCCTTCGGGCCGGGCCGCTCGGGCCCCGGCGAAGCCACGGTGGTGTGACGCGGGCGGCCGAGCCGGTTACTTGGAGGCTTCGCCTTCTACGAGGATCGCGTCGAGGGTCCAGTCGGGGTGTTCGGTCTCGAGGCGTTGGAGGAGCCAGGTGCTCTCGAACAGCGCCAGCATCGTGCCGTCCTTCTGGGTGAGCACGAGGATCCCGCCGAGGCTCGGAAACTGGGCGGCGGTCGCCTCGTCGGTCCGGCGGGCGACGGTGTGCGGTGTCGGCGAGAGTGAGATCGCCGCACCGAACTCGTGCTCGAGCCGATGCGCGAACACCTCGAACTGCATCTGACCGACCGCGGCGAGCACCGGAGTGGGGTCGCCCTTCGGATCGCGCAGCACATGGACCACGCCTTCCTGCTCCATCTGGTCGAGCCCCCGGTGAAACTGCTTGTACCGCCCGGAGTCCTTGGCCCGCACCCGCGCGAAGAGTTCGGGTGCGAGGGTCGCGATCGCGGGGAACTGCACCGGCTTCGATTCGTAGAGGCTGGAGCCGATCCCGAGGTCGCTCGCGTTGACCAGTCCGATCACGTCGCCGGGGTAGGCGTCGTCGATCGTGTCGCGGTCCGACCCGAACATCGATGCCGCGTACTTCGTGGAGAACGCTTTTCCGGTTCCCGCGTGGGTCACCGTCATGCCGCGTTCGAAGTGGCCCGAGCAGACCCGCACGAACGCCACATGATCGCGGTGGGCCGGGTCCATGTTGGCCTGGATCTTGAACACGAACCCCGAGAAGGGCGCGTCGACCGCGCGGGCCACGCCGCCGGTATCCACCCGCGCGGTCGGGGGCGGCGCGAGATCGACGATCGAGTCCAGGAGGTGGCGCACACCGAAGTTGGTGAGCGCCGAACCCACGAAGAGCGGGCTCGTCGTCGCGTCGAGGAACGACTCGACGTCGACACTGCCGCCGTCGGCCTCGAGCAGTTCGCATTCCTCCACCGCGGTGGTCCAGGCGTCACCTTCCTCGGCGAGGGCCTGCTCGGCGCTGACCTGTTCCTCCTTGGCCGCGGTCGCGCCGTGCGCGGTGCGGGTGAACCGCACGAAGTCGCCGGTCCGGCGGTCGATGACGCCACGAAAATCGCCGGCGATGCCGACGGGCCACGTGACCGGCGTCGGGATCAGTTCGAGCTGGGATTCGAGTTGATCGAGCAGTTCGAGCGCGTCGAGACCGGGACGATCGAACTTGTTGAGGAAGGTCATGACCGGCAGCCGGCGGGTCCGGCACACCTCGAAGAGTTTCAGCGTCTGGGCTTCGATGCCCTTGGCCGCGTCGAGCACCATCACGGCCGCATCGGCGGCGGCGAGCACGCGGTAGGTGTCTTCCGAGAAGTCGCGGTGGCCGGGGGTGTCGAGCAGATTGATGACGTGGTCGCGGTAGGTGAACTGCAACGCCGTCGACGTGATCGAGATGCCGCGCTGCTGCTCCATCGCCATCCAGTCCGAGGTGGCGCGCCGGCTCCCGGCCCGGGCCTTCACCGCGCCGGCCTCGGCCACGGCACCGGCGTAGAGCAGGAACTTCTCGGTCAGGGTGGTCTTGCCCGCATCCGGGTGGCTGATGATCGCGAACGTGCGCCGCCGGGCGGCCTCGCGCGTGATCTCGGCGCTTCCGGGGTGCGTGGGCATCCGAGTGAATCTACGGACTCCGAAGCGTCCGGCTCGACGTCAGGCGGGGAACTCGATGGGGAGATGCTTCCACCCGGTCACGTTGCCGCTGTGGAATCGGACCTTCCGGTCGTGGTCGACCTCGTAGCGCGGGATCCGGCGATGCAGTTCCTCGAGCGCGACTCGCCCCTCCATCCGCGCCAGCCCGGCGCCCAAACAGAAGTGAGGTCCGTAGCCGAAGGCGATGTGTCGGCCCGGCACCCGCCGAATGTCGAACCGATCTGCGTCGGGACCGAACTCGCGCTCGTCGCGGTTCGCAGCACCGATGAGCAGGAGGACCGAGTCGCCGGCGCGCATCGTCTGGCCGTGCAGTTCCGTGTCGGCGGTGAGGGTGCGGTGCATGTACTGCGTCGAGTTGTGGAACCGCAGTACCTCCTCGACGCAGTTCGCAACGAGAGTGGGATCGGCGACGATCGCGGCGCGTTGGTCGGGATGGCGACTCAGCAACTCGACCGCGTTCGCCACCATCTTCGTGGTGGTCTCGTGGCCCGCGATGATGAAGAGCAAACAGAAGCCCAGCACTTCGTCGTCGGTGAGGCGGCGACCGTCGACCTCGATCATCGCGAGGTCGGTGACGAGACCGGCGCCCTGACCGGCGCGGCGGCCGGGGAGATCTCCGGCGAAATAGCCCAGGAGCGCGGCGAAGCCCGCCAGTGCCTCGGCGGGCATCTCCATCGAACCGTCGTCGCGGACGAGGATCGAATCGGCGTGAACCCGGAGTTCGGCGCGATCGGATTCGGGCACGCCGAGCACGGCGGAGATCACATCCATCGGGAACGGGCCCGACAGGTCGGTGACGATGTCGCCGCCGCCCGCCTCGATCAGCCGGTCGAGGTACCCACCCACGATCCGACGCGTCTCGACCTCCATCTCGGCCACCTGGCGGGGCGTGAACACCCGGTTCACCAGCTTGCGCATGACCGTGTGTTCCGGCGGGTCGAGCGTGATCATCATCGGGAACTGCACGTGGCCGCGGGCTTCGAGCGCGATGCCGTTGGCCGATGAATAGGGCACGAAGTCGCGGAACCCGTTGTGCACGTCCTCGAACCGGCTCAACGCCCAGAACGCCAACTCGTCGTTCCAGTACACCGGCGCTTCGTCGCGCAGGCGCCGGTACACCTCGTACGGATCTTCGTGGACGGCGAAGGCGTACGGGTTGTACACGAGGTCGTCTGGGGCCATGTGCCGCACCTTATTGCGCACTCTTGGTCCTGCGGGCCACTGCCCCGTGCTCGTGGTTCTTGTAGGTTGCGGACGCGAGCGCACGGCGAGCACGAGGGGAATTCGATGACTGCGACGACCGGAGACAACTACACCGTCATCTCCGCCGATTGTCATGGCGGGGCCGACATCGGCGCGTACCGCCCGTATCTGGAATCGCGATATCACGACGAGTTCGACGCGTGGTCGGCGAGCTTCGTGAATCCCTACGACGACATCGTCGGTGCCGACGCCAGCCGCAACTGGGACTCCGACCGCCGCCTGCGCGAGATGGAGGCCGACGGCGTCGTCGCCGAGGTCGTCTTTCCCAACACCATCCCGCCGTTCTTCCCGAAGGGCTCACTCGTCCATCAACCCCCGGGCGCCGGCGACGGCGACCTCGCGTTGCGGTGGGCCGGACTCCGAGCGCACAACCGCTGGCTGGCCGACTTCTGCGCGGCTGCTCCCGGGCGGCGTGCGGGAATCGCGCAGATCGCGCTCCACAACATCGAAGGGTCCGTCGAGGAGATCCGGTGGGCGCACGCTCACGGCTTGACCGGCGGGATCCTGCTGCCCGGCGCGCCGCCCGGATCGGGGGTGCCGCCGCTCTACGCGCCCGACTACGAACCGATCTGGCAGGTGTGCGAAGAACTCGGAATGCCGATCAACCACCACAGCGGCAGCGCTGCGCCCGACATGGGCGAGTACCCGGCGGCCCAGGCCGTCTTCCTCCTCGAGGTCACGTGGTGGGCCCACCGCACCCTGTGGCACCTGATCTTCGCGGGGGTCATGGAACGCCACCCCAACTTGCAGTTCGTCTTCACCGAACAGGGCTCCGCATGGGTGCCGGACGAACTGACCCGGCTCGACTATTACCGCGACCGGCTCGCCGGTGCCGGTGGCGCGGCCGGTTCGCAGGAAGCGAAGTTCGGGCAGAGCATCGGACCGTTGTCGTTGACGCCGAGCGAGTACTGGGCCCGGCAGTGTCATCTCGGTTCCAGTTTCATCCGTCCGGCCGAGGTCGCAATGCGGGATCGGCTCGGACTCGACACCGTGATGTGGGGGAGTGACTTCCCGCACCTCGAGGGATGTTGGCCGTACTCGCGCGACCATCTGCGCCTCTCGTTCGCGGGTGTGCCGGAGGCCGAGGTCCGCGCCATGGTGGGCGAGAACGCGGCCCGGCTCTACGGGTTCGACCTCGAGGCGCTGGCCCCGCTCGCAGCCCAGCATGGTCCGAGCCCGGCCGAGGTCGCGGTCCCCTTGGCGGCGATCGACATCCCGGCCGAGGCGTTGCGGTGCCCCACCTTCGCGGCGGCGCGGATGATGGCCGGCGCGAGCTGAGCGACCGTATGGCCACCTCAGGCGACGGCGTCGCGGTGCACTTCGATCTGTTCGCACCGGGTTTCGCCGACGACCCCTACCCGCAGTACGCCGCGTTGCGCGATGCCGATCCGGTCCATCGGTCCGAACTCCTGCAGGGATGGATCGTCACGCGGTTCGACGATGTCGGCAAGCTGGTGCGCAACCCGACGATCTCGAGTGACATCCACCACGCGACGCCGAATGCGTTGACGAAGATGGAACTCGCGCATCTGTCCGAACAACCCCGCGCGTCACGAACGGTCGTGTTGCTCGACGATCCCGACCATGCCCGGATCCGGGCACTCATGGCCGACCCGTTCCGCCCACGCGAGATAGGCCAGCTCCGCGATCAGATCACGCGGCGGGTCGACGAGGCCCTCGATCGGTTGCGGGAACGGCACGGTGCCGGTCGGATCGAGTTCGATCTCATCGCCGACTTCGCGTACCCGCTCCCCGTCGAGATCTTCTCCGAGATGCTCGGCATGCCCGAAGAAGACGGACCCCAGTTCCGGTACTGGACCCAATGCGTGGCCCGGACGGTCGATCCGGTCATGGGCCAGGCCGAGCGCGAAGAATGCCTCCGCGGTCTCGACGCGATGTACGCCTATCTCGAAGACCAAGCCGACCAGAAACGGGCGGCGCCGACCGATGACCTGATGTCGACGCTGGTGCACGCGCAGATCGACGGCGAGGGATTGTCGCAGGAGGATTTGATCGCCCAACTCGTCACCCTCTACATGGCCGGTCACGAGCCGACCGCGGCCCTCATCGGCGCGGGCATGCTGGCGTTGCTCCGGGCCCCCGATCAGCTCGCCCGTATGCAGGCGGAGCCGGACCTGCTGCGTAACGGGGTGTCGGAGTTCCTGCGCTACGACGGGCCCAACCAGTTCGTGCGCCGGATCACGACGGTCCCGACGGTGGTGGGGGACACCGAACTGCCCGCGGGATCCGTGCTCTACGCGAGCCCGGCTTCGGCGAACCGGGACCCCCGACGCTGGGGGCCGGATGCCGATCAGCTGCTGGTCGACCGCCCGGATGCGAGCCAACATCTCCAGTTCGGGGCCGGGATCCATGCATGCCTGGGATCTCATCTGGCTCGGCTGCAGGCCGAGATCGCCTTCGGCGCGATCTTCGCGCGCCTGCACGACCTCGAACTCGCCGGCGCCCCGGAGTGGAACACCCGGATGTTCATACGCGGGCTCAACGCATTGCCGGTCTCGGGCGTGATCGGTGAAGCCACGTGAGCGACGCCAGTCTCGGTGACGCATCCGACGTGGCCCAGGCCGCGTTGGCCGCGATCGCGATTCCGTTGCACGACCTGTTGGGGTTCGAGTTCGAACGCCCCGAGCCGGGCTCGGGCCGGGCCGAGGTCCGATTGCCGATTCGCCCAGCCGCGCTGGGCCCGACCGGCAGTCTGCATGGCGGCGCCGTCGCCACGGTGGTGGACTTCGCCTGTGCCCTGGCGGCGGTGAGCACCGGGTTCGACGCGGAGGCCGAGTCGCTCATCACCTCGGACATGCATGTTCGGTACCTCGGCCGCCCGCGTACTGACGCCGTGGTCGCTCGGGCGACCGTGGTGCGGCGCGGATCACAACTCATCGTCGTCGAATGTCAGGTGGCCGACACCGACGACCACATCGTCGCGGTGGCCGACTGTTCGATGATGCGCGTGCCCCGGCGCACCGCGGGCGGACCCGCCTGAGGACTACTGCGGTGGCGTCGTGTTCCGGCTGGTCGCGGTGACCTCGAGTGTCGCCGACTTCCCGTCGCGGGAGTACGTCACCTTCAGGACATCGCCGGGTTCGTAATCGGCCAGGACCGACCGCAGCGCGGCGACGGTGTCGGTATCGGTGCCGTTGATGGCCGTGATCACGTCGCCCGACTTCAGGCCGGCGGTGGCCGCCGGTCCGGAGGGCGCGAGTCGCACGATGGTGACGCCGGGCGGATCGGTCGAGTCTTCCGGCACGATGCCGATGAACGCCGCCATGCCCGTGCGGGGGGTCGACGGCTGGCTTGGCGTGGATGGCCGGTTGGGAACCTCCGGTCGGCCGGGCGTGGTGCCCTGACCGCCTTGCCGGCCTTGGCCGCCCTGGCGACCGGGTCCGTCTCCGCCGAACGGGAACGGCCCGTTGCCGCCCGGTCCCTGACCGCGCCCGGCGCCCGGCCGGTCGCCGAACTCGATGCGGAATCCGTCGCGGTCGTGGTGATCCCAGCGATCGTCGCCGACGAGCAGGCCGGTACCGAGACCGAGCGCGAAGATCACGAGGCCGCCCAGCGCGAGGGCGAGCCAGGCGGGGACGAAGAACCCACGGCGAGCCGGGCGGGCCGCGTCGGTCGACGTCGGCTCGGCGACGACGGGCGTCTCGGTGGTGTCGGCGACGGTCGCCGCGGTCGCCGGAGCCTCCTCGGTGGGGTCAGTGGAGTCGGTCGGAGGTTCGAGGTCGTCGCCGGGCATGGTGGTCCTCTCGTCAGGTCCGGAGCGGGGATTCAGGATGGCACCCCGGGGGCGTTGTGCGTCGGCGCGACATGAACCCGGCCTGAGAACCCAGCCGGGCTCATCGATGGTGACGGATCCCTTCTGGTCCGGGCCGACTTGTGCCGCTTACGCGATTCCCTTGGCCAGCTCGACGACCTGGTCCTCGGGGAAGGTGCCTTGCCAACCTCGGATGACCTTGCCTTTGGGTGTCACCAGGACCGCCGCGGGTTGGCTGGTGATACCGAAGGCCTGCCAGGTTTCGAATGATGGATCCCAGAGCAGGTCGAAGGTGATGTCGTACTTGTCGTGGAACTCCCGGGCCTCCGGGAACGAGTCCTGGGTGCCGACGCCGACGACGGTGAGGGTGGCTTGATTCGCTCGAGCAAACTGCTCGACACCGGGGGCTTCCCGGTTGCAAATGGGTCAGTGAGGGGCCCAGAACCAGAACAACACCGGTTTCTCGGCGGGCAGGATGCTGGCGAAGTTCACCGTCTCGCCGGTGCCCGAGTTCTGTACCTCGACGGCGGGCAGCTTCACGTTGGCGGGCGTCGTGGGTGGCGCATTCCCCGAGGATTGACTCGAGGATCCGCCGCACGCGGCGAGGCCGAGGGTCACGGCGACGATAAGGATTCGGGTCCTACGCATGCGGATCGTCCTCGGGTGGGGGTGGCTCGGTGTCAGGTCCGGCGGTGTCGGGTTCGGCGGTGTCGCCGTCCGATCGCCCTCGCCGCCAGACGAGGACGAATCCGATCACCGCGATGAGCGCCACGGCGATCGGCCAACGGGGGAGATCAGCGACCTGTCGGGTCAGCCACTCCTGTATACCAGTGGCGCCGTCGATAATCGGGTCGGCGTCGAAAGTGTTTCGTAACTCCCAATATCCATACCAGGTGACGTAGGCGCCCGCGAGGACGAGCAGCGCGCCCGAGATCCGGTTCACCGCCGGTCCGATCGAACGCAGGCGGCTGACCCAGGCTTGCTGCGCGCCGGCGAGTGCGACCGTCACCGCACCGATGACGAGTCCCATCCCGAGCGCGTAGGCGACGAAGGCGAGAAATCCGGCGGCCACTCCGGCGGACCGGAAGGTCGGTGTCATCGCGACGAGAAACGGCCCGAGCGTGCAGGACAGCGAGGCGGTGGCGTACGAGACGCCGAAGAGGTACATCGAGAGCACCGTGCCGTCGCGACCGCCGCGTTGGATTCGAGGTCCCCGTACCCGGAGTTCCCGGCCGCTCAACAACCATGCCCCGAGCCCGACCAGGATGATCCCGATCACGATGGTGACCTTGGAGAGGTGGTCGTCGATCGACGAAGCCACGGTCTGCACGAGGAGGCCGACCATGCCGAAGACGGTGATGAAACCTGCCGTCATCGAACCGCTGACGACCAGCGCACGGGCGATGCGATCGCGAGCGGCCCGATCGGCCGAATCGGACCCGACGAAGAAGCCGAGGTAGGCCGGCAACATCGCGAACCCGCACGGGTTGACGGTCGCGACCATCCCCGCGCCGAACGCGAGTGCGAACGGGACGTCGAGCATCGGGACGGGGAACCCGGTGGGAGCCGGGTCTATTCCGAGGCGGGGTGCGGTTGAAGGGCCAGCGTCAGGTGCCGATGCTCGAGATCGTCACGAAACCGTTGAGGAATCCGGCGATGTCGTCCACCGGAGAGGTCGCAGTCGAGGTGCAGTCGGCGTTGCCGACGGGGTTGCCCGATGTGGTGTCGGTCGCGAGGGGGAGGACGCGCGTGCCGCGGATCGTTCCCGAGGTACAGGTCGGGATATTGATGTTGGCCACCGACTCGAACCGCTGCGGGCCCACCCGACCCAGCAGGAAATCGTTGACCCAACTCATGAGCGCGACCGCGCCGCTCGGAAAGTCGGGCGGCGAACCCAGCCCTTGGGAGAGCGCGACCGACGGGATCTCGGCGCGGCCACCAACGCGTGCCGCGCCCACCGTGCCCGAGATGCTGGTGATCGGTCCGAGGTTCTGACCGTTGTTGATTCCCGACACGATCAGGTCGGGGTTCTGGTGCTGGGTCTTGAGCGCGTAGCGGACCGAATCGGCTGGGAATCCCTGGACCGCGGTGGCCGGGTAGCCGCTTGCGGTGAGGCCGGGGTTCGCGACAAGCGGATCCGGTGACGTGTTGCCGCCGGTCCCGCTCTGGTTGGTCGCTGGCGCGGTCACCGAGACCTGCACGTTGGCGAGTGCGCGCAACGCCTCGACCGCGGCGTCGATACCCGCCGCGTCGAAACCGTCGTCATTCGTGACGAGCACCCGGAGCGGGTTGATGTGGGTGGCCGTGTAACACGACGCGGTGACGTCGTAGACCGCGCCGAGGCCCGTGAGGCACGGGTGCGTGGTGTTGAAGACATTCGGTTCATGCTGGAACGGACGCAGGATCCAGGCCCGCAACCGCCAGCCGCCGGTGACGGCTGACCAGACATCGTTCGGCCCGGTGAAGCCGGCGGGCGCCGATGGCCCGCTGACGTTCCACTCGACACCGGCGATTTGGGAACCGCTCGGCGTGTTGTCGTACAGCAGCGTGTCGGGTGCCGCAGGATCGAACGTTGCGGTGGGCCCGCGGAACCGGAACGCGGCGCCGACCCCCACGACGTAGGCGGTGCCGATCGCGCCGTCGGCGAGCGCGTCGCCGGCCGTGTGCCGCTGATTCGCGGCGAGCGCCGCGAGGTCGAGTTGGGCGGAGAGGCTGGTGCAGTCGGCCGGGTTCAGCGCGGTGCCGGTGGTCGGCGCGCACCAGAACGGTCGCGGGACGGTGCCGATCGCGGCTTCGTAGCGTTGGGCACTCTGCAACATCGAACAACCACTCGCGACGAGCACCGCCACAGTTGTCATTGCAAGGACTCGGACCGACCGCACGGTTTCTCCCCCAAAGCTGTCCCGGTACGGGAGGAATGGTACCGCCCGGACGAGACGCTCAAAACCTCACCGCGCCGTCCGCTCACCGGCCCGGGCGTCAAGTGACCTCGATGACGCCCATCATTCCGAGGTCCTCGTGATCGAGGATGTGACAGTGGAAGACCGTCCGACCGCGAAGGTCGCCGAAGGCGAGTCGAATCCGCACCGATGAGTTCGCCGGCACGTTCACGGTGTCCTTCCACCCGGGTCGACTTCGACCGCTGCCGTCGTCGACGACCTGAAACGGCCAGACGTGGAGATGGAACGGATGGTCCATGCTCGACGTGTTGGCGACGGTCCATTCCTCGACCGCGCCGAGTTGGGTGGCGATGTCGGTGCGATCGTGCGCGAACGTCTTGCCGTCGATCGTCGGCGACATCCCGCTCATACCGCCGCCCATGCCGCCTCCGCCCATGCCCATCGCGAGTGTGAGTTCGCGCTCGCGGTCGACGGTCGTTGCGGTGATCGACCGGACATCGGCCAGAACCGCAGGAAGCGACGCCGGCGCTGCGCTCCCGGTCACGACCAGCGTGGCGAGCATGAGGGTGTCGGTCGTCCCGGAGGTGCCGTCCATGCCGCCACCCATACCGCCACCCATGCCGCCGCCCATGCCACCCCCGCCCATCATGGGGGCGCCGCGGTCGTAGGGGAGGCTTCGGAACGCGTACCGACCGGCACGACCGGGCGCGACGAGGAGTTCGACCCGTTCGCCGGGGGCGATGAGCACCTCCTCGACCGCGATCGGTCGGGCCAGGCGTCCGGCGTCGGTCGCGATCTGGTACATCACGGATCCCGCGAGAACGAGCCGGTAGTAGCGCGACGCGCTGGCGTTGACCAGCCGCCACCGTTCGAGGGATCCCGCCGCGGTCCGCAGGGTCGGAGCGACGAGGCCGTTCACGAGCGCGACGTCGCCTTGGCGTCCCTGCATGCGTTCCATCATCGATGCCCCGAAGGCATCGGGGGAACTCCCGATCGCGGGGTCGGCCAGCACCATGACTCGTTCGGTCGACGCGGCGATTTCGGGCAACTCGTCGAGCGCGTCGTCGACGATGATCGCGCCCGCGAGGCCGCCGAAGACCTGCTCGGCGACCGACCCGTGGTGGTGGGGGTGATACCAGAAGAGGCCGCTCGGATGATCGTCGGGGATCGGGTACTCGTACTGATGCGAGGCGCCCGGCGCCACCACCACGAAGATGTTGTCGGCCGAACCCGACGGTGAAACGTGGAGGCCGTGGGTGTGGAGGTTGGTCGGTTCGTCGAGGTGGTTGATCAGCCGGATGCGCAGCGTGTCACCGGGGCGGATTCGCAGTGTCGGTCCAGGGGTCGTGCCGTTGTAGATGTAGGCGAACCGGCGACCCGAACCGAACCGCACGGCGCGTGCATCGGCCACGAGGGTCACGTCGAGCACGCCGTTCCGGCTGCGCCGTTCGCGTGGTGCGGCGAAGGCGCGGCCCGCCGCCGGGAGATCGGGCGTCGACGAGTCGTCGCCGCACGCGGTGAGGCTCAGGAGCGCAGCACCACCGGCAAGCGCGCCCAGAAAGTCGCGACGGGTTGCCATACCCCCGACGGTATTGTCGTCCCCGACGTATGACTAGGGGCGAAGGTCCTCTACCCTCACTGTCGTGGTCGACGTCGGCGCGGTGCTCCCTCGGATCGAGGTCGAGCGCGCGACGGGTGAGTCGGTCGAGTTGGGCCAGTTTCTGCACCGGATGTTGTTGGTCGTCGCGATCCGCTACTACGGCTGAATCCCGTGCCTGGATTTCCTCGCGCAGTTGCGTGAGCACGCGGAGGAGTTCGAACAACTGGGCGTCGACGTGATCGTGGTCGGAACCGGGGCAGCCTGGCAGGCCGAGCGACTGATGGCCGAGGGCATGCCGTTCGAGCTCCTTGTCGATGCGGACGCGGCGCTCTACAAGGCGCTCGACATCGGTCGAACCGGGTGGGGAGAGTGGTTTCGGTCCGCGACGATCCGCCGCTACGTTGCGGCCTTCCGGCGCGGCGCTCGGCAAGGGCGGATCACCGGCGACTGGCGGCGGTTGTCCGGGGTCGCCATCGTCGACCCGGATCGACGACTCCGCTGGGTGTATCGATCGGACGGGGTGGGCGACTACCCGAGCATGGAGGAACTCAGGGCGGCGATCGCGTCCGGTTGATCTTGCGCCGATCGGTCTTGGTGCATATTGTATGGAGCCATGCAATCTGTCGGCGTACAGCTGTCCGAGTGACCACCCGTCCCGCGCCCGAGCTGGATGCGCCGCCGTGGCAGCGGGTCGAGGCGACGCTCATCACGACCGCGCGGTTGCTTCGCGACGCGTACGACCAGCGGTTCGCGGCGCTGGACCTCAACCTCACCCAGGCCATCGTGCTCGTCTACGTGGCCGACTTCGGCCCGGTGACTCAGACCAAGATCGCCGACCACTTGGGCCAGGGCCGCGCCGCCACCGGCGCCACGATCGACCGACTCCAGGCTCGGAGCCTCGTCGAGCGGCACCCGGATCCGACCGACCGGCGGGTCTGGCAGATCCAGGTGACCGAACTGGGCCGCGGCCTCGTCGCGCAGGTCACCGCGATCGACACGACGCTGCGCACCGAACTGCGGTCAGGGCTCAGCCGGGCCGACCGGCAGGCGCTCACCGCCGTCCTCCAGCAACTCCAGACCAACCTCACCCGAGCCATCGGCCACCCCGCGGAGCGCTCGTGAACCGATCTGTTGTCCGACCCCTGTTCCAACTCGACTACCAGGAGAACCCCGATGACTGATGCTGTGATCGTTGATGCCGTGCGTACGCCAGGTGGCAAGCGCAACGGCAAGCTGAAGGACTGGCACCCCGCCGCGTTGGCGGCACATGTGCTCAACGCGCTGGCCGAGCGCAACGACCTCGATCCGGCCGTGGTCGACGACGTGATCATGGGCTGTGTGATGCAGGTCGGTGAGCAGTCGCTCAACATCGGCCGCAACGCAGTCCTCGCGGCCGGTTGGCCCGAGTCGGTGCCGTCGACGACCATCGACCGTCAGTGCGGATCGAGTCAGCAGTCGATGCACTTCGGCGCGCAGGGCGTGATGGCCGGCGCGTACGACGTCGTGGTCGCCGCCGGGGTCGAGGTCATGACCCGTACACCGATGGGCGCCTCGGTCGTCCAGGGCATGGGCTTCCCGTTCCCACCCGCGCAGATGGAGCGGTACGCCGAGAGCGGCCTTCCGCCGCAGGGCATCGGCGCCGACATGATCGCCGCCGAGTACGGAATCACCCGTGAGGACATGGACGCCTTCGGTGCCGAGAGCCAGCGGCGCGCGTTCGTGGCGACGAGTGAGGGCCGGTTCGAGAACGAGATCATTCCCGTGCCCGTCGACCTCGGTGAGGGCACCGAAATGCACACGACCGACGAGGGCATTCGCGAAGGCAGCACGCCCGAGAAGTTGGCGACGCTCAAGCCGGCGTTCAAGGAAGACGGCACGATCACGGCGGGGAACTCGTCACAGATCTGTGACGGCGCGTCGGCCGTGCTCATCATGAGTGCGGAGAAGGCCGCCGAGCTCGGCCTGAAGCCGCGGGCCCGGTTCCACTCGTTCGCGGTTGCGGGGACCGACCCCGTGACCATGCTCAAGGGTCCGATCCCGGCGACGGCGAAGATCCTCGAGAAGAGCGGTCTCACGATCGACGACATCGACGTGTTCGAGGTCAACGAGGCCTTCGCCTCGGTCGTGCTGGCCTGGGCCAAGGAGACCGGTGCAGACCTGAACAAGGTGAACGTCAACGGCGGCGCGATCGCGTTGGGCCACCCGCTCGGAAGCTCGGGCACGAAGCTGATGGCGACGCTGCTCAACGAGCTGGAGCGCACAGGCGGTCGCTACGGAATGCAAGTGATGTGTGAAGGCGGCGGTATGGCCAACGCCACGATCATCGAGAGGATTGAAGCCTGATGGCACGGTTGGATCTGAACGGAGCATCGGCAGTCGTCACGGGCGGCGCGTCGGGAATCGGTGAAGCCTCGGCCCGCCAGCTCGCGGCCCTCGGGGCGCGGGTCGTGATCGCGGACCTGAACGACGAGGGCGGTACTGCGCTCGCCAAGGAACTCGGCGGCCTGTTCGTCCACTGCGATGTGTCCTCGGAAGAGGACGGCACCGCCGCGGTCGCGGCGGCGTCGGAGATGGGGCCACTGCGGGCGTTGGTCAACTCGGCCGGGCTCGGCAGTGCCGGCCGCACGGTCGACCGGAACAACGACCCGATGCCGCAGTCGCAGTTCGACTTCGTCATCAAGGTCAATCTGCTGGGTTCGTTCAACATGTTGCGGCTGTCGGCCGCGGCGATGGCCAAGACCGACCCGGTCGACGCCGACGGTGCCCGCGGTGCGATCGTCAACATGGCCTCCGCCGCCGCGTTCGACGGGCAGATCGGCCAGGCCGCCTACTCCGCGTCGAAGGGCGGGATCGTCGGCATGACCCTGCCGATCGCCCGCGACCTGTCGGCGGTCGGGATCCGGGTGTGCACGATCGCGCCCGGGCTCATCGACACCCCGATCTACGGCACCGGCGAGGCGTCCGAGGCGTTCAAGAATCACCTCGGTCAGTCGGTCCTGTTCCCCAAGCGTCTGGGTGCGCCGGACGAACTCGCGTCGGTGGTCATCGAGTGCATCACCAACTCGTACATGAACGCCGAAGTGATCCGCGTCGACGGTGGCATTCGCATGCCCCCGAAGTGAGAGGTTGAGCATGGCTGAGGCAACGAACGAAGCGGTCCTGGTCGAAACTCGTGGTCGGGTGCTGCTCATTACCCTGAACCGTCCCGAGGCGAAGAACGCCATCAACGGTGATCTGGCGCGCGGGCTCTGGGACGCGGTCGAGCAACTCAACGGCGATTCCGCACTCACGGCCGGTGTCCTCACGGGCGCCGGCGGTGGGTTCAGTTCCGGGATGGACCTCAAGGCATTCGCGAAGGGCGAAGACATCGGCCCGATGATGACCTTCGTGCAGAACGGTGCGGAGAAGCCCCTCATCGGCGCTATTGAAGGGTTCGCCCTCGCCGGTGGTCTCGAGTTGGCGCTCAGCTGTGACCTGCTGGTTGCGGCCAAAGGGGCGCGCCTGGGTATCCCCGAGGTCGGCGTCGGTCTCTTCGCCGCGGGTGGCGGATTACTGCGCTTGCCCAGCCGAGTCGGATACGGCAAGGCGATGGAGATGGCGATCACCGGTGATCCGATCACGGCCGAGGACGGCCACGAGTTCGGGCTCATCGCTCGGCTCGCCGAGAAGGGAAGCGCCGTCGACGTGGCCATGGAACTCGCAACCCGGGTCGCCCAGAACGCCCCGCTCGCGGTCGCCGCGTCCAAGCAGCTCATCCGGTCGACGCTCGGCGTCACCGAAGCCGAGTTTTGGGCGATCCAGGGTCCGCTGACCGGAAAGGTCTTCACTTCCAACGACGCCAAGGAAGGCCCGAAGGCGTTCGCCGAGAAGCGTGCGCCGGAGTGGACCGGCACCTGAGCGCGCCCGCTCAGGGCGGAAAGTGCCTAGGCTGGGCGGTTGCGGCACGCACCGTGCGGCGCGAACTCTCGGGGGAGATGACGATGCACCGTCGTATCTGGTTGTCGCTGTTCGCCGTGCTCGTGGTCGCCGCGGCCGCGTGCTCATCCGACACGGCCCAGGCCGAGTCGGCCGGCGGCGCGAAGGCCAAGGCGAAGACCAGCTCCACCACCAAGGCGCACGACATGACCGCCATGGAGGACCACGACATGGCGGGCGCCACGGCCGTCGACGATCGCGGGTTCTCCAAACTCGAGAACGGTATGCAGCACGGCCCGAGCTTCCCGCAGGCGATCTCGAAGGCTGACCGCGTGGAGCTGGCCCGGCAGCTGACCCTCGCCCGCGAGGTCGCGTTGCGGTACCCGACGGTGGCCGACGCCGAGAAGGCGGGCCTCCACCGGGCCGGGCCCTTCACGCCAGGGCTCGGCGCGCACTACATCAACTACGGCAACGCCGGCGGCGACACCGACGGCGTGATGAGCGACGACGACATCCGCAAGCCGCTGGCGTGGATCTACGACGGCACGCATCCCGACTCGCGAGTCGCGGGCTTGTTCTACTCGCGGCCGATGCCCGACGGCGTCGGCCTCGCCGGCCCGAACGACACGTGGCATGTCCACAAAGACATCTGCCTCGTCTCGACGCCGACCGGGTTCGACACCCCGCTCGGCGCGGACCACTCCACCACGAAGAAGGAGTGCGACGCGATCAAGGGCAACCTGATCAAGCAGACCGGCTACCTCCTGCACGCCTGGGTCGTACCGGGTTACGAGAGCCCGGAAGGCGTGTTCTCGCACGTGACCTCGTCGGTCACGTGTGACGACGGCAGCTACCACAACATCGACGTCAACAAGATCGGGACCAAGACCACGACCTGCGTCGACGGTTCCGAGTAGCGGCACCGAAGACCGGCCGTTCGGTGGCTCTCGCACCTCCTGATTCGACGCGGCCGAGTCGGCTCGAGGCCATCGCCGCCTTGACCGCGCCGGGCGAACTCTATGAACTCGCGGCCGTCGAGATTGCCGGAGCGCCGTGCCGGACATTCGTCAACGCACCGACGTCACTGCGGGCGATGTACGAGGCCGGCGTGTCGGATCAGCCGTTTATCGTGTACGACGACGAACGACTGACGTTCGCCGAGACGTGGGCCACCGCGGCTCGGATCGCCCACTGCCTGCGTCACGAGTACGGCGTCGCCGCGGGTGACCGGGTCGCCATCGCCATGCGGAACTACCCCGAGTGGATGACCTCGTTCGCGGCGGTCACGGCGCTCGGCGCAATCGCGGTGGCGATGAACTCGATGTGGTCCACCGAGGAGATGGAATACGGCCTGCGGGACTGTGGCGCGCGGGTGCTCATTGCCGATCGCGAACGGGTCGAGCAGGCGCGGACGTTCGCGTCCGACCTCGGGGTTCGGGTGATCGGGGTACGGACGCCCGCGGGTGAGGACGCGCCGGAACTGGCCGACCTCATCGCGGGGCTCGGTGAGGTGCCGATGCCCGACGCGACCATCGCCCCCGACGATCCGGCCACGATCTTCTACACGTCGGGTTCGACCGGCAACCCGAAGGGTGTCGTGTCGAGTCACCGCAACATCCTCTCGGCGCTGCTGTCGTGGGAACTGGATGCGCGCGTGTCGGGTCGAGTCGCGGCCGAGCGGCCGGCCCGGGCCGATGGCCAGACCGCAGCGCTGCTGGGCATCCCGCTCTTCCATGTGACCGGTTCCCATGCGGTTTACCTGCAGTCGTATCGGGCCCAGCGAAAACTCGTCGCCATGTACAAATGGGACCCCGAGGTTGCGGCCGAGTTGATCGAGCGGGAGCGGGTCACGATCTTCCTCGGTCCGGCCGCGCTGACGGGCGACCTCGTGCGCGTCGCGCGCACCACCGGTCGGGACCTGAGTTCGCTGCTGACGGTCGGCGGCGGTGGCGCACCGAGGGCTCCGGAACAGGTTGCCCAGATCGGTTCGTCGTTCAAACGGGCGCTGCCCAACACCGGCTGGGGCATGACCGAGACCAATGCGATCGGGACCGGGATCGGCGAACGCGACTATCTCGACCGTCCGGAGAGTTGCGGCCGAGTCTCGGCCGTCTTGGATCTGGCAGTGGTCGACGACGCGGGCGGTTCGGTGCCGTCCGGCGAGCGGGGCGAACTGCTCGTGCGCGGGACGTCGGTGTTTCCGGGGTACTGGAACCGGCCGGAGGTGAACGCCGACGCGTTCGTCGACGGATGGTTCCGCACCGGCGACGTCGCCTATATCGATGACGACGGCTATCTCTTCATCGTGGATCGCATCAAGGACCTGATCATCCGCGGCGGCGAGAACATCGGTTGTGGTCGCGTGGAGGCGGCGTTGTTGCTCCACCCGGCCGTCCACGAAGCCGCGGTCTACGCCGTGCCCGACGAGCGCATGGGCGAGGAAGTCGGGGCGACCGTCTACGCCGAGGCCGGTCTCGACGTCGATGAGTTGCGGAGCTTCGTCCGGGACCATCTCGCGGCGTTCGAGGTCCCGAGCGCGATACGTGTGTCCCCGACGCCGTTGCCGCGAACTGCGTCGGGCAAGATCTTCAAACGGGAGCTTCAAGCCGAGGCGGTCGGCCTCACGCGCTGACCCGGGTCGGTGACGCGGCGGCTGCGGCGGATTCGCCAACGGCTACGCTGCCCGGCAGCAGAAGAAGGAGTGCAGATGGGCAGGAACCGTCCGAACCGATTGGGTGCACCGCGGGTGGATGCATCACGGTTGACCGCGTCGCTGAGCGCCCTGCCCATCAGCCTGGGAAGTCTCGTCGCGCTGTCGGCCGCCCCGGCCGCCGCGGCCCCCGCCTATGACGCCGTGTGTCCCGTCGCCGGGAGTGGGTTCGACCTGACCGTCCGGCCGGACGGCGGACCGGCCACGAGCGCGCAGTTCGCGTCCGTCGACTCGATCGCGCTGGCGCCGAATCACG
>JANLRZ010000049.1:0-4512 GCA_031362155.1 Acidimicrobiia bacterium | reverse complement strand
GGTCAGGCGCCGGCGGGATTCAGTGCCGCCACCAAGTGCGTGTGCACCGAGCACGAACAGGTCGTCGCGGAGTTCGTGGCGAGTGCCCTGGGCGCAGACGCCATGCTCTGGGACGACGTCACCCGCGGCCTCTCCTACGCCCCGGCGTACACGATCATGGGCGGCACCTCCGACGTCATGCGCAACATCGTCGGCGAGCGTGTGCTCGGCCTGCCGCGCTGACGGCGTCGGGTCGGCGCGCGGCGGCATCGCACTGGTTCGCTAGGTTGGCTCGATGTTCCGACACGTGGTGATGTTCCAGTTGAAGCCGGAGGCGACCGACACCGAACGGGCCGCCATCAGTTCCGGGCTGGCCGCCCTCCCGGCCGCCATCGACACCATCCGCGCCTACCGGTTCGGTCCCGACGCCGGGCTCGCACCGGACAACTGGGACTTCGTCGTGGTCGCCGATTTCGACGACGAAGCCGGATATCTCGTGTACCGAGATCACCCCGCCCACCAGGCCGTGATCGCCGACGCCATCAAACCCGCCATCTCGGCCCGGGCCGCAGTGCAGTACCGGTTCGACTGAGCGATCAGGTCACGCCCGCCGGCGACGAGTCGAGCCGGAGCAGGCGGTGCGCGTTGGCATCAAGAGTTCGGGCCAACTCGGCGTCACCCCAACTCGGGTCGTCGGTCTGATCCCAGCCCGCGAGATTCGTCCCACCGACGAGGTGACCGTCGCCGAACGCCGCGCGCAACGCGGACAGCGCCTCCGAACCACCGACGTGCGCGTCCCACCACAGCCTCGCCAGACGAGCCTCGACGCCACCGGGTGCACGCAGCTCGCCGCTCGACCACGGTCGGGTCCGCGCGGCATGGGCCATGCGTTCGGCCAGCCACGCAGTCGCACCGCCGCCATGGCTGATGCACACATCCAACTCGGGATGGCGGTCGAGCACACCGCCGAGCACCAGGGTCGCGACTGCGAGTGATTCCTCGTACGCGAATCCCAGCCAGAGGTCGGCGTCGAATCGCGCCCGCCGCGGGTCGCGACGAGCTCCGTCCACGCCATCGGGCGCCGGGTGGAGGAACACGGGAACGTCGAGGTCGGTACACGTCGACCAGACGCCGTCGAACGCGGCATCGTCGAGTTCTCGGCCCAGATCCGTGCCGATGTAGGGCGCGACCAACCCCAACTGGGTGACGGCGCGATGCAACTCGGCGATAGCGGCATCGGGATCCTGCATCGGCAACTGGGCGAACCCGCGAAGCCGATCCGGGGCGCGGGCCACGAACGCCGCGAGTTCGTCGTTGTGGCGGCGACAGAACGCAACCGCCCACTCGGCGTCGGTCCGCGCGAAGTAGGTGAGCGGGTTGGGCGACAGCACCGCCAGGGTGACGCCGAGTTGGTCCATCGCCGCGAGCCGACGATCGAGGTCCATGAACGGCGAGTCTCGGTAGCGCACGCCGATCAGCGTGTAGTCGCCCACGCGAAAGCAGGGCGGCCGACCCGTGTCGGGATCACCATCGTCCAACTCGGGCCCCAAGGGGCCGGCCGCGCCGAGCACCGATTCGAGCACGACGTGCGCGTGCAGATCGATCATCGACCGGCAATCACGAAGATGAATCCACGGCGTCGAACCGCACTGGGTAGCGCGACCAGTACCCGCGGTCACTGGTGGGATCGAGCACCGGCGGGTCCTCGAGATCGAGACGGGCGCCGGCGGCCAGCACCGCCTGGACCGCGACCGGAACCAGCCCGTACAGGTGGTCAGGGCCCGGGGTGCTCCCACGGGGGTCGAGTCCCGCGGCAAGGTCCTGGCCGATACACGCGTGCATTCCGGTCCCGAAACTGAGTCCCCACGGCGCGACCGAATCAGGGAGGGACCGATGAACATCGAACGCTCCGGGATGCTCGCCGAACGCGGCCGCATCCCGATTCGCGGCCATGAGATCGATCACCACCTGGTCACCCGGTTCGAGGTGCGTCCCGTCGGCCAGTTCGAGCGGCGCGACGACCCAGCGCATCGCGACCGGGCTCGACGGTTGCAGCCGCACGGTCTCGTGCACGCAGCGCTGAAGAAATCCGAGATCGGTGCGGGCCCGTGCGCCGTCGGCGGGCGCGGTGACGTCCAAACCGAAGATGTTGTGCAAGGTCCGCACGAACGCGGTTGCGGACGTGTGCGCGCCGGCCAGAAGGAAGAAGCACGTCTCCCGGAGCACGACATCCGCCGGAAGCTCCAGGTTGTCCTGATTCCGTAACAACACCGTGAGGACGTCGCGCGGGAGGGTTTCCTCGGCGCGCGAACCCGCCGCGACGTCGGCAATGAGCGACTGCCGCCGCGTGATCGACGGGCGCAGGAACTCTTCGTCGAACGATGCGAGCGCCCCGGCAACCTCGGCCCGCTTCGCATCGCGGTCGCCGGTGTAGTGCGCAAGCGTGGCACCCTCGATGAACCGCATCATGTAGGAGTAGAGATGGAAGGTCTCCTCCGCGGTCCCGAGCGGACGATCGACGCCGGCAGTCAGCGCAGCGAGATTCATCATCATGTGGTGACTCAGAGTCACCAGTTCGGCCTCACCCGCCGCCCGGTAGGGCGCCAACGTCTCCTCGACGATCGGCGGAAACAGATCCCGCTCGTAATGATCGTGGGTGTCGCGCCGGAAGAGCCGATTCTCGAGTCGCCGCCGGTTGCGGTGATCGTCTCCGTGCAGGTTGACCAGCACATCGGCCATCACCACGTCACCCTCGTCGTACAGCGCCTGACGAAGATCACGATGGCGAAACGCCGCGCGCGCGTCGTCGTGCGAGGTGATGGTCACGACCCGGTACTCAGACATCGACGTGCTCCTGATTGATCGACGCGCGTCGTCGGGCCCACGTGAGGGCCGCGGCGATCAGGTGTGCGTGTTGAGGGTGTCGGAGCGACGCGGCGTCGTGGCCGAGCAGGTCGGTGACGACCCGACCGGCGCCCACCTCGTGCGCCCAGACGACCGGTTGGCGCGTGCCGCCGACGACGCCTTCGAACAAGGGGACGACATCGGCGTCCACGTCGAGATCGCAGTACAGCTCATCGCGGATCACGAACGCCGACTCACCCGAGCCGATCGCATGCTGGAGGCCGGCGTCGGTCCGTTCGACGCGCAGGTCGCCCAGCGGTGGATGCGTCGACTGGTCCCATCGCCACGTGCCCCGCAGGAGTCGGTGCCACGCCGGATCGGCATCGAAGCAGATCGCGGCCGTGTGCAGCGCGAGCAACCCTCCACCCTCCACGACGTGCCGTTCGAGTCGAGCCGCATCGATCGGATCCAGCGTGAACGCGAACTGCTCGCGATCAACGGCGTAGCGATCGGCGCTCATTCGCCAGCGCAACGCATTCACGGTGACCATGGACCAGCGTGGGTTGGCACCAGCCTCGGCATCGGCGAGGGCAGCGAAGAAGCGTCCGGGTTCGGTCACGACCGTCGAATCGAGACCGAGCCCGGCGGCGATCTCGACCAGCACTGCAGTCGAGGCCGCGAAGTCGTGCTGCGGCCCACCCGAGAGCACGAGGTGGCCGCTCACGGGCCGACCTCCCCGTCCCCCACCGCATCGACCGCGCTCGGCCGGGGCAGGGTTGCGATCACACTGCGGGTCACGCCACCGTCGACGAGGATCTCGGTGCCGTTGACGTACGACGCCGCGTCCGAGAGGAGGAAGAGCACCACAGCCGCGACTTCGGCGGCCGTTCCCAAGCGGCCCGATGGCACCCGGGCCGCGCGCCGATCGCGAATGTCGGGGTCGGCGTAGATGGGTTCGGACATTCCGGCGTCGATCAATCCGGGAGCCACCGCGTTGACCCGGATCCCGGCGCTCCCCCATTCGAGCGCCATCTGGGCAACCAGGAGCGAGACCCCCGCCTTCGTCGCGCCGTAGGCGCCGGCGTTCGGTCCGGGCTCGACGCCGTTCATCGAGGTCACCGCCACGATCGACCCGGCGGTGCCCGCGGCAATCATGCGCCGAGCGACCGCCCGTGCCGTCGCGAACGTGCCGGTGAGGTTCACGTCGACGACGGCGCGCCAATCCGCCATTTCTAACCCGAGCAACGGGCCGAATCGCACGATCCCGGCGTTGGCCACCAGACCGGCCGGCGCCTCGACGCCCGAGACACTCGCGAACTCGTCGAGCGCGGATTCGATCGCGCCTTCGTGAGTGGTGTCGGCACCGAGCGCAACGGCGCCGGCGCCGATACGCGTCGCGACGGCGTGGGCTGCGTCGCGGTTGCGATCGAGCACACCGACCGTCCAACCGGCCGCGCTCGCCGCCGCGGCGATCGCGGCACCGATCCCGGAGCCGGCACCGGTGACGACCAGCGCGCCGGGCGCGGTCATGGGTGGACGCGATCCCATGTGAGCGGTTCCGCCGACCACACTCCGACCTTCTCACCCCGGAGCGGTTGCCGCGGCGGTATCGGTGCGGCGAGATCGATTGGCACTCCGCGGGAAAACACGTGCCGCAGATTCCGCCGGTCACCGAGCACCGTGATGTCG
>JANLRZ010000043.1:0-31659 GCA_031362155.1 Acidimicrobiia bacterium | reverse complement strand
CCCGACGTCGTTCCCCTGCTTGTCGCGGGTCGTCGGATCGTGAATCGCGAAGAACACTTCGAGCAGCGTCCGCAACGGGTCGTAGCTCGCGTTCGTGTGATCGCCGCCCGCGAGGCCACGGTGGTCCCATACGAGATCGAGGCACACCTGGCGCTGCTCGTCGGGCACCTTCACCAGCGGGATGATCTTGCCGGCGTGCACGATCGCGGAGTCGAGCCCGGCCTGCACGCATTCGTGGAGGAACACGCTGTTCAGCACGTGGCGCGCCGCGGGGTTGAGGCCGAACGATACGTTCGACACACCGAGGGTGGTGTACACCCCCGGCAGTTCGGCCTTGATGCGCCGGATCGCGTCGATGGTGGCGATGCCGTCGCGCCGCAGAGTGTCGTCGCCCGTCGAGAGCGGGAACGTGAGCGCGTCGAAGATCAGGTCGCTCGGTTCGAGGCCGTAGCGGTCGACGGCGAGATCGTGGATGCGATGCGCAATGCGCAACTTCCATTCGACGTCGCGCGCTTGGCCTTCCTCGTCGATGAGCAGGCAGATGACCGCGGCGCCGTACTGCTTCGCGAGCGTGAACACGCGATCGAGGCGCGACCCCTTTGCTTCGCCGTCTTCGAGGTTGGCCGAGTTGAGGATGGCTTTGCCGCCCGAATGTTTCAGGCCCGTCTCCAGTACCTGCGGCTCGGTCGAGTCGAACACGAGGGGCAGCGCGGCCTGGGTCGCGAAGCGCGCGGCGATCTGTTCCATGTCGACGGTGCCGTCGTGACCGACGTAGTCGACGCACACGTCGAGGACGTGTGCACCTTCCTTCACCTGATCTTTCGCCATCTGGACGCAGGTGTCCCAGTCTTCGGCGAGCATCGCGTCGCGGAACTTCCTCGACCCGTTCGCGTTGGTGCGTTCACCGATCGCGAGATAGGCCAACTCCTGGTGGTACGGCACGTGGCTGTAGATGCTCGAGCAGCCGGGCTCGAAGTCGGGGGTCCGGGCCACGGGCGGCCGGTCGTTACCGAGACGTTGGACGACCGCGGCGAGGTGTTCGGGAGTTGTGCCGCAACAGCCGCCGACGAGGTTGAGTCCGAACTCGCCGACGAATCGCTCGTGTGCGTCGGCCAGCAATTCGGGCGTGAGGTCGTAGTGCGTATGCCCGTCGACCACCGATGGGAGGCCCGCGTTGGGCAGGCACGAGAGATAGGTGCGGGAGTGCTGGGCGAGATACCGGAGGTGTTCGGTCATCTCGACGGGTCCGGTCGCGCAGTTGAGTCCGATCACGTCGGGTCGGAGCGCTTCGAGCGCAGTGAGGGCGGCACCGATTTCCGAACCGACGAGCATCCGCCCGGTGGTCTCCATCGTGACCTGCACCATCAGCGGCAGTGTGCGGCCCGCGTCGGCCATCGCGCGTCGGCACGCCATGATCGCGGCCTTGGCCTGAAGGAGGTCATAGACCGTTTCGATGAGGAGCACATCGGCCCCACCGGCGATGAGGCCCGACGCTTGCTCCTGATAGTCGGTTCGGAGTGCGTCGAAGGTGATGGCGCCCAAGCTCGGGAGTCGCGTGCCGGGTCCGAGTGAACCGACGACCCAACGGGGGCGATCGGGCGTGCTGTACTCCTCGGCCGCCTCTTTGGCCAGGCGGGCCGCGGTCACGTTCATCTCGTAGGCCTGGTCGGCGATGCCGTACTCCGCGAGGACCAGCCCGAAGGAGCCGAAGGTGGCGGTCTCCACTGCGTCGACGCCCACCGCGAAGTACTCGTTGTGCATCTGGCGAATCAGATCCGGCCGCGTGAGCACGAGGTGCTCGTTGCACCCCTCGAGGGCATCGCCGCCGAAGTCGTCGGGTCCGAGATCTTGACCCTGGACCCACGTGCCGAAGGCGCCGTCGAGAATGAGGACGCGCTCGGTCAGCGCTTCGAGAAAGTTGTTCATGGAGCCCGAAAGGCTACCCGGCGTCGGTGCTCAGGCTCGACGCCAATCGGACGGCCTCTGCGGTCACGGTGCGGATGCGGCCGCCAGCGCGTGGGCCCACTCCGTGAGTGTCGGAACCCCTACGGCGTCGAAGTTCGCGTTGCGGAGCCCGAACCACAGGGTTCGCTGATCGCCAGGAGCGTTCACCTTGGGTCCGATGAGGGTGAAGCGGAGCGTCGTCCGCCCCGATGGGAGTGGCACCGACCGCTCGAAGCGCCCGCGTCCCTCGACCAGCGGGATCACCTCGGTGAAGTTCGGCCCTCGAACGGTGATGCGTGTCGCGGTCGGGTTGGCGTCGAAATCGGTCGCGAGCTTCGCGCTCGAGGCGGCCCCTGGACCGCGGGTGATGTCGACGCTCGTCGATCGTTCGGTCGCCCAGCGCAAGGGAATCGGGCACGGGGTGTCGATGGGCGAGAATCTGTTCCAGCGCACGGACCGGCCGAGGGTTGCGTTGATCCATTCCTGGCGAGTGGCGGCCGGGACCTCGGCTCGTACTTTCGACCGTAACCGGGTCACGTCGAAATACTCCAGGTGCCCGTCGGGTGAGCGCAGCCGCGGTGATCCGACCAAAGGTTCGGCACCGGTGCGGAACGCCTCACCCCCGTCGACGAATCCGGTGGTGTCGAGGACCACGCCGTCGAAGCCGACGACCGCGAGCTGAGTCAGGAAGGCCGGTGGATCACAGGGCGCGACATTGCGGATCCAGTTGGCGTCGGGGCGGCCCTTCATACCCCCGTAGCTCCACCGGAGGGCGTCGGAGTGGAGGTAGGCGGTGAACTGCGCATAGTCGGCCATGTTCACGATCGGTCCGACTTCGGGGAACTCGGCGATGGGGAGTTGGAAGACCATGGCGTCGCGAGGGAGCCGGCGTTCCAGTGTTTGGTAGAAGGTCGCGTCGCCGTTGTACTGCGCCGCGAGGGTTGCGTAGTGGGGAACGAACTTCGGTGAGGTCTGGTCGTACGCGCCGCCTACCACCAGGATGCCGGTGACCGTGACCATGATGACGGCCGCCCGGGGGCCGGGGACGCGAGTCCGGATCCGTGCGAACCCACGATCGAGGAGCAGCCCGACGGCGAGCAGTGACGCGAACGCGATGAAGATCGATAGTCGGTTCCAGGTCCGGTACTGCGTGAAGCCGGCCAGCGCGAACAAGTACGACAACCCGCCCACCGTTCCGATGACGATGGCGACGATGTTGAGGAGTCCGAGCCGGGTGAGGAGCAGACCGGACTCGTCTCGCGGTCGTGTACCGAGCGCGCCGGCGGCGACGGCGCCGAGGCTCAGCAGCAGACCGACGGATCCGATGATGCCGAGCGCGGTTCCCCGGCTCTCCCCGTCGGTCGTGGCACCTTCGGTCGCGCGCTCGGTGAGATCGGCGAACGCGCCGATCCGGTGACCGGGAGCGGGCAGGAGGAGTGTCGCCGGTCGGAGTGCGAACGTGTCCTGGTCGCGGAGGCCGCGAGTGGCGACCTCGGGGTTCGGTCCGCGTTGGTGGCGCGACCACAGATACGGCGAGTTGTTGACGAGCAGCGTACCGAGCGTGATCGCACCGAGGACAGCGACGATGGCCAGCGGACGCCAGGTCCGGTCACGCACCGAATGGATGATCGCAACGACCGCGAGCAGGGTGATCAGGTAGGCAGCGTTCTGGGTGTCGCTGGACGAAAGGATCACGACCACCGCAATGGCCGTGCCGACCCGGCCCCGCCTCCACCGGGTGGCGCCGTCCTCGGTGTGGAGGAACTCGCGGCGGTAGTCGGCCGTCCACAGCAGCACGAGCATTGCGAAGGGGACCATGTAGTACACGCTGCGCGCCACGTGGATCAGGTGGAACGCGTGGAACGGTGCGAACGCGTAGAGCACGCCGACGACGAGCGCCGCCGCGGTACCGAGCCGCAGGTATCTCGCCACGAAGTATCCGGCGAGCGCGATCAGGAAGAAGCTCAACAGGAAGTAGACGTTGAGTGCCGAGGCGGCATCGCCGGTGATGGTGCCGATGACCTTCATCGAGAACCAATGCACGTTCTCGCCCCCGACCGGAAAGTCGCGCCAGTTTGCGATGAACGGCGCGCCGAGTCGGGGGTTCGAGAAGTACCAGCCGTTCTCAAGGATGCTCTTGGTGTACGCCAGGGTGCCGAGGCCATCTTCGAAATAGGTGAACGGCACCCGCAGGCTGGCGTCCCACAGTCGGTAGACCAACGTCAGCAGTGGTGCGACGACGGCGACCACCAGGAACGACTCCCGCCAGAACCGCACGCCGACGGGGAAGCCGAGTCGGTCGAGCCGGGTTGGGGTCGGGACGCTGGCCGCGGAGCCGACAGGTGGATCACCGTCGGCGGTGTGGGTGTCGACCGGGCTCGTATCCATCATCTCCACCGAGGGGACGCCGCGCGAGCGCCGTGGCGGCACACTACCAACGCCGTGTTGTCATCTACGGTTGCCTACCGATGACAGTCTTTGCCCTGGCCTCGTGGCCGGTCGGATCGGTGCTGCGTTGCGACCCCTGAGCCCGATCGTGCGGCGCGTTGGCCTGATCGTCCTGATCGGAATCGTGCTCGCGTTCTTCATCTACGCAGTGGTTGATGCGTGGAACGCCACGAACGGCGAGCTGCCATCGGTGGGCCGCATCGTGGCCGCGGTTGGGTTGTGGATGGTCGGGCTCGTCTGTGCCGGGTTCGCCTGGGCGATGCTGCTCGGCGGCGGCCAACGGGTGGAGCACGGAGCGAGCCTGATTGTGGCGCAGCTCGGGAAGTACGTCCCCGGCGGTGTATTCCAGGCGAGCGGGCAGGTCGCGCTGGCGCGCTCGGCGGGCGTCAGCGTCCGGCGGGGCGCAACTGCCTTCTCAGTGCTGGCCGTCTGCCAGGCCGTCGCCGGTTGCACCTTCCTGCCCCTCCTCGCGTTCGCGTGGCCGAATCCACCAGGGTGGGTACGAGCCGTGCTCGTGGTGGGTGGGGTCGCATCCCTCGCGTTGATCGATCGTCGCTGGATGGTGTGGGTGCTGCGCAAGATCCCACGGACTCGGGACGCGACCGAAGAGCTCGTGCCCGCCCAGGCGGTGATCGTGCGCGCGTGGTTGGCGAGCGTCGTCACCCTCGGTCTCACTACGGTTGCGTACCTGGTGTTACTCAACAGTTACGGACGGCTTCACGAGCCGTTGTGGGTCGTCGGCGCGTACGCCGCGGCGTGGACCGCGGGCTTCGTAGTCATCCCGATCCCGTCGGGTCTCGGGATCCGCGAAGCGGTGCTCGTCGCGTTGCTCCACGGTGCGTATCCATCATCGGTACTCGTCGCCACGAGTGTGTATCTCCGGCTGACCACCGTCGCCGCCGAGGGCCTCATGGCGCTCGTCGCGTCGCATTGGGTTCGCCCCGCCCGACTCGCAACGATCCGTTCTCGCGTTGACCCTGCGGCACCCGACGGCGAGTCGCCCGACGCGTGAGGTCCGTCAGTGCCGCGAACGTTCGAGGCGAAAGATGAACTGGTAGGGCATATACGGAATGACCGCGAGGATTTTGGCCGCAGCGCGGGCCGCCATGCGCACCGGGCGACGGTCTCGCAGCACGGCCGGGCCGGGATCCGCGCCGACGGCGGTGATGTGCAGTCCGGCGGCCTCGCACCGCTGAGTCCAACCGCTTCGACTGAGACGCAGCTCGACGGGCTGTTCGGTGCGAACGTAGAAGTTCGGTACGACGATGACTGCGGCACCGTTCGGTTTTAGGATCCGAGCCAACTCGCGGAGTCCGGCATCGACATCCGGGAAGTGTTCGAGAGAGCCGAACGACAACACCGCGTCGAACGACTCGGAGCGAAACGGAAGCAGACAGCCATCGGCCTGGACCCGTTCGACCCCGGGAATGTGTTCTGCGCCGAGCGCGAGGGCGCGCCACGCGAAATCGACTCCCACCGCGACGGCGGCGGAATCGCGCGCCGCGAGCTGCGCGGCCCATCCCACACCCGAGCCGAGGTCGAGAAATGTGGACCCGGCCAACGGGGTGAGGAGGTCGAGCGCGCGGCGGAGCCGGGATTCGCCGGGCTGATCGACGTCTTGGCCGAAGTGGTACTCGAGTTCGTAAAAGGACCGGTCTGGTGGGGCCGTCATCGCCCTGCACGGTAGACCGAGCGTGTTCGACCCCGTGCACGGCGCTGAGTATCCTCACTCGCCATCACCACTCCGGCGCTCCGGCCTCTTTTTGTTTCGCGTCGCTTTCCGCCGTCGATCGGAGGCATGGAGACCCTCGCGGCCGACGTATGGGCCGCGCTCGATGCTCGGTCTCCGGACGCGCAACTCTTTGCTCACGGTGGTTCGAATCGGAGCCTGCCTTGGTTCTATGCCCGCGCCTGGTTCCGAGCCGCGACCTTGGTGCTACGTCGCCGGGTCGATGTCGTCGTTGGGTACGACGCGGTCACGTTCATCGTCCTCTGGCCGGTGCTGGCGGCCCTCCGGGTCCCTCAGGTCGCACTCGTGAACGGATTAGATCTCACCTGGCGCCGTGCGCCGTATCCCAGCGTGATTCGCCGTCTGCTGCCGCGGGCGGCGCGAGTGGTCGCGATCAGTGACGCGACTGCCGAGGTCGCGCGCGGAGTCGGCGTTCCCGAGGATCGCCTGGCGGTGGTTCGACCCGGCGTCGGACCGCCGTCGGTGGGTGCCCCCGATCGCGTGACGGCACGCGAGGTGATCGAGGCTCGCTTGGGTCTCGACGATCAGGCCGTGGTGTTGTTCACTCTCGGACGGCTCGTTCGTCGCAAGGGTGTCCGGTGGTTCGTGAGCGAGGTGATGGCGAAACTCCCTTCGACGGTGCACTACGTCGTGGCGGGGAGCGGACCGGAAGCCGAACCCATTGCCGAGGCTGTGGTCGGCGCCGGCCTCGAAGATCGGGTCCATCTGCTCGGCTCCGTGTCGGACTCCGATCGGGAGATCTTCCTGGCCGGATCCGATCTCTTCGTTCAGCCCAACCTGATCACGCCTGGAGACATGGAGGGCTTCGGCCTGGTCATCGTCGAGGCGACGACCCGGGGAACGCCGGCGCTGGCGAGCGCGATCGAGGGAATGAGCGACGCGGTGGCACAGGGTGCCGCGGGCGTGCTGTGCCCGCCCAGCGACGTGGCGGCCTGGGTGAACACGGTGACCGAACTCGTCGCCGACCGGGAGTCGCTCGCTCGTCGAGGTCGGCGCTACCAGGCCGAAGCCGAATCGCGATTCGGTCGTGATTCCTTCGCCGACCGATTGATGGCTGAACTGGCTGCAGCGACGAGTCGGCGCGCGCCGACCGGGGGAGGCGAACCCGCAAACGCTGGACTCAGTCTTCGTCCACAACCGAGCCCGCATGGCGGCGTTGTCCGCCGCCGCGATGAGCCAGCGAGACGAGGAGTTCGGCGACGAGCCCGAGCGAGATCAGCTGGACGCCAACGATGACGAGGAGCACGCCCGCGGTCAGCGCCGGACGCGTACCGATGCCTTGGCCGAGCACCCACTGGATCGACAGCCACCCCAACACGAGGAGGCCGATGCCGCCGAGCGCGCTGCCCAGCGACCCGAGCAGGTGGAGCGGACGGTTCGTGTAGGTGGTCAGAAACTTCACGGTGAGTAGGTCGAGGTAACCCCGCCAAAACCGGGCGCGCCCGAACTTGCTGGAGCCCCCCAGGCGGGATCGGTGGTTGACCGCGACCTCTCCGACTCGAAACCCCGACCACGCGGCGAGGACGGGGATGTAGCGGTGAAGGTCCCCGTAGAGATCCAGGGACTGAGCAACGTCGATACTCATGGCCTTGAATCCACTGTTGAAGTCGTGACCGTCGACGCCGGTGAGGCGACGGGTGGTCCAGTTGTATACGCGCGACGTCGAACGTTTGATGAAGCGGTCTTGGCGGACCTCGCGCATTCCGGTGACCAGGTCGAGGCCGTCGTCGAGTGCGTCGAGCAGGCGCGGGATCTCGTGCGGGTCGTCCTGACCGTCGGCGTCCATGAGGACGACGACTTCGCCGCGGGCCGCGTCGATGCCGATCTGCAGCGCGTGCGACTTGCCTTGGTTGCGGCGGAGTCGGAGTACCCGCACGCGCGGGTCGTCGGGGCACGCACGGCGCACGACGGATTTCGTTCCGTCGGTACTCCCGTCGTCGATGACGATGATCTCGGCGTCGGTGGCCTTGTCGTCGAGGACTTGGATGAGTTCCCGGAGGAACAGGCCGATCGATTCGGACTCGTTGTACGCAGGGATCAGGATCGAGACGCGGGGAGGCGGTCGCTCGGACAAGGATTTCAGCATAGTTGCGGAACCTCGAGGTTCGACCGTCTACCCGGGTCGCGCTCGCGCCAATGGGTCCGGGCCTGCGTCGGCCGTCACAGTGTGACCGGCAGGAGTGAGTTCACCGCGGCGGGCCCGGCTCCGTGCGGCGAACATCAGCGAGATGGCAGCACCGATCATCGAGACCGTGATGACCTTGCCTCCCTTCGTGTCGAACCCGTCGAGGCCGCGCTCGAGGAGGTACGGCTGTCGATGCCATGCCGTCCAGAAGAAGCAGTGGTAGTAGGCATCCTGGACTTCGATGTGGCCGTAGTCGGGACAGTTGGGGTTCGGATCGTGGAAGAACTCCGGGATGACGTTCGGCTGGTACACCACTGCCGCCTGCGGGACTGCGGCCACCACCACGACGACGAGGACGAACCAGAACGCCACGCCGGTCAGGACCCGGTGGAGCATCCGGGTCGCCACCGGGTTCGCAGCAACACACGTCACGAGCAGCATCGCCGGCACCATCGTGTAGGTCAGTCTCGGACCCCAGGCCAACCAACCGAACGGTGAGTACCAGCGGGACAGAGCGATCACCATCGTCACCAGGAGACCCACCACTCCGAGCGGCACGAACTGGGCCCGCGGGAGAGGCCGGTGGAAGAGCTTGTGCAGTGAGCCGACTGTGACGAGCAGCAGGATCGCCAGCGCGCTCGGCCAGAACCACAGCATCCCGCCGTTGGGCGCGAACCACTGTGCGATGAACGAACGGGCGGCGATACGCAGGGTCGGCACTTGCAGCAACGGATCCAGATAGATCGTGTTGCGGATTGACCCGAAACGGAACAGGTTGAAGGCCGTATTGGCCACGGCCCCCGCGATGATGCCGATGATCGGTGCGATGACCCGGCGTTGCCAACTCGTGTGGTCGTCTGCGGCGGCGGCCGTGGCCGGTTCCAAGAAGAGACAGAGCACCAAGAGCGCCGCGATGAACGCGGGGTTGGTTTCCTTCGTGATGCTTGCGGCGGCGATGAGGATCCCGATCACCCACGGCCGGGCGTGGAGCAGAAAGGCGGAGAATGCCGCGAGGACCAACGTCGCACCCAGCGCTTCGCCGAAGGCACTGGTGCCGTACCAGAGCAAGGGTCCGGTCACGAGTGCCGCCGCAAGGATGGGTGCCCATACGGGTGCGCAGAGCCGGCGGAGCGTGAACCAGGCGATGGCCACGAGCGCCCCGAGTGCGAGCGCGTCGATCACGATCAGGGTGTGGAGGGTTTGTTCGGCTGATACGCCAACCCATCGGAGTGCAGCGGCCGGGATGTACTGCATGAGTGGCCACGGACCGACGTGGGTCTCGGCTTCGTCGGCTGCAGTCCCGCCATTCCAGGTCTGACAGTCCGTGAAGACACCGTGACTGATGCAGTCGACGCTGTGCCACGCGCCGCTCACCAGGTGGACCGAGTCGCCTTGGTACAACGGGTTCTCGATCGCGACCCTGAGGGTCATGCCGATCGTGGCGACGATGAAACACAGGGCGGCGATCTCGATGGTTCGCCGACCGGGCTGGGGACGGGGCTGCCCATCGTGGCTCATCAGCAGAGCATTGAAACACAGGCGCCTGATCGCGGCTGCGATGGCCAACGGACCGCCGCGGTGACGACTCGGCCGGCGGACCCCAGTCGACCTGGGGCTCGGTCCTAAGCTGATTCAGATGCGCGGAGGGATTCGGTCATGAAGGTGTACACGCGCACGGGAGACGACGGCACCACGGGACTGTTCTTCGGTGGTCGCACCGACAAGGATGGTCCCGGCCCAACTGCCTACGGCACGACCGACGAGGCCGTCGCGGCGCTCGGGATGGCCCGCGCCGAGACCACCCCTGACTCCGAGTTGGGCGAGATCCTGATCCGGCTCCAGCAGGAACTGTTCGTCGTCGGGGCCGAACTCGCGACCGCGCCCGAGAACCGCCACAAGCTCGAACCCGGGAAATACCTCGTGACCGAATCGATGGTCACCGACCTCGAGCCCTTGATCGACATGATCACCGAACGGTTCGACCCGCCGCAGCAGTTCGTACTTCCCGGTGAGGACCGGGTCTCGGCCGCGCTCGACGTCGCTCGTACGACCGTCCGGCGCGCCGAGCGCGAGTGTGTGACGGCCACTCGTGAAGGGTGGCTCGGCGCCGACAGTTTCGTCGTGCCCTATCTCAATCGCCTCGCCGACCTGTGTTGGACCCTCGGTCGGTGGCAGGAAGGGCAGTTCCGTGCTGCCCGCCCCAATCGCTGAATCATCCCCTGGAGGAACCGTGTCGATCTCGTTCTCGCTGGCCACGACCGCGCCTGAGCGCACTCGCGCCGATGTGCTCGCCGTCCCGGTCTTCACCGACCGGAACCTCGGCCCCGGTGCCGCCGCGGTCGAGGCCGCTAGTGGGGGGGATCTCACCGGGTTCATGACTCGCGCGGGGTTCACGGGCGCGAAGGGCCAGGCCCTCTTCGTGCCCCTCAGCGGCCCGGCGAAGTCGGCGTTGCTGGTCGGGCTCGGCAACGAGGCCGAGGTGACCGCCGACAGTCTGCGGATCGCGGGGGCCCTGGTCTCCCAACGCGCATCGGGTTCGGCCCGAGTCGCAACCACGCTGGCCGACGCGGCCCCGGCGAACGTCGAGCGCGCCGTAGCGGCACAGGCGCTGGTCGAGGGCTTCGTGTTGGGCGGATACGAGTTCCTCGACTACCGGTCGAAGAAGTCGGAACGGAAGCTCGCGACCGTCGTCATCCTCGGTGGCGGTGGCGCTGCGACCCGTTCCGCGCTGGCTCGTGGCGAGGTGGTCGCCGATGCAGTCCTGTGGGCGCGCGACATGGTGAATACGCCGGCCCGCGAGCTGTCCCCGGAGCTGTTCGCCAAGGCCGCGCAGGCGCGCCTGCGCGGGCGGAGCATCAAGGTCGAGGTGCTCGACCTCGCAGCAATGCGACGGCTACGACTCGGCGGCGTCATCGGTGTCGGCCAAGGGTCGAAACAGTCGCCGCGGTTCGTGAAGATGACCTACTCGCCGGCCGGCGCACGCGGCACGATCGCGCTGGTGGGCAAGGGCGTCGTGTTCGATTCCGGAGGACTGTCGCTCAAGACCGGTGCCGGCATGGAGACGATGAAGACCGACATGGCGGGCGCGGCGGCCGTCATCGCCGCGATGTCGGCGATGGCCGACCTCGGTGTCAAGACCAAGGTGGTGGCGTACACGCCGATGGTGGAGAACATGCCGAGTGGTGAGGCGATCCGTCCCGGTGATGTGCTCACGTTCCGTAACGGCAAGACCGCCGAAGTGCTCAACACCGACGCGGAAGGCCGCCTGATCTTGGCCGACGCGCTCGCGCTGGCCGCAGAGGGCAAGCCGGATGGCATCGTCGATCTCGCCACGCTCACTGGCGCGTGCGTGGTCGCGCTCGGCGAGAAGATCGCGGGTCTGATGACGAACAACGAGGAGTGGGGCGACACCGTGGAGGCGGCATCGAAGCGGGCCGGTGAATCGATGTGGCCGCTGCCGTTGCCGAAGGAGTATCGCAAGATGATCGACTCCGAGATTGCCGACATGAAGAACATCAGCCACGGCGGGTATGGCGGCGCGCTCACGGCCGGTCTGTTCCTTCAGGAGTTCGTCAACGACGTGCCCTGGGTGCACCTCGACATCGCCGGCCCGTCCCGGGCGAGCGCCGACGACGGCTATGTGCGTCGCGGCGGATCCGGGTTCGGTGTCCGGACGTTGTTGGAACTCGCCGAAGCCCACCGCCCGGCGAAGAAGAAGAAGTAGCAGCGCGGGTCGTCGGTTACGCGGTCACGACGACCAGGGTGCCCTCGGGCGTCCAGTCGTAGAGCACCTTCGCCCAGAACTGGCTTTCACGGACACACCCCGAACTCAGCGGTTGCCCGAGCTGGGAGTCGTCCTCGATCTGGGAGTTGTCGGGTCGCAGCGGAATGCCGTGGAACCCGATGTCGGTGGTGGAGCCCCAGGCGAAGCCGACGAACCACGGCAATCGCAGTTCCGGGTGCGCTTTCGAGCGACCCATGTCGAGCTTGCGGAACACGTGGTACCCGCCCGGCCGCGGCGTGCCGCGACGGCCGCTCACCTGATACTTGAACTCGACATAGTTGCTGGCGTCGATCAGCCACACCACTTGGCACGAGTTGCAGTACACGATCCGCCGACCGGCCCCGGTGTTCTCCGGCGGCGGTCCGTAGTCGGGGTTGACCGCGGGTCGAGTCGTGGTCGTGGTGGTGGCCGTCTCCGCGAGTCGAGCGGCGATCCGTTTCACCTCGAGCGGCCGCGCGTCGATCGACCAAGGCGCGGTGGTCGAGGGCGCCCCAACGGTCGACTGGCTGGCCCCACACGATGCCAGGATCAGAGCGACGACGACCAGCACCACGCTGGTTCCCGTGACGGCTTGCAGCCGGTGTCGCGCCTGGCGACGAACTCGACGTTCCCCCAAGGTTTCCATTGCGGCCTCCCAACCGGTTCCGGGTCGTGCCCGGTTCGGAGGGGTGTTCGACCGCGCCTGCGCAGAACTGAAGTGGAAAGTCCCTGAGGGTCGGGAGGTTCGTCCGTTTCGGGACGAACGTGGTCAGTGCGTGAGCGTGCTGCCGTTGGCGAGCACCGCGTGGGGCAAGCAGTGTTGGTCGTATTCGGCGATCACGATCTCGCTCGGGTCGACGCTGCACGCCGGGCAGGTCGGGTCGCGCCGGACTTTGAACGTGCGGAACGATTGCTCCAACGCGTCGTAGGCGAGGAGCCGACCGACGAGCGGGTCGCCGAGGTCGAGGAGCAGCTTGATCGTCTCGAGGGCCTGGATCGAGCCGACGATGCCCGGCAGCACACCGAGAACACCGGCCTCGGCGCAGCTCGGCGCGAGTTCCGGCGGCGGCGGCTCAGGAAGGAGGCAGCGGTAGCAGGGGCCGACGTACGGGTTGAAGACGGTGACCTGGCCCTCGAAGCGAAAGATCGACCCGTGGACGACAGGCACCTTCGCGAGCAGCGACGCGTCGTTGAGCAGGTAACGAGTCGGGAAGTTGTCGGTGCCGTCGAGGACGATGTCGTAGCCGTCGATGATGTCGAGCACGTTGTCGGCACCGAAGCGCACGTCGTGGGTGACGACGTTGACGTCAGGGTTCAGCAACGTGAGCGTCTTCTTCGCACTGTCGACCTTCCGGTCGCCGATGCGATCGACGTTGTGCAGGATCTGGCGTTGCAGGTTCGACGCGTCGACGATGTCCATGTCGACGATGCCGAGCGTGCCCACGCCCGCGGCCGCGAGGTAGAGGGCGGCGGGCGAGCCGAGCCCGCCGGCGCCGAGGAGCAGTACCTTCGATTCGAGCAACTTCTGCTGGCCGGCTTCGCCGACCTCCGGAAGGAGGATGTGGCGCTTGTAGCGGTCGCGCTGCTCGGTGGTGAGGACCGCGGGGGTGATCCACGGACGGTCTTCGTTCTTCCACTGGCCGAAGCCGCCGGCCATGGACACGACGTTCGAGTAGCCGAGTTCACGGAGTGTCTTCGCCGCAAACGCCGAGCGGACTCCGCCGGCGCAGTAGACGACGATCTCGGCGTCGCGGTCGACGAGCTTGTTTTCGACCTGGCTCTCGAGGTGACCGCGGGGGATGAACACCGATCCGGGGATCGTGCCGGCGTCGTACTCGTCCTGCTCGCGCACGTCGAGGAACGTGACGGCACCGAGCTTCGGCTCGGCGTCGGCGCCGGTGATCTCGGTGATGTCGGACTTCGTCTGCGCGAGGAGCTCGCGGAAGGAAGGCATCGGGGCTCCAGGGGAACTGAGGAAAAACTTCGATCGGGGAGTGAAATGCTACCCGCCCGGTCGGATATTCCCAAGATGGGAGATCGGGACGGGCCCGGCACCGATCAGCCGGTGATCAGCCAGTGATCAACGCCACCAACCGGGGAAGGAAGTCGCCGAGCGGCTCCCGGGCAATCGCGTCCGCATACCCATCGAACGGGGTCGGTTCGGCGTTGGCGATGACGAGTCGCGCGCCGTGGCCGAGGGCGATCTCGGGGAGCGCGGCGGCCGGGTAGACGCCGAGGCTGGTGCCGAGGGCGAGGAACAGGTCGGCATCGGCCGCGGCCCGCTGGGCGCGGTCCAGATCGGCCGGCACGAGGTTCTCGCCGAAGCTGATCGTGGCCGATTTCAGCATCCCGCCGCATTCGACGCACGCGGGATCGGGGTCGCCGGCGCGAACCCGTTCGAGGGTCTCGGCCATCGGGCCCCGCCATCCGCACGCGAGGCACTTCGCCCCGTGGACGGTGCCGTGGATCTCGACGATCGATGCGGGATCGCTGCCCGCGGCCTGGTGCAGGCCGTCGATGTTCTGGGTGATGAGTGTGTGCACGTTGGCCACCCGGGCCAGGTCGGCCAACGCGCGGTGACCCGCGTTGGGCTGTGCGTTCCAGATCTCGGACGTCAGTCGGTTCTGCCAGGCCTGTCTCCGGACGGCGGGATCGGCCACGTAGTGCTGGAGGGTTGCGGTCTTCTCCGCGGCGGGGTTCTTGGTCCACACGCCGTTGGGGCCGCGGAAATCGGGGATGCCGGATTCGGTCGACATGCCCGCGCCGGTGAGGATCACGATCGCGTGGGCAGCGCGCAACCAATCGGCGAGCGTCTCGAGGTCTTCGTCGCGCGCTGTCGCCCCACTCACCCGGTCGAGCGTACCGGTGGTGTGAGTGGGGCGACAGCAGTACGGGTGAGTCGATCCGACGGGCGGAGGGGGAGGGAGAACCGCCGGACCGACCCACCCGCGATCAGGCGGCGGTGCTGGCCGAGTCGGTGTGCTCGTCGGTCCCTTCGACCGACTCGGCGGGTCCCGCGTCGAGGGCTGCGAACGCGTGCTGATGTTGGGCGTAGGCCCACTCGGCGCTCTCGCGACAGATGGACGGATGAAAGCCGGTGCTCAGCAGCGTCCGCTCGACGATGTCGAGATCGTCACCGTGCTCGAAGAGCGTGAACGCGAGCCGACGGGCCCGTTTTCGGGCGTGCGCCAACGGTGACTCGGACAGCTGACTCTCGGTCCAGTTCGTGTGTTCACGTTGCAGGTCGAGCGGGAGGCGATGCAGGTGGCGCAGATTCAGCGGTTGGACCTTGCGGCGGACGGCGTACTGGCCCTCCGTCGGGCAGCAGGCCAGATCGAACTGCGTGAGGCGACCCAGACTGCGGAACAGCGGTGACGCGCCACCGTCGCGCGCACCGAGCCCCATGGCCTGGGACAGCTCGGCGACTTCGAGTGTGAGACCGTCGGGGTGCTGATCGAAGTGGGATGCGAGGCGACGTAGGAGCAACAGGCTGGTCGGCCCGAGAGTGGGGAGCCAGAACCGCTCGACGTACTCGGATCGGGGGTCGTGCCCCAGTGTGTCGATGATCGGATCGTTCCAAGGGGTGAGCGCAATCGTGGACATGGTCCTCCTTTGGTGGGGTGAGGGTCGGGGTGGGATCTCGAGGTTCGTGATTCAGGGCGCCGGTGGCGCACTCGGCAGGCTGAGGGTCTGTCCGGGTTGGATCAGGCTCGGGTTCTCGCCGATCACCGCGCGGTTCGTCGCGTAGATCGCCCGCCACGCGCGGTCGATGTCGGTGTTCGTCGCTTTCGCCGGCAGGTGCGCGGCCGCGATGGTCCACAGGCAGTCGCCAGTCACGACGGTGTAGCGATCACCCGACGACGTGGCCGTGGGGCCGACGGGCACAGTCACGGCCGGGCGTGGAGCCGGTGGCGGTGCCGACGCGACCCGTGTTGGCGGGCCGACTCGTCGGTTGGGGAGTGAGTCGTCCGGCGCGTTCTCGGCCGTTGCGACCGTTGGTGGTGCGGTCGGGGGAGGTGGCGGATCCGGCGAGTCCCCGGGAGCGTCAAGTGGTGTCGTCGTGCTCGTGGTCGGGGATGCAGGAACCGAGGTTGTCGTCGGCGTGGTCAGCCAATCTCTGATCGATTCGTCGGCCGCCGCCGGGCGTCCACCGGCGAGCGATCCGACACCGGCGAGGACGCTCAGGCACGCGATGGCCACTCGATGCAGGCTGTTCGGCACCAGCCGATCGGTCATCGCCACGAACCGGGAGGCGCGGTGGCGGCGCCGGATCAACTCGGCCGCGGCGCAGAGCAGGAGGAGCCCGACCCCAGCGGCGGCGACGCCGGTCGCCGCCGCCTGGATCGTGCTACCGAGCTGGTATTCGTCGTAGGCCATCCGTGGCTCCTTGGTATTTCGACGCTCCACTTCCATGTGGAACCGTTGGTTTGCCTTGTGTTGACTTTGGAATCATGACCCTATCATCGGTTCCGGTCAAGTCAGGTCACCGGAATTGGGTAACAATATACTTGACTCACCCAGCCTTGAGTAGTACACTCACCTCATGGCCGCAAACACCTTGCCCCGCAACCTCATCGAGGCAGTCAAGTACTTCTCCGACCTCGACGTCTGCACCGACTTCGTCGCCAAACTCCGCTGGCCTGACGGTCCGGTCTGCCCCCAGTGTGAGGGCACCTCTCACTCCTACCTGGCGTCTCGGCGGGTGTGGAAGTGCCGGTCGTGCAAGAAGCAGTTCAGCGTCAAGAAGGGCACGATCTTCGAAGACAGCCCGATCGGCCTCGACAAGTGGCTCGTCTCGATCTGGTTGATCGCCAACAGCAAGAACGGCATCTCGTCCCACGAACTCGGCCGGTCAGTCGGACTCACCCAGAAGTCCGCCTGGTTCGTCCTCCACCGCATCCGCCTCGCCATGCAGATCGGAAGCTTCGACAAGTTCGATGGCGAAGTCGAAGTCGACGAAACCTACGTCGGCGGGAAGATCGCCAACATGCACCACGAAGAAGCCGAGATCGCCCGTATGCGCGGCAAGGACCAGAAGTCCATCGTCGCCGGGAGCCTGCGACGCTCCGACGAAGGCCCGTCACAAGTCCGGGCGCAAGTCGTCGCCACCCGGGGCAAGACCGACCTCATCGGCCAGGTCCGTGACAACGTCGAACCGGGCAGCACCGTCTACACCGACGCTCTCAGCATCTACCGGTCACTGGCCGGCGAGTACGACCACGCCGCGGTCGACCACGCGATCAAGTACGTCGAGGGACGGATCACCACGAACGGCATCGAGAACTTCTGGTCCCTGCTCAAGCGGGGCCTGAACGGCACCTACGTGTACGCGAACCGTGAGCACCTGCACCGGTACGTCGATGAGCGAGTGTTCACGTTCAACGAGCGGGGCGACACCGACCTCGGCCGGTTCCGTACGGTGCTCTCGCGGATCAGCGGACGCCGGTTGACCTACGACGAACTGATCGGGAACGCGATCGCCTGATCGGCCTAGCCTCCACCGATGGCAGACAAGAACAAGCTCTACTACGGCGACAACCTCGACATTCTCCGCGACCGCATCGCGGACGAGTCTGTCGACCTGATCTATCTCGATCCCCCGTTCAACTCAAACCGGTCCTACAACGTCCTGTTCAAAACTAAGAGTGGCGACGACGCTCAGGCGCAGATCGAAGCGTTCGACGACACTTGGACGTGGAGCCAACAGTCTGAGGCCGAGTACGACTACCTCGTCCAGGGTGGCGCGTCACCGAAAGTCGCGGACGCGATCACCGCGATGCGAAACCTGCTTGGCGACAACGATGTGCTCGCCTACCTCGTGATGATGACCGCGCGCCTGGTCGAGCTTCACCGCGTACTCAAACCGACAGGCTCGCTGTACCTCCACTGCGACCCAACCGCATCGCACTACCTCAAGATCATCCTTGATGCGATCTTCGGGCCGACGAACTTCCGCAACGAGATCGTTTGGAAGCGAAGTCACGCACATAACTCGGCCGGTCGCTACGGCCGAAACCACGATGTCATTCTCTTCTACGCAGCGAGCTCAAAGAATGTCTGGAACCGCATTTACCAGGCATACGACGAGGCCTACCTCGACAAGCACTACCGGCACATCGAGCCCGTCACCGGGCGCAGATACAAGCATGAGAACCCAACCGGAGCTGGAATCAGTGGTGGCATCACGGGCCAACCTTGGCGCGGAATTGACCCCACAGCCAAGGGTCGCCACTGGGCGAAATCGCCGGATGAGATGGACCGCCTCGATGCCGAGGGTTTGATCTATTGGCCCGACAAGCCTGGGGCGTGGCCCTAAGTCAAGTTGTTCCTCGACGACATGCAAGGAACCGCGGCCCAAGACGTATGGACTGACATCGACCCCATAAACATGGTCGCGGTGGAACGCCTCGGGTATCCGACGCAGAAGCCACTCGCTCTTCTGGAGCGGATCATCCAGGCATCGAGCAACCCGGGCGAGGTTGTGCTCGACCCCTTCTGTGGGTGCGGCACGGCGGTCGATGCAGCCCAACAACTCGACCGCCGATGGATTGGGATAGATGTCAGCTATCTCTCGATCGCGCTCATTCAAGAACGTCTCGCCAATAGATTCACCCGCGACATCACCAAGACGTACGACGTGATCGGCATCCCACGCGACCTGGCCGGCGCGCAGGCACTCCTCAACGCCAACGCCTTCGACTTTGAGCGGTGGGCCGTCACTGCGATCGGTGGTCGCGCGAACGAGAAACAGGTAGGCGACAAGGGGTCGGATGGCGTGATCCGGTTCCCGATCGACAAGCACAACGTCGGGCGGATCGTCATCTCGGTCAAGGGGACCTCAACTGTCAATCCCGCAATGGTCCGCGAGCTTCGCGGCACGGTCGAGCGCGAGAAGGCGGAGATGGGCGTACTACTCACCCTCAACGCGCCGACGAAGGGAATGGTCGATGAGGTCAACAAGTCCGGTCACTACACGTACGAACTCACCGGGACCGAGTATCCGCGGCTGCAACTCATCAGCGTGCCGGAGATCCTGGCGGGCAAGCGGCTCAACTGTCCTGCGTTCTTCCCGGCGTACACACAGGCGAAGAAGCTCATCGACCCCATGGACCAGACCGCCCTACCGATCTAGGCAGGCTTCGGCTTCTCGTCGGCGCGGGCATTGTCTAGTTCTACTTTCGACACCGAGAGAAGGTTCTTGGTCAGATCCGCGAACGCGTCGTACTCCGCAGCGGGATTGGCCGAGTCCAGCACCGCAGCACCGTCTTCGTGCTCGTGCTGCCGTTTCCATTCTGACTCTTGGTCTTTGCGTGCAGCCATGAGGTCAGCGTCCTCCGTCAGCCAGTCGAACAACTGCCATCCGGGCACAACCATAGCCATCCCAGAATTCCCAGCGACGAACGTGCCATCGGAGACGGGCTCTCGCGTTGCGGCGTCGAGGACCGGTTCGGCGAACGGGTGATGGCCCCAGTCGATGCCCAACAAGTGGATGGGTCCCTCGGCCATGCCTCCCACGACCATGTGGCCCTCGTTATGGGGAAGGACGCCCGGCATGACCGCCCCCATCCTGTAACCGAAAACCGGTGATCCAGAGAAGCCAGAGAGCGACCGCATTTCGACAAGGAAGCTGTCTTGGCGGTGGTTCTTCCGTTGTCGCTGCACGATCGGTTCGCCGGGGAGCGCCGAGATGTTGCCGAACCGCACCGTTGCTCGGTTTCGATCGGTGCCGTCGAGATGCACGTACCGACCGATGAGGAATGCTTCGTCGCCGATCCCGACAGAGCCATCCTCAACCTCTTTGCGGGTGACGAGGGAGCCCGCCGGGATCGGCGTGTAGTCAAACCCTTCGTAAAGCTTGAGCGGGGTGATGGCGATGTCTTCGCCGGATGGATGCGGAATCCAGTCGTTGTGGTTGAGGTCAAGTGTCTGGAACTTGCCGTTCTCACTATTCACTCGCACGACGGGATTCCCTCGGCGCGCGACGTGTTCGTTCGTCACGATGTAGGTGTGCATCGTGTGCGGGAAGGTGGGGTCGTCACTTTCCAGCGGGACGCCAATGAAGAACCCGGTGCCACCGACTGGGCGGCTCTCCCTTGCGGCTGTCTCTGATGGATAGAGGTAGACAACCGAATCGAGCCAGTTCTCGGGGATTCTCGGCACCGGCGTCGTCCAGGTTGTGTATGGCAGCCCTCCGGGCCTGCTCAGCCTCGTGACCGCTCTCAGTCTGGCTGTCACGCTAACCGTCCAACCCAAGGTGAGTCAAGTATATCGTTACCCGGAATTGGGGAATTTGGTTCAGGCGCGCCCACCGATAGCGACGGGTGTGGTTACTCTTCGTGACCTTCTCGCCACGGATGGCGGGATTGCGACAGGGAAGGCCAGGGATGGACGAGTTCGAGGCGATCGCCGCAGAACTGCGCGCCGACGAGCGGTTCGAGCACGAGGAACATGCTCGTGAACTGCTGAGCGCGGCGGATGAGGTTCGTGGGTTCGATGAACTGCTCCGCCGGAGAGATCCCGGTGAAGTCGTCGGGTTGATCACGCTGGACGGCGTGATGCTTCGGGGCCGGATCGTGCGAGTAGGTCGGGACTGGGTTCGTCTCGCCGAGGTCGCCGACGACCTGGGCACGGCGCGGGCGAAAGCCCGACGGTTTCACGACATCAGGATCGCGGCGGTGGGTCGCATCACTCGGGAGTCGACTCGATGACCGGTCCACGCGAACGCGCCTCGGCTTCGAGGTCGGCCAGATACGCCTCGAGGGTCTCCCGGCTGACCCGCCAGACCCCCTTCTTGCCGATCTTCAGGGCCGGCAGATCCCCGGACCGCATCAGTGTGTACACCTGGGTCACGGTGACGCTGAGGACCCGAGCCACGTCAGCCGGCTTGAGGAGCGGCGGCGGCAGGTCATCGGTTTCGCTCACGAAGACTCCTTCAGCCGCACGTACCGTGTGGTTGCCATCGATTTGGATCAACAGGGTAGCGAATGCTCAAGCGCATCGCGCGCTCGTTCCGGCGGTGATCCGATGACGGTTTCGCTGACTCCGCCGCGCCGTTGGGCCCGACGACTGCCCGCAATCGACGCTCGGGTGGTCGCAGGTTTGGTGCTGGTCGCGGTGTCGATCATCGGTGGTCTGCGACTGGCCGGAGACCCAGTCGCGGTGACACGTGTCTACGTCGCCGCGTCCGACCTGGACGCCGGACACGTGCTGAGCGCAGATGATGTCGCGGTCCGGGAAGTGCGCGGCGACGCCGGGGTGCTCGACGGATTAAGTCGGGTCGGTCATGGCCCTCCGATTGGTCGAGCGGTGCGCACGTCGATCCCCGAGGGTTCGGTCGTGCCGGTCTCGGCGCTCGGCGGAGCGATCCCGGCGGGCCGCGACATCACGATCCCGGTGACGCCGGACCATGCGCTCGGAGGAGATGTGCGCGAGGGGGACCGCGTTGACGTGCTCGCGACTTTCGACAAGGGCACCGACGCGGCGCGGACGCTCATGGTTGCTCGGGAGGCAACGGTGCGCGGTGTGGTGAGGGCCGACGGACTCTTCGGTCAGCACGCTGGCGCGATGAGCGCGCTCACCCTCTCCGTGGAGCCGGATTCGGCGGTTGCGGTTGCGTTCGCGGCGCGAAATGCCGAACTCGATGTGATTCGCGCGCACGGCACACTCGACGGGCAAGGTCGTGAACGCTACGACCGTGGCGATCTGCGATGACCGACGTGATCGAGGTCGTCGTCTGCGCGGGCGGCGCGGCGTGGGAACTCCCGCTGGTTCGTGCATTTCAACGTCGTGAGCTCGGGGTGCACGTAGCCCGTCGGTGTGTGGATCACGGTGAACTGTTGGGGACCGCATTGCGGGACCGGCCGGCGGCCGTGATGCTCGACGCCGCGCTGACGTGGCTCGACCGGGATCTTGTGGCCTCGTTGCGCCGCGCCGGGGTCGAGACCTTCGCGATCGGCAACTCGGCGCGACCGCTCGACCGGCTGGGCGTTCGTTGTTTCGAATCGGATACGACGCCGGAGGCGATCGCCGCCGCGCTGTATTCGCTGGAGCCGGTGCCGGTCGCCGACGTGGACAGCTCGAATCGCATTGACGGCGAACCTGACGGAGTCGCTGGACGCATGATCGCAGTGTGGGGTGGCGCCGGATCACCGGGTCGGACGACGGTGGCGACGCACGCAGCTCTTCAATCGGCGCGGCATGGCGCACGAACCCTTCTCATCGACGGCGACGTCTGGTCGGCCTCGATTGCACAACTGCTCGAACTCCAAGAGTCGCCATCCTTGGCGCAGGCGGCCCGACTTGCCGCGGACGGCTGGCCGCGCCCGTTCGACACGACATTGCAGACGGGACCGGAGGGCCTCGCCGTATTGACTGGCCTGGCGCGCGCCGAACTGTGGCCGGAAGTCCGCGAGACCGCGTGGCGTGCGGTGTTGGCGACCGTCATCACTCAATACGACGTCGTCGTGGTCGACCTGGCCGCGCCGATCGAAGAGGACGAGGAACTCAGCTACGACCGGGTGCCGTACCGGCGCAACCTCGTGACCCGAGTCTCACTCGAACTCGCCGACGACATCGTCCTCGTAGCGGCGGCCGATCCAATCGGACTGCGTCGAGCTGTCGTCGGGCACCGAACCCTCGCAGATGATCTTCCCGGTACCGAGAAGAAGATCAGGGTCGCACTGAATCGTGCGCCCCGCGCCGGTCGTCGACTGCAGGACTGTTCGCGGTCGATCGAAGAGTGGATCGGCGTGGTTCCGACGGCGATCCTCCCGGATGAACCCGCGCTAGCTCGGGTCGCGTGGGAGGGTCGACCGCTGCACGAGATCGCGCCGCGATCCCGTTGGTTGCGCGAGATGGGATCGAGTCTCACGGAGGTCCGGACATGAGCGGACTCGACAGCGGCTCCGCGATTGCGCTCGTCGAACACGATGTCCGAGAGCTCCTTGCTCGCCGCGAGGTGGCCGTCGACGAAGACCGCGCCTTGCAGTCCCTGGTCGACGAGGTGGTGGCCGACTACCGGGATCGCTACCTCAGTGGTGGGCTCCCAGCGCTTCCGGATCAGGATGTCGAGTTGCTGCACCAGCGCATCGTCGGCTTCGGCGTGATCACGCCGCTGCTCGACGATCCCACGGTCGAGGAGATCTGGATCAACGAGCCGGGCCGAGTCTTCGCGGCGCGAGGCGGTGAGCATGAGCTGACCGGTGTGGTGCTCGACGCTCGTGATGTCGAAGAACTGGTGGAACGAATGCTCGCCCGAGCCGGGCGGCGGCTCGACCGCGCTCAGCCCTTCGTCGACGCCCGGTTGCCCGACGGGAGCCGGCTCCACGTCGCGATTCCGCCGATCACGAATCACTGGTCCATCAACATCCGTAAGTTCGTAGGCCTGCGCGCGCAGTCGTGCGCCGAACTCGTCAGCATCGGATCGTGCTCGGAATCGGCGGCAGCGTTTCTCGATGCGTCGGTCAGAGCGGGCCTGTCGATCGTGGTGGCCGGTGCGGTAGGCGCGGGGAAGACGACGTTGCTGAACTGCTTGCTGGGTGCGGTCCCCGCCCGCGATCGGATCGTGACCTGTGAAGAGGTCTTCGAACTGCGGGTTGATCGGCCAGACGTCGTGGCGATGCAGTGTCGGCAGTCGAACTTGGAAGGCGAAGGCGCGATCACCCTGCGCGATCTCGTGCGCGAATCGTTGCGGATGCGGCCCGACCGCATCGTCATCGGTGAGGTCCGCGGTGCTGAAGCGCTCGACATGCTGCTCGCGTTGAACAGCGGCGCCGTCGGGATGACGTCGGTGCATGCCAACTCCGCCCGGGAAGCGCTGCGCAAGCTCACGACTTTGCCGCTGTTGGCGGGCGAGAACCTGGATCGTCGGTTCGTCGCGGCGACCGTCGCCGCGTGCGTCGACCTCGTTGTGTTCTGTCGACGGTCATCGTCGGGCCGGGAGATCACCGAGATCTTGAGCGTCGGCGAACAGGTTGGCGACGGTGCCGACCTCACCGCGGGCACCATCTTCACTGGCGCGGGTCGCGAGCTCACCTGGACCGGTGAGTTCCCGACAGGTCGCGAGCGGTTCGCCGAACGGGATCTGGATCTCACCGCGGTGCTGCGATGAGGTCGGTCGTGGCGATGCTGCTCGGGCTCGGGGTGTTCATGGTGTTCGACGGGTGTACCCGTCGACGCGCACCGGCGCGCCCGCACCGCGTCGGATTTCACGCTCGATCGTGGCTGGCCTCGGCGGGCCTCGGTGGTGTGGGTCCCCTGCAGTTCCTCGGTGCGAGTGTGGGACTCGGGTTCGTCGTCGGTGCGTTCGTGCTCGTCGCGCTGGGCTCGGCCGGGGTCGCGGTCGTGGCGGGGCTCGCTGGTCTCGCGGCGCCGGCCGGCTACTACCGGCGGCATCGACGCTCGGTACGGACCGCCCGTCGACGGGCATGGCCCGAGGCCATCGAATTGCTGGCCGGTGCAGTGAGGACTGGTGACACGTTGCCGACTGCGATCGCGGTGGTCGCCGAGCGCGGCCCCGAATCCCTCCAGCCCGTCTTCCGGGCAGTGGTGTCGGATCATCGGGTTACCGGCGATCTGGTTGGCGCCCTCGAGCGTATGGGCGAACGAGTCGCGGACCCAATCGCGGATCGCATCGTGCGCACCTTGATCCTCGCCCACCGCGTCGGTGGGCGGGAACTCGGTCGCGTCTTGCGAACCCTCTCGGAGTTCTTGCGGGAGGACGTCGCGACGCGGCGCGAGATCGAGGCCCGCCAGTCCTGGACGGTCGTCGCGGCGCGGGTCGCGGCCTCGGCTCCCTGGTTGGTGCTGGTCCTGGTGGCCAGTCGGCCACAGGGCGCGGCCGCCTTCGACTCGCCGACCGGGGTGATGGTGATGCTCGTTGGCGCGGGGGTGACGGCGGTGGGGTATCGCCTCATGATGCGGCTCGGCCGGTTGGCGGAGGAGCCCCGGGTTCTGGTCGCGGACGCGGTAGGGATATGAACCTGGTGCGCGCGTTCGTGGTGATGGTGTTGGGGTGCGGCGGCGTGCTGGTGCTCGTGAGTGCGCTCCCGCGCTTTCGCCGGGCAGTGCTGGCTCGGCGATTGACGCCCTATCTCACGTCGCTGGGTCCGGCGCGCTCCAACCTGCTCGGTGGTCGTCCCCGCCATTCGGCGTTGGGTGCCGTGTTCGATCCGGTGATCGCGGCATCGGGCGAGCGGTTACAACGACTCTTCGACGACGGTCAAGAGCTTCCGGAACGACTTGACGCCGCCGGAGTGGATCTCGAACCGTCGGGCTTCCGGGCTCAGCAGGTGGTCTGGGGGATTGGTGGTTTCGCGAGCGGATTGGGGTTCAGTGTGCTGCTCGCGACCACAGGTCGATCGGTGTCGCCCGTCGCGGCGCTGGGTATGGCGTTGGCGTTCGGCGCTGGGGGCGTCGCCGGTCGAGACCGGATGCTGTCGCGGGCGATCGCGCGTCGACGGGAGCAAGCGCGACTCGCCCTTCCGACGGTGGTCGATCTGGTGTGTCTGGCCGTCACTGCAGGGGAGAGCCTGCGGAGCGCACTCGCGATGGTGGCGGAGTCAGGGGGCGGACCCCTCGCCCAGGAACTGCGCCGTGCCCTCCGAACTGCGCGCGGTGGTGCACCCCTCGCCGAAGCCTTGGCGGCTCGTGTGCGCGTGCTCGGTGTGCCCGCGTTCGGTCGGTTCGTCGCCGCGGTCGTGGCCGCGCAGGAGCGAGGGATACCACTGGCTGAGGCCCTGAGGTCGTTGGCATTCGACCTTCGAGAGCAGGACAAGCGGGAGTTGATCGAAGTCGCGGGGAAGAAGCAGATCTCGATGTTGGTGCCGGTGGTCGTGTTGATCCTGCCCGTCGCGATCGTCTTCGCCTTCTATCCCGGAGTTGTGGCCATCAGGACGTTGGCCCGTTGAGAGGAGCATGGATGCCGAAGGTTGCGCGGGATGAGCGGGGTTCCATCCCCGAGTGGGTCATGTTGTTGGTCATGGGGATCGGGATCGTGATGGCCCTGTGGGCCATCGTGCAGCCCGACCTCGCGTCGATCGTGAGCGACGCACTCAATCAGCTTCGGGGCTGATCCAATGCGGCGCCACCGCTGGTCTGCACCAGGCGCGTCTGAACGCGCCTCGTCCGAACGCGGCACGACGATCGTCGAGTTCCTCGGCGTGATGCTGTTGAGCGTCGCGGCACTCATGGTGCTGATGCAGATGGCGCTGTGGATCTGGGCACGCAATGTGACCGTCAACGCAGCAGATGAGGGGGCGCGGGCGGCGGCCGAGATTGGGCGACCGCTCGCCGACGGTGCGGCCCGGACGCGTTCGGTGTTGCACGACGGCCTGGGTGGTCGGTCCGCCCGGTTCAAGATCGGCGCCGCGCAGGATGGTGACGCGGTCGTGGTGCGTGTGAGCGGTTCGGCGCCTCACGTCGTGCCGTTCTTGCCGGAGTTCGTCGTCTCGGCGGAGGCGCGAGCCCTCGATGAGGACACGGTGGTTCGGCCGTGAGCGAACGCCGGGAACAGGGGAGTGCCATCATCGAGATCGCGATCCTCGGCAGTCTCGTGTTCGGTGTGTTGCTGCACGTGTTGTTGGTCTTCGGTGCGTTGCATCGGGCAACGCTCGCGACCAGCGCAGCGGCGCGTGAGTACGGGCGAGCGATCGTGGTCGCCGATTCCGAAGGTGAAGCCGCCGAGCGCGGCGCAATCGCAGTCGAACTCGCGGGTCGGAACCACGGCCTCGCGCCCGGTGCGCTCGCGCCGAGTGTCGTCGGATTGCGGCGGCGGGGTGAGGTACTGGTGGTCCGGGTGCGGACCGACGTGCAGGTCGCGTCGATCCCGTTCTTGGGATCGATCTCGTCCGCACTCACCGTTCCCGTCGAGGCGACCCACGCGGTGCGGCTCGACCGGTATCGGAGTGGGTCGTGATTAGCCGCGGCGCGCGTGGTCAGGCCTCGGTGCTGTTGATCGGGATCCTCATGATCGGGCTGATGTTCGCGGGGCTCGCCGTCGACGGGGCCCGGATGTTCACCGCGCGCCGGGATCTCCAGAACGTGGCCGACAGTGCAGCCCTAGCCGGCGCGTCGGCGCTCGACGAAGCGCAGTACCGCGAGAGTGGCGGTCGAGAGGTTCACCTCGATCCGGGCGCGGCCCGGCGTGCAGTCGACGAGCTGTTGGCGGCGTCGTCGCTCCCGAGTTCAGTGACCGTGGACGTTGCGGTGAAGGACGACCGGGTGGTCGTGCGGATCGCCCGCCCGGTTCGACCGCTGTTTCTCGGCCTGATCGGCCTCGGTCCCGAGCGGATCGGCGCGCACGCGACGGCCGCGCCCCAAACCGGGTAGCTATGCCTGCGCGTCCTGGAGGCGCTTGACGAGCACCGGGAGCAGTTCGCTCTCGCGCTGGGCCATCTCCGCGACGGTGCCGCTCACGTTGAGTGTCAACCCGACACGCCCGACCTGAATTCCGATCGCGTCGGAGATCTGCGACTGGGTCGTGCCGTCTATCTCCACCGTCACACTGATCCGGAACCCGAACTGCGCGTCGCCCACCACTTCGACGGCGATCGGGCTGACGTCCAGGCTGACCAGGGTGCCCTGGCCCTGCAGGCTCTTCGTCACGACTTCCGTGTACAGCGCGCGGTAACAGTCGATGACCGTCGGGTCGCGGTACAGCTCGAGCTGCGCAGTGATCGTCGCCACATCGGCGTAGACGTCGGTACCGCTGTCGACCGTGGTTTGGTTTTGCGCCCATTGAGGTGACCGGCGTTGGACATCGCCGTCCTGCTTCGCGGCCATGAACGTCTGACACGCGGGCAGCGTCTTGGCCAGCGCGTCGATCTCGTCGAGCTCCTTCTTGGTCGTCGCCGGGTTGGGCGTGAAATCGGGGAGGTCGGCTTGGGTGACCAACCCCGCCTTGGCGAGCGCGACATCCCCCGAGGGCGCGGCGGTCGTCGACGATGTTCGCGACGACGTACTCGTCGATGATCCCTTCGCTGTACCCGACGATGAGCTGCTCCCGCAGGCGGCGGCGACGAGTACGACGGTCGTGAGCAGGGTGGCGATCCGGAATCGGCGCATCCCCCATGTTGGTCCGGGCTGGGGTCCCCGACGGGGACACCGGTACGATCCGCCGATGGCTGACGACGTACCCCGCCGTACTGATTCCGGCATCGAGATCAAACCGCAGTACACCGCGGCCGATCTGGAGGCCGCCGAGTGGGATCCGACCTCCGCCCTCGGCGATGCCGGCACCCCGCCCTACACCCGGGGCGTCTACGGCCAGATGTATCGCACCCGGCCCTGGACAATGCGCCAGTACTCGGGCTTCGGGACCGCGGCCGAGACCAACGAGCGGTTCCACTTCCTGCTCGGCGCCGGCCAGACCGGACTCTCGTGCGCCTTCGACCTGCCCACCCAGATGGGCTACGACTCCGACCATCCCCGGGCGGAAGGTGAGGTCGGCAAGGTCGGCGTCGCCATCGACTCACTCGAAGACATGGAGATCCTGCTGAAGGGTCTTCCGCTCGACACCGTGTCGACGTCGATGACCATCAACTCGACCGCCGCGATCCTCCTGCTTCTCTACCAAATCGTGGCGGAGAAGCAAGGCGTGTCGTCCGACCAGATCAGCGGCACCATTCAGAACGACCTGCTCAAGGAGTACGTCGCGCGCGGCACCTACATCTATCCGCCCCGGCCGTCGATGCGGATCATCACCGACATCTTCGCCTACTGCGGGGAGCACGTCCCCCGCTGGAACACCATCTCGATCTCCGGCTATCACATCCGCGAAGCCGGCAGCACCGCAGTCCAGGAGATCGCGTTCACGTTGAGCAACGCGATCGCGTACGTCCAGGCCGCGGTCGACACCGGTCTGGACGTCGACGACTTCGCGCCCCGGCTCTCGTTCTTCTGGAACGGGCACAACAACTTCTTCGAGGAGATCGCGAAGTTCCGAGCCGCGCGCCGCATGTGGTACTGGATCATGAGCAACCGCTTCGGCGCGCAGAACGAGAAGTCGAAGCTCTTGCGGTTCCACACCCAGACCGCGGGCTCGATGCTCACCGCGCAACAGCCGGAGAACAACGTGGTGCGCGTCGCGCTCCAGGCGATGGCCGCGGCGTTGGGTGGCACCCAGAGTCTTCACACCAACGGGTTCGACGAGGCGCTCGGCCTGCCCACAGAACGCGCGGCGAAGATCGCACTGCGCACGCAGCAGATCGTGGCGTACGAGACCGGGATGACCGAGACGGTGGATCCGCTCGCGGGTTCCTACTTCGTCGAGTCACTCACCAACGAGGTCGAGGCAGCCGCCTGGCGCTACATCGAGAAGATCGACGAGGCGGGCGGCGCCGTCGCGGCGATCGAGGCCGGCTACATGCAGGACGAGATCGAACGAGCTGCGTACGAGTGGGCCAAGGGCGTCGACAACGGCGACAAGATCATCGTCGGGCTCAACAAGTTCGCCGACCCGAACCCCGAGGAGCCCGACGTGTTTCCCATCGATCCCGAGTTGGAGCGCCAGCAGTCGGACCGGTTGGCCGCGCTGCGGGCCCGCCGGGATCAGGCGGCCGTCGACGCCGCGCTGGCCGATCTGCGGACCGCGGCCGAAGGCACGGCGAACGTGCTGTACCCGATGAAGACCGCGCTCAGCGCGTACGCGACCTTGGGGGAGGTCTCGGACGTGCTTCGTGATGTGTTCGGGGTCTACCAACCGGCGCGATAGAACGCCGCGCCGCTCCCGGGCCCGAAGCTCAGCTGGCCTTGACCAACTCCTGAGCCCGGACGGATGTGGCCCGAATCTCCGCGAGACGACGCCTCGCCTCGGCCACCCCGGACTGACCGATCTGGCGAGTCCGCTGGTTGAGCCGCACCGGCGCCGGCGCCGCGGCACGCGCCGGGACCGTGCCACGAGGCATACGAGTACGAGCCCGCGGCGCCGAATGGGCCACGGCCGGGTTCTCGGGGGTGCTCAGGAGTCGCAACTGGGTGGTCACGCTCGCAGTGTCGCATGGGGGTGTGACAGTCATTCCGGTCTCCGCTCTCTCCGGTCAACTGACAGTTGTCATACCCGGATCGGACTGTGTTTGAACACCCGTCCGGGTTGTTGTTGACAACGTGTTCACGTGCGCGACAGTTCCCGGTCGCGCGTCACATCTCGTTGTTTCCCAGACCTCACGGAAGGTGGCACCGCGACCTCACCAGGTGTTCGGTGGTCCGCGGCCGGGCGGAAGCGGTGGTTCGAACTGCCAGTTCCCGTCGACATCTCGAAACAGGCGCCAGCCTTGATGAGCCATGCGGTGATGGGTACGGCACACCAGCGCGAGCTCGTCGAGATTCGTACGCCCACCGGCGGCATGGCTGGTGGTGTGATGGGCGTCGGTCCAATGCCCGGGCCGCGGACAATCGGGGACCACGCACCCTCCGTCTCGGTGCTTGAGCATCCGCTTCTGGGCCGGCGTGGCGAAGCGCACCGCGGTACCGAAATCGACGATCTCGGAGCCGCTCGTGACCACTCGGCGGAGCGCCGCGTTCGTGAGCCAGGATCGGATCAACTCGGGTGGCACCGGGCCGTAGCCATCGACATTGGATCGGGAGGCCACGAGGTCGTCGGGCCAGTCGCCCCTCATCGTGCGCTCGTCGATCGTCACGTCGATGTTCTTGGCGCCGTACGCGCGCTCGCCGAACAGGATCGCGAGGAGTGCTGCGGCACGACGCTCCCGCAGCGTTCGGGGCGCGCGCTCGCCCCGCACTGGCTCAGGGTGGTGGAAGCTGTCGATCAGGTTCAGTATCTCGACGCCAGCCGCGGTGTGGAACCACCCACGGATTGCGAGCCCACCAGATGTGGGCGAGAGGGTGAGTTCGTCCCGGGAACTGTCGAACGGATCGTCAACCGAAGCTACGAGATCATCGGCCAGACTGCGCCACTTCGCGGCGCACTCGCGGAACTCCTCCGGCGTCACGGTCTCCGCGGCATCGAGGAGCTCGTCGCCGTGCGCCTCGAAGATGTCTTCGCGACGCCGGATGGCCCGAGCGGTCTGCTCCACGTGTGAGACGGTCGTGACCCCGTCGGCCAGGGCCGTCGAGAGTCGATCGCAGCGCTGGGTGAGCCGGGCCGCTGCGACCAGACGGGCGGATGCGGCGCGGGTCATGGGAATCCGATGCGCGAGCCAGGAGCTGGAGCTGATCGAACCGTCGGCGGCGTAGTCGCCTGCGCCGTCCCATGCGGCCACCGCGCGGACCAACTCGGCGTTCACGGCCTCGGCGATCTGACCGAGCGCGAGCACCCGGGCGGACCGTGCCGACGGGCACCACGCGGCCCGGTCCTCGGCCCGCAGCCGGTGCAGGCCGCTGACGACGGCCGCGAGCGCGGGATCGCCCGTCAACGCTGGGTTTTCCACGTCGAGGATTCCCGGTCGATCCATATTTTGCACCATATCGGGAGGGTGTGACCACCTCTTCCGATATCGATACTTCAGGACCTGGAGGTCCGTTTCGGGTGGCGGCTACTCCGTCGTGCGGACGATGTAGCGCCGTTGGGCGACGACCCAGCCGATGACCACGAGCACGAGGCTGTAGATCCAGGCCGCGAGCACCGGGTTGTCCATCGGCCACACATGTTGGGTGACCGGCGTGACCGGGTTG
>JANLRZ010000039.1:0-4497 GCA_031362155.1 Acidimicrobiia bacterium | reverse complement strand
GCGGAGGGAGTGGGATTCGAACCCACGGAGCTTGCGCTCAACGGTTTTCAAGACCGTCCCGTTCGTCCACTCCGGCACCCCTCCCGAAGTCCTCGCAGGCTACGGGATCAGAGCGTCAGCGGCAGCACTTCCGACGGGGTGAGGATCTCCGCACCATCGTCGGTCACCACCAAGGTGTGCTCGAACTGCGCGGTCCGCAGACCGTCGCTCGTCACCGCGGTCCACCCGTCGGACCACAGCCGCTCGCGGTACGAACCCATCGTGATCATCGGCTCGATCGTGAAGGTCATCCCCGGTTCGAGGGGCATCGACGCGGCCCGCTCCTCGTAGTGCGGGATCGAGAGCCCGCCGTGGAACTCCCGGCCGATCGCGTGGCCACAGAAGCTGCGCACCACACCAAAACCGTGCGATTCCGCATGCTGTTGGATCGCCCGGCCGATCGCGTAGACGGGCGCGCCCGGCTTCACCGCTTCGATGCCGAGGTAGAGCGATTCCTTGGTCACCCGGATCAGCTCGGTCGACCGGGGATCGATCTCACCCACGGCGAACGTGGCATTGGAATCGCCATGCACGCCGTCGAGATAGATGGTGACGTCGACATTGACGATTTCGCCGTCGCGTAACGCGCGGTCGTCGGGGATGCCGTGACAGATCACCTCGTTGACCGAAGTACACACCGACTTCTCGTACCCCTTGTAGCCGAGCGTGCTCGGGTACCCGCCGCGTTCGATGTACGCGTTGTGCGCGACTTCATCGAGGTGATCGGTGGTGACGCCGGCTGCCACCGCCGCTCCAACCGCGTCGAGCACTTCACCGGCAGCGAGACCGGCCTTGCGCATCGCGCTGATGATCTCGGGCGGCTTGACGAGTGGCTCGTCTCGACCGCGCGGCCAACCGTCGGTCTCCACGTAGGGAGGCCGGACGATCTCGGGCGGGACCTCGCGCCAGGGTCCGACGGCACCGGCTCGGACCGGTTCGTCACGATTGCGGTGACACTTCTTGTACTTGATGCCGCTGCCGCACCAGCAGGGATCGTTGGTTCCAAGTCCGGCCACGGAGGCCAGGCTACCGGGCGGGGACGGTACTGAACCCGGCCGAAGGGATGAGCACGTCGGGGACCGCGAATGATCCGTCGGCCTGCTGGTAGTGCTCGAACAGGTAGACGAGCGTCCGGCTGATCGCACACGCAGTGCCGTTGAGCGTGTGGACGAGTTCGGTCCCGGAGTCGGTCCGCACCCGGGTCTTGAGCCGACGGGCGGAGAAGTCGCGATAGTTGGAGCAACTCGTGGCCTCGCGGTAGCGACCCTCGGACGGCAACCACACCTCGATGTCGAACTTCTTCGCCGCCGCCGCGCCGAGGTCTCCGGCGGCGATGTTGACCACCCGGTACGGCAGGCCCAACCCACCGATGATGCGTTCCTCGATGGCCAGGATCCGTTCGTGCTCCGCGTCGGAGTCTTCGGGCGGGACGAACGCGAACATCTCGACCTTGTCGAACTGGTGGACCCGGAAGATGCCGCGCGTGTCCTTGCCGTAGGTACCGGCCTCGCGCCGGAAGTTGGTGGAGAACCCGGCATAGCGCCGCGGCATGCTCGACCGATCCAACAAATCGCCGCGGTGCAGCGCCGAGAGCGGCACCTCGCTCGTGCCCACGAGAAACAGCTCGTCCTCGGGGAGGTCGTACACCTGGTTGCGGTCGGTCGGGAAGAACCCGGCCTCCTCCATCACGTGTTCGCGCACGAGCACCGGCGGCGCGACCGGGATGAACCCTTCACTCACCAACTGGCCGAACACCCACTGCACCAACGCCATCTCGAGCAGCACGGCTTCGCGCATGACGTACGCGAAGCGCGAGCCGCCGACTTCGGCGCCGCGATCGGAATCGACGAATCCCATCGCCTCGGCGAAGGCGGCGTGGTCGAGGGGCGGGGGGTCGCCGGCGGTGCCCACCGTGCGCAGGACCTCGCCCTCGTCCTCCCCGCCGTCGGGGACCGAAGCGTCGGCCGGGTTCGGCACGTTGAGCGCGAGCGTGCGCACCGCGGCCTCGGCGACCGCGAGCTCGGGCTCGCGCGCTGCGAGATCTTCCTTCAGCTCGCCGGCCGCGGCGATCTTGGCCGGCCGTTCGTCCGGCGATGCCTGGCCGATCTCCTTCGACGCGACATTCTGGCGAGCGCGCAGCTCCTCCACCTCGGTGAGCAGCGCTCGGTGCGCGGCGTCGGCGGCGAGGAGTTCGTCGATCAGGCCGGCGCGGACCCGCTTACGTTCGATACCGGTGCGGTAGTCGGGTTCGTCGCGGAGTCGCTTGAGGTCGATCACGAGCGGCTCACCCTTCCTCGCCGCGGACTTGGCTGCGCAGGTCCGCCAACCACGCGTCGGCGTCGCGCCATGCCTTGGTCGCGGCGCTCCGGCGCGCGTGACCATCGAGACCGGCCACCGGGTACGAGCCCAGATACTTCACGTGCGCGACCTTCGCGGCGAGCGTCCGCAGACAGTCGGCCACCAACTCGTCGGTGATGTGGCCCTCGATGTCGATGAAGAAGCAGTAGTCACCCAGGTTCTTCTTCGTCGGGCGCGACTCAAGCTTGGTGAGGTTGATGCGCCGGGCCGCGAACTCCTGGAGCATCGCGAGCAGCGACCCCGGTCGGTCGGCCCGCTGAAAGCAGACGATCGAGGTCTTGTCGTGACCGGTCGGCGCCGGGATGCCGTGACCGACCACGACGAAGCGGGTCTGGTTCTCCGGGTGATCGGCGATCTCCCGGGCGAGGACCTTCAGGCCGTAGATCTTCGCGGCGAGCGGGTTGCCGATCGCGGCGTTGTCGGTCCGCTTGGATTTCGCCACGGTCGCCGACGCGTCGGCCGTGGAGTTCGCAGCGACGAACGCGGCGTCGGGCAACTTGGCGCGCAGGAAGCTGCGGCATTGCGCGGCCGCGATGGGAAAGGACAGCACCTGTCTGACGTCGGCCAGCTTCGTCCCCGGCTTCGCGAACAAGCCCATCGAAATGGGGAGGTCGATCTCGCGTTGAATGAGCAGCTCGCTCTCGAACGCGAGCGTGTCGAGCGTGACCGAGACCGAACCTTCGATCGAGTTCTCGATCGGCACGAACCCCTGCTCGTACTCCCCCGCACCGACGGCCGCGACGATGTCGGGGATCGACGCGATCGGCGTGCGTTCGGCCGCGGCGAGGTCGGGCTGGGTCAGCAGCGCCTCCTCGGCGAAGGTCCCTGAGGGTCCGAAGAAGGCGATGGGGGGCACGACCGCGCATCGTACAGGGGACCTCTCGCCGCTCCGGGCACAGTTCCCGCGTGAGATGGGTCAGATGCGGCGGATGTCGCGCAGGGCTCGCTTGGGCGCGCGCCGGGGCGGGTGGGCGCCCTCCTTCCCCAAGAGCGCGACGACCCGAGCACGATGCGGGCGGAAGGGTTCGAGGAGTTCGAGCATTCGCGCGTCGTCGGCCTCCCGTTCACCCTCGAGGTTCCACGCGACGAACGCGGGCAGGTGATAGTCGCCGACGACCACGGCGTCGGGGTCACCGAAGGCGGCGAGGGCAACCGAGGTGGCCGTCCACACGCCGATCCCCGGGATCGATTGGATCTTCGCCTGGAACTCGATCGAGCCCTTGGTCGCCAGTCGTTCGATTGCGGCGGCCCGGGTGCATACCTCGCGGACGGTGTCGGCGCGCCGGCGCTCGACGCCACAGGCATGCCAGGCGAAGGACGACAACGCGACCAACTCGGCCGCGGTCGGCGGAACCAGCAGGTCGATCGGGCCGGGCGCGGGAGCGCCGTGGGCGCGCACCAACCTGGAGTACGCACGATGGGCCTCGATCGAGGTGACCTTCTGTTCGAGGATGGTCGGCACCATGAGTTCGACCGGGTTGCCCGCGGTCGTCAATCGCAGACCGGAATACCGGCGATGCAGTGCGGAAATCCTCGCGTCGCTGGGCACGAACTCGTGCCCGGTGTCGGACGCACCGAGGAGATCCGGAGCCTCCTCGAGCAGGGTCGCGGCGCCGGGGCCGAACGCCTCGACCTCCACGCCGCCGGCGACGACCCGGAACCGTTGGGTCGCCGGACCCTCCGGCGTGTGCGTGGCGCGCCAACACTCGGTCGGTCCGATCACGAACCGCGGGTCGTGCGGGCCCCGCCGGAGCGGTGCGAGGGTGGCGGCCAACTCGATGGGCCCATCGAGCGAGATTTGGCGGACGCTCATCGCGCGGCGAGCGATGCCCGCGGGGAGGAGCGGCGCGACGCGGTCGACGCGAACGACGCACGGAACCGGCCCGAGAAGGAGTCGCCCGCGGCGACGACCGGGTGATCGCCGGTGACGAGCGCGTTCGTCGGCGCGGTCATCGGTTCCAGGCAGCAGAAGCGCGCGTCCGGCGGGGCGTAGATCTGGCAATAGGGGTAGCCGTCGTCGAGTTCGAGATCCAGGCGGTGTTCGCCGTCGGTCAACGCCACCCGGCGATCCGCGACGAAACGGAACAGGTCGTCGAACGC
>JANLRZ010000213.1:0-2583 GCA_031362155.1 Acidimicrobiia bacterium | reverse complement strand
TACCGCCGCGTCACGGGCCAAGGGAATGTTCGCGGCAAGGAGGCGATGCTCGAGAACCTCGGTGCGCTCGTCGATCTCGGCATCGCCGTGTCGGTACTCGAGATCCTTGCGACCCGCGGCGACGGTCTGGCCCTTACTTCGCTGCGGTTCGAGGCCGATGGGTTTCGGACCGAGATTCTCGAACTGGTGAGCGTGGACGCCACGGGCGCCCACCTCTATCTCAGCGACTTCGACATCGACGATCGCGCCCGTGCGGTCCGCCAGCTGGACGAACTGTTCTCCGCCGTGAACGAGGACCTCGGCCATGGCTTCGACGAGCTCGGCGGCGAATCGTCGGCGCCGCCCGGCACGGCGGAGAACGCGACGACGAAGCTCATTGCCCGGACGCTCGACCTCATGAACCGAGGCGACTGGGACACGCTGGCCGCCATGAACGTGGCGGCCGACGGCGTCGTGCGGTTCGATCGGCGCCGGACCGTCTCGGCGCCGACACTGAATGACCGCGAGAGCTTCGGCGCGAACGCCGCCGGGATCTACGAGGTGTTCGGTGTGGTCCACCCGGAGCCGGTTGTTGTTCGCGGCGACAGGCTCGCGCTCATCCGCCTGCACTGCGGTGAGGCGCCCGCATTCACCATGCAGATGCTCGTCGTGTACGAGCTCGACGAGGACGGCCGGATCGCGCGCGAGGTCGACTACGACGATGATGATCTCGACGCCGCGCTCGACGAACTCGACGAGCGCTTCACCGCAGGTGAGGGCGCCGAGCACGAGTACACGGTTCGGCGCTTGGGTGACTTCCGCACCGCCCAGCGGGCACGGGATTGGGACGCGTTCGCAGCGCTGGTGGCGGAGGACTTTGCGCTCGTCGATCACCGCTCGATGGGGTTACCTGACCGCGACCGCGCCGGTTACGTGGGCGTGATGCGTGCGTCTGACGAACAGACGCCGGGCGGGCGGCTCATCCAACGCTCGCTCGCGGTCCGCGGCGACGTCGTGCTGGCCCGCACGGGGCGAGTGGGTTCCACGCCCGACGGCCTCGAATACGAGTGGGAGCAGATCGCCGTCATGGTCTGGGGCGCGGGCCTGCTGCGCCGGGTCGAGCTGTTCGCGGTGGCGGACGAGCCGGCCGCGCGTGTCCGGTTCGCGGAGCTCGCGGCGCAGACGCTCACGCCGTACGTGGACAACAAGCTCGTGCGGATCAGTGTCCGCGGCCAGTGGTTGGGACGCTTCACCGACGAGCGACCAGGGTTCTACCGCGATGATTGCGTGCTGGACGACCGCCGGCCGGGCGTGAATGCCGGCACGGTGCATGGCGCCGACTCAGTTCGCTCCAACATCCAGTCGGGCGTCGACGTGTTCGGCGTTCTCGATATCGACTGGCTCGCGGTGCGTGGGGACCGACTCGGGTTGAATCGTTGGGCTTTCGTCGCCGAGGGTGGTTTCGAAGCGCCCGGCGTGAGCGTGATCGAGCTGGACGAGAACGATCTCGTCTGCCAGGTCACGTCGTTCGATGAGTCCGACCTCGCCGACGCACTGGAGATGCTCGACGAGCGGTGGATCGCCGGCGAGGGGGCTGAGCACGATGACGTGATCCGGTGGTGGCGAGAGTTCGGGTCCGCGTATCGGGATCGGGATTGGGCGGCCGTGGAGGAGGGGTTCGCGCCCGACGCGGTGTTGGTCGACCATCGGTCGATCGGCCAGGGCTGGACCGACCGAGCCGACTTCCTCACGTCGACGCGAGCAGTCGTCGAATTGGTGCCGGACGTGCAGCACCTCCCGCGGCGACTGGAGATCCGTGGCCGGGTCACCCTCACCGATGGTGAGGCGTTCGGCACCACCACCGACGGCAGCCGGTACTCGTGGGGCTACCACATGGTCACGCAGTGGGCCGGTGGTCGCGTCACCCGCCTCGAGATCTTCGACGCCGAGGAGAGTGCCGCGGCGCGCGTCCGGTTCGACGAACTGGCGGGCGAGACCGCGGAGCCCGACCCCGACAACGCCGCGGCGCGGTTGATCGCCGACGCATCTCGCCTGCTCTGGACCGATCTCGAGGCCGCCCTCGACCGATTCAGCCCCGACGCGATCGGGGTTGCCCGCGAATCAGGCCCGAGCCTGGGGCTGAGCGCGGAGAACCGCGAGATGTGGCGGGATGTCCTGGGGTCGTTGGCCGATACCTACGACGACGTTCGATACGGCACCGTCGCCGTTCGCGGTGACCGGCTCGCGCTGCTGCGCCAGGAGTTCGTGACTGACGGCTACGTCACTCCGGCACTGCTGTTGGTCGAGACGGACCAGCACGATCAGATCCTCCGGCTCGTAACCTTCGCCGAGGAGGACCTCTCGCGCGCGCTCGACGAGATCGAGCTCCGCTACGCGCGGTCCGGCGAACTCACGCGCGCCGCGCGTCAGGTGCTCCTACTCGCCGCGGGGCTCAACCACCGACGGTGGAGCGAACTGGACGCCGTGCTCGCGCCGAACGTCGTGATCACTGACCATCGACGTCTTGGATTCCCGCCGGCCACCGGGAAGCAGCATCTGGTCGGAGCGTTGCAGGCCCTGGTCGGGCAGGTCCCCGACGTTGTC
>JANLRZ010000205.1:0-2009 GCA_031362155.1 Acidimicrobiia bacterium | reverse complement strand
ACGCCCGACGTCGACGCGCTGAAGGCAAGACCGACCGCGAGATCAAACGATGTCTCAAGCGCTACATCGCCCGACAGCTGTTCCGGCAACTCGAAACCGAGCCCACCTGCACTTGACGATCCATAGGAGCATCCCTTGGGTACCGTGTGTGGTGTGCGCTGGAACGCCATCTACCATGCCGCGAAGGCGAGTGCAGAAGTACAAAGTCGCGGCCGGCGACGCGCCAGTTGGCTCGCTTGCGGAGCGGCTGCGGTCACGGCTGGGCTGATGGTCTGGGCCGTTGTTCGGCTCGACGATCCAGGAGCCAACTGGTTGCGGTGGCTGTTCACGATCGGCCTGCCGCCGATAATCGTGAGTTTGGTATCGGCGGCGCAATACCGCTGGGGCGGGGGCACCGGTGCGGGTGCTGCGGCGGCTGTCCTCTACTGGGCGCTGTTCGGCATGTACCTCACTTCGGCGGGAGGGCTCTACATCTTTGGAGCGCTGCTCCAAAGCGCGAGTTGGTTTGTGGGGCGGAACCGACGCCACACTGCCGAGTCGGTGCCTTCTGGCTGAGTGCTCCTCTGGGGATATCGGGGCACGCCTGGGTGCGGCACTGAACGTTTGCGCCTGGGGTTCGGGCGTCGGATACCGACGGTCAGACCCCAAGCGCGGCCGGCAGGGCTGGGGATCCTCGGTGTCATCCCGCGCCTTTGGTGTCCCGGCGCGCATCGCACTGCTCAGCGCTGACGGAGTGCTCCTCAGCCCTCTGGTCTGCAGGCTTGCGTCACTGTTCAGGGACTACTTGTCCGAGCGAATCCGGAATCAACACGCCGGCCAAGAGGTGGTCTCGGACCAACACCCGCACGGCGGCCGGGTCGGTCATGTCCCACTCACCGTGGGAGCCGATGAGCGAGAGGATCATCCGGGCGAGGAAATCGGCCGACTCGTCGAGGTCCACGTCGGCAAGCACGCGCCCGGCCTGGCGCTCCTGTTCGAGGTAGGGCAGGAGAAACGCGGTGATGTAGTGCAGCGGCCGATCCTGCTCGACCGTCAACAACGGAAGCAGTTTCTCCGGTTCGGTCACGAGCACCGTCTGGAGCACCTCGTGGCCGTGAACCGCGGTGTGCGCGTAGAGCAGGCCCCGCTCGAGCATGCCGGCCAAGTCCTCCGCCTCGACCACTGCTTCGGCGAGCCGAATGAAGAAGCGATCCATCTCCCAACCGACCGCGGCGCGCAGGAGTTCGTCCTTGCCTCCCGGGAACGCCCGGTAGACGGTGGCGCGCGACACACCACTCTCCTTCACGATGTCTTCGACGGTCGTCTTCGCGATGCCGAAGCGCGCCACGCACTCGTAGGCGGCTGCGAGGACTCGTTCTCGGACGGCGAGCTCGGGAGTGCTCACGACGGCCGACTCACGCGTCGAGGAGGGCCTCAAGCCCGATGGTCAGCCCCTCGAACTCGGCAATGCGGCGCACGCCGAGCAAGACGCCGGGCATGAACGAGGACCGGTCGAACGTATCGTGGCGGATCGAGAGCGTCTGACCGGTCGTGCCGAGCATCACTTCCTGACTCGCGATCACCCCCCGCAGTCGGACCGAATGCACGTGAATCGCATCTGCGACGATGCCACCCCGTGCCCCCTCGGCGATGACGGTGTTCGTCGGGTCCTCCGCCCATTCCTGGGACGCGGCAGCCATCCGCCGTGCCGTGGTGACCGCGGTCCCGGACGGCGCGTCGATCTTGCGATCGTGGTGCAACTCGAGGATCTCCGCGGTCTCGAACCACGGCGCGGCCTGCTCCGCGAAACGCATCATGAGTACCGCGCCGATCGCAAAGTTCGGTGCGATGAGCGCATTGGCCTGCGAGTGGGTGAACAGCTCCGCGTACTCGTCGAGATCGTCGGTGGAGAACCCCGTGGTGCCCACGATCGTGTGGACATCGTGGGCCGCACACCACCGAATGTTCTCCCGGGCCGCATCGAGCACCGTGAAGTCGACCGTCACATCGGTGGCGGCATCGACCAACGC
>JANLRZ010000045.1:0-1814 GCA_031362155.1 Acidimicrobiia bacterium | reverse complement strand
CCGCGGTTACATCAACGGTCACCGTTCGAAGCCGTTCCTCCTCAACATCGGCGCGGTCGCACTCGTGGGGCTGGCCGGGTTCGGTGCGTTGAGCCTCCGAGCGTGGATCGTCGGCGTGATCGCCATCGTCGGGGCCGGGGTGCAACTCGCGCTCACACCGCTCTTGCGCCAACGCAGCCCGGAAGGGCACCAGCGCTTCCTCGAATGGCAAGGCGTGCGCAACTACTTGCGGGACTTCTCCCAACTCGCCGATGCGCCGGTCGGCCACCTCATCCTCTGGGAGCGTTACCTCGTCTACGCGGCGGCGCTCGGCGTCAGCGAGGAACTCGCGGCGGGGCTGGCGGCCCGCCTCCCCACCGAGGAACGCACGCAGTTCGCCCCGTGGTACGTCGGCACCCACCCCGGCGCCGGCTTCGCGTCGATCGGCAACTTCTCCAGCGGGATTGCCACGTCGACGTCGTCGTTCACCCCGCAATCGAGTGGTTCGGGCGGGGGCGGCGGGTTCTCCGGAGGTGGCGGAGGTGGCGGTGGAGGTGGCGGCATCGGCGCGGGTTGAACCCGGTCGACGTCGCAATCGCTACGAACCGCGGTGACGGTCCATCGCCGCGAAGAGGTGCGGTGCGAGTTGCTGCGCCGCGGTGGGTGAGACCGGCTCCCCCACCGATGCGAGGTTGACGCGGTACAACGCGGCGGTATTCGCGCCGAGGATGCGGCGCTTGGCCGACTCGTCGAGCGGTGGATACCCGAAGGCCTCCTGCATGCGGGGCGGAATCGTGAACGAACGGAACGCGTCGATCAGCGGCTGGGGCGATCCGTACCAGGTGCTGTCGGTCCCCCAGAGGATCCGTTCCGGGCCGAAGTGCGCCAACAGCTTGCCCAGCACGTGCGCCGCCTCCTCCGGCCGGCGCAACATCAGAAACCACGTACTCCCTAACTCGGCATAGACGTTGCCGCCCGGCCCGATGCCGTGGGCCGCACAGGAGGCGATCAAGCGGTCGACTCCTTGGGGCGTGACCGCGTCGAAGGCGCCTTCCGTACCGTGCGGGTTCCGTTCGTAGCCGGAGTGGTAGACGACGAAGTCGATCTCCGGGAACATGGCCGCCGCCGGACCGATGTCGCGCGGTGATGCCGCCGCCACCGACGCATCCGGGATCGGGCCGCCCAAGCCCTTGTGCCCGCACACGATCCGCGGCCCGAGATCGCGGACCCGTTCGAGAAACGGCAGGCCGATCTCCGCGTCGTCGAGGAACCAACCACCCGTCGGCGACGCCGCGGTCGGGGGGCCCGCCAGCGTGTACACCTTCCACGCCGAGGGGCGGAGGGTGCGAGACCATTCGACCATCCGATCGAGCTCGGCCGGACCCAGATTCGGATGGGCGATCGTGTGGGTCAACACCCGCCCCGAACCGGCGTACCGATCGACAACCTCTCGCACCGCGGCGATCTGTCGGTTCTCCAGCACGTTGTCGCCGGCCGGTCCCGGCGTCGACGTCAGGAGCGCGACCGCCGTCTCACTGGCACCGAAGACCAAGGCCGCCCAAGCCGCGGCGTCGATCATGCGCGGATCGACCGGCCCCGGCCACCGATCCGGATCCACCATGCGGAGGAATCCACCCAACGCCGCCGCATGCGGTCCGACCCACAAGGTCGGATCGACGAGGTGAGTCTGCACATCTATCACCATGGTCTCTCCGGCTTCCGAACCAGATGGTTGAACGACTCCGAGACCTTCCGGATTGGGACGCCTCCGAGACTGCTCGCCTCCGCAAGCTCCGGCTCGGGGTCGGCCGGACACCGACGCCACTCCGGCCCCT
>JANLRZ010000022.1:0-38810 GCA_031362155.1 Acidimicrobiia bacterium | reverse complement strand
CTCGTGGACCCGTGTGTGGGGAATTTCAAGGACCTCGCTTCACCGTTCTGGGGGAATCAGAACTGGCCATTCATGGAGCGGTTCGCCGAAGCCGGATTCACGCCGGACTCCATCGACACGGTGATCCACACCCATGTCCATCCCGATCACGTCGGGTGGGACACGCACCTGGCCGACGGTCGCTGGGTCCCGACCTTCACCAACGCTCGGCACCTGTATTCGGTAGAGGAAATGGCCTTCGCCGAGGCTGCGGCCGACCATGAACAGCTGCGGTACTCCTTCCGCGATTCGATCGCGCCGATCATCGATGCGGGTCTGGCCGATGAGGTCGCGATGGACGCGTCGCTCGGCGACGGTCTGCGACTGGAGCCGACCCCGGGCCATACGCCGGGTCAAGTGGCACTCTGGGTCGAGAGTGATGGCGAGCGAGCGCTGATCTCCGGTGACTTCATGCACCACCCGGTGCAGTGCGCGGAACCGGACTGGGCCGAGGTCGGAGATTTCGAGGTGGAACGAGCACGCGAGACCCGGCATCGCATGCTGCACGATGCCGCTGCGGGCGGGTACCTCGTGATCGGGACGCACTTCCCGACTCGCCCGGCGGGGCGCGTCGTGGCGGATGGTTCGGCCTGGCGGTTCCAGCCGGTCTGAGCACCGCACCGTGCTCAGACCGTCGCGACATCACTCCGAGTTGATCACGACTCCTCGCGCGATGTTCCAGCCCGGCCAGTACGGCGAGTTGACGGGCTTGCCGGGCACGTTCGGCACGCCGTTGGTGCCTATATCGAAGCCGGAGAGACCGCCGAAGCCATCCAGCACGTAGCCGCCGGTGCCCTCGCCGCCGTCGCGCAGCACCGAAACGCCTTGGGCGATGTCCTGGTACTTCCAGTAGGGCCCCAGATGGGTCGCGGCGGGGACGGTTGCATTGGTGGTGAACGGATGCAGACCACCATGGCCGTCGAGCACGTACCCGGTTCCGTCGGCGAGCATCGTCACGCCCCGGGCGATGTCCCAGCCCTTCCAGTACGGGCCGCCGGTCGCAACCGGAGCGGGGTTCGTTCCGATCGAGAATCCGTGCAGACCACCCCAGCCGTCGAGGATGAATCCCCCGGTCCCGTCACGCAGGAGCGCGACGTCACGGACGATGTCCCAGCCCCGCCAATACGGAGCGCCGCCGATCGGGGGCGACACGAACGGCGAGCCGCTCGATGAGAACGGGTGCAGGCCGCCCCAGGCGTCGACGATGTAGCCGGCCTGCAACAACGCCGGGAACATGTCGACGCCGCGTGCGATGTCCCAACCCTTCCAGTAGGGCCCGCCGGTGACGACGGGGGTGGTGCTTGGACTGGTGGCAGTCCGGAACCCGTGCAGCCCGCCGAAGCCGTCGAGCACGAAGCCAGCGGCCTTGACCGGGTACGTCGGTGGAGGCGGCGGTGGCGGCGGCGGTGGCGCCGTGCCCATTGCGACGAACGGCGTGTACTGCCCCGCTCCCGGCGCGAAGTCGTCGGAGAAGGTGCCGCTCGCCCCCAACGGGTCGAGGTCGATCCCGATGCTCAGAATCACGCTGATCGGACCGAAGCCGCCCAGGCATCCGGGGTAGTACGACAAGGTGTAGCCCGCGGCCGCGTTCCAATCGAAGGTGGCATCACACAGGTAGGTGAACGTGTCGTCGGCGAGGGTCAACTCCCCGGCCAGATCGCCGGTATCCGGGTCGCGGTAGCCGGCGACCAAGAAGTCCGGGTTGCCGTCACCGTTGGTGTCGATGCCGTTCAGGATCTCGGATGCTCCGCAACCGACGGCGTCGATGGTGCAGTCCCACTCGGTCGCGGTGCGCGGATCGGTCATCGTGACGGTCTTGAACGCGAGGGTGACTTTGGTGGGTTCGTAGAAGATGGCGTACGCGGTGATGTCGGCGCGTGGATCGGCGTCGCCGGTCGCGTCGGCCGCGTTATAGGGCGACGGGACCGTCACCGCGTTGGCCCGCACCGAGGAACTCCCCAACGAAGCCCGGAGGCCGGCAACGAGCTCGGAGGTGCCCGCCGAATCGCGACGGGTATGGGCACCGATCGCGTCGGCCGCACCCGCTCCCGGTGTCGAGGCGCCCACGATGGCCACGAGGGTGCCCACGACGAGCGCGAGTCTCACCGGATGTTGGTGCCCGGGGCGACGGTGCCGCATCGGGCGGTTGGTGTTCAAGGACCGCACGGGGTACCTGCCTCTCGTCTTCCCCGAAGTTGGGGCGGCGGAGACTAACGACGACTCGGAGAAGCGTCAACCATTTGGTCCGGTTCAGTCGGCTTCGCGCGACGACCAGTGTGAAACAGGAAGGGCGGGGCCGGCGGAGCGGCGCGACGGCGAGGCAGCAGGCCAACGCGGCAGCAACCCCACGGAGCCCAAGCAGCGCAACAACCACGCGGCACCCGACCCGAAGACACACGACCAACGACGGGGAGCCCGCTGAGCCTCGACGCATTTTCAGAAACGTCGGTCGGTTGGGTCAGGTGACGTGACGCTTGGGTGGGTGGCAATCGGCCGACCTTTGTACATTCGTCCATTTCTCGGGTGGAGCAACGTACGAAGGTGAGAGCGCAAGGGACCTTGCGTCACGCTTGGGTGCTTGGCAGAACCCACCGGCAAACCCAAAAGCCCCACCCCAACCAAAAAGAAACGCCCCGAACCCAGTTGAGGGTTCAGAGCGTTTCCCATCTCCTGAGAGATGACCAGTGTGCCCGGGGGGGGATTTGAACCCCCACGCTCTTGCGAGCAGTGGATTTTGAGTCCACCGTGTCTGCCATTCCACCACCCGGGCGCGGTGCTCCATAGTGGCACTTCGGACCCTCGGAGTCGGGCACTAAGCTCCGAGGTCTCCTCGGGCGAAGGAAACGGTGATGTTGGTCCCAATCATGGTCGGCGTGGCCGCGCTGCTGGCGATCTTGGCCATCGTGTTGATTCCGCGCAGCGGACGCCGCGATGAGGGCCCGCTTCCCGTCGATATCGAGACCCGGCTCCTCCTCGGCGAGCGGCCCGATTCCGACCCGGACGTCGCGCCCGAACCGTCCGACCCGGACGTCGCGCCCGAACCGTCGGACCCGGCGACCTGATTCACGCCGATCGAGAGCATCCAGAGCTCCCGGGTCGACGGTCGACTACAACTCAGGGGTCAACTGAGCACGGGGGCCGGAGGGAGCTGATGCACGATGGAACGTGACGCCGCGTTGGTGGCGATCCGTGAGGTCGCGGTCGAGGTGCTCGAGGTCGCGCCCGAGACAGTGGTCGAGTCGGCTCGGTTCGCCGAAGATCTGGATGCCGACTCGCTCGACCTCGTCGAGCTGGTGATGGGCCTCGAAGAGCGCTTCGAAGTCTCGATTCCCGAAGATGACCTCGTCGGCGTCGTGACCGTCGGCGGTGCCGTCGACCTGTTGCTCAACAAGTTGGCGATGTCGTCCTGAGGTGAGTCAGGCCGGTGTCCTCAGGCCTCGAGCGCGGCCTTGGTCTTGGGCACCGTGTCCTTGGGGCTGACTTTGTAGAACGCGCCGGCGATCTTGCCCTTTTCATCGATCACGAACGCCGAGCGGATGATGCCCAGGTACTTGCGGCCGTACATCGATTTCTCTCCCCATGCGCCGTACTTCTCGGCCACGGTGTGTTCCTCGTCGGCGAGCAGCGGGAATCCCAACGAGTACTTGGCATCGAACTTCGCCTGCTTCGTGGGCGTATCGGGGCTGACCCCGAGGACCTCGGCGCCGAGCGTGGTGAGTTCCTTGCGATGATCCCGGAGTTCGCAGCTCTGGGTCGTGCATCCGGGCGTGTCGGCCTTCGGATAGAAGTACAGGATCACCTTCTTGCCCTTGAAGTCGCTGAGCTTCACCTTGGCGCCGGTCTGATCGACGAGCGTGAACGCGGGGGCTCGGTCTCCAACTTCCAGCTGTGCCATGTCGGGTCTCCGGTGCATCGGGGTCGGCGGGACGACCCGTAGCATGCCGCGTCGTGCGGCGGTCCGAGCGAATCCATCTCCCGGTCGACGTGCACCGGGCCGCCGCGATCACCGAGACCGCCCTCGGATTGGACGCCGACCTCAGCGGAACGCTTCCCGGCTCGGCCCAGTCCCGACTCGTTGCGCGGGTGACGGCCGACGACGCGGGCGCACTCGTGATCCTGGAGGCCACCAACGAAACACACTTGCCGTTCTTCCAGGGGATCTTCGTACTGATCTTCCGGTGGGAACTCAAGCGTTCGCTGCGGTGGTGCGGGAAGTCGCTCGAGGCGGGAGCGACGGGCGGGGTCGCTCCGGAGCCATTGCGGTCACATCCGTTTGCCACACCGGGTCACTTCACGCCCGACGCCGCGACGTTGATCGCGACGGTGGCCTTCGCGGGGCTCGTGACCGCATTCGCCGCCGCACTGTTCGGTCAGCTCGGCGACCCGGTTGCGAAGACGTTCGACATCTCCAACCAAGGCCTCGGTGAGGCCCTCGCCATCACGCGCCTGGGCGCGCTCGTCGCCCTCGTCGCCGGCGTACTCGCCGACCGCATCGGCCGGCGGCGGATTCTGCTGGTGGCCATCGTCGTGTTGTGTGCCGGCAACGCCGTGTCGGCCATCGCCCCGAGCTTCGAGATCTTCACGCTCGCCCAGATCTTCGTCCGCGCCGGGGTGAACACCGCGTTCATCGTCGGCGGGATTGCGGTGGTGGAGGAGGCACCCGAAGGCGGTCGCGCCTTCGCCGTGTCGATGCTGGCGTTGGCCTCGGGCGCCGGGTACGCGGTGTCGGTCGTGCTCCTCCCCCTGGCCGACGTGACGCCGGAGTTCTGGCGAGTCATCTTCGGGGTCAGCGCGGCCAGCGTGGTGCTCGTGCCACTGATTGCTCGGCGGATGCACGAGACGGAGCGATTCACGAAACTCGCGGCGAGAACCGCCGCCCGCGGACGGTTCCGCGAAGTCGTCGACAGCACCTACGGTCCGCGGCTCCTCCTGCTCGCTTCGGTCGGGTTCCTCTCGAACATGTTCAGCGCGCCCTCCGCGTCGTTCACGAATCGATTCCTGAGCGATGAGCGTGGGTTCTCCAACGGTCAGATCGCGGGGCTGCGGGGCGTGACGACCGGCGTACCGGGACTGGTCGGCATTCTGCTCGCCGGCCGGCTCGCGGAGTCGCGGGGGCGCCGACCGGTGGCCATCGTGGGGTTACTCGTCGGCTCGCTGTTGACGATGGCCTTCTTCGTCAGCTCCGGTGCGCTGTTGTGGATCTTCTCCGGGCTCGCGGTCGTCGCCGGGGCGTCGGGCACGTTGTCGGTCGGCACGATGGATGCCGAACTGTTCCCGACCGAGGTGCGCGGCACCGCCAACTCGCTGCTCCTGGTGATGTCAGTGCTGGGATCGGCCACCGGACTCCTTCTCGCCGGATTTCTGGCTGACCGGGTCGGCGACCTCGGGATTGCCCTCGCCGCGCTCGGAGTCGCCCCCGTCGTCGCGGCTCTCTTCCTGCTTCCGCGCCTGCCCGAATCGTCGGGCCGGGCGCTCGACGATGTGAGTCCGTCCGAGGTCTGACCCTCCGTCCTTCGTGACGGGTCAAGCCCGATTCAAGAAGTTCGGGCGTGAGCGTCGATATGTCCATTACGGGCCTGCCACAAGGAGGACGTCCTGCCCACTTCACCGACCGACGTTGCCCATCTGTTGCGCAGAGTGGGATTCGAGGCCAGCGCCGCCGAGATCGCGGCGTTGACGCCCCTCGACCTTCCCGCGATTGTCGACACGATTCTCGACGTCTCTCCGAATCCCCCGGACACGCCTCCCGCCAGTCTCGGCGACGCCAACGTCGGCGATTGGCAGAAGATGGTCGATCTCACCCAGTGGTGGATCGATCGGATGGCGACCGTGCCCCGCCCACTCCAGGAGAAGATGACCTTCTTCTGGCACGGCCACTTCGCCACCCAGGTCAGCAAGGTCGGACACGCCACCGACATGTTCGACCAGAACCATCTCTTCCGCACGACCGGGTTGGGAAGCTTCCAGGCGCTCGTCCAGCAGATGTCGGTGCAGGTCGCGATGCTCATCTATCTCGACAACGACCCCAACGAGAAGGGTTCGCCGAACGAGAACTTCGCACGTGAGCTGATGGAGTTGTTCACCCTCGGTGTGAACCAATACACCCAGGCCGACGTGGTCGCCGCCGCCCGGGCGTGGACCGGTCACAACGTCGACTACCAAGCCGACCCTCGGGTGTATCGGTTCTACCCGACCCGTCACGACACCGATCCCAAGACGTTCATGGGCGAGACGAGAAACTGGGACGGCCCGGAGATCATCACCCGCATCCTCACGGTCGAGCCGCAACGTTCGATCGCGGCGCGGTTCATCGCCAAGAAGCTGTGGACATTCTTCGCCTACCCGAATCCGTCGAGCGGATTGCTCGACACGCTGACCACCGCATTCGTGAGTGCCGATCTGAATATCAGTGCCCTGTTGCGCACGATCTTCCTGGCGCCGGAGTTCTACTCCAACGCGGCTCGCCAGGGACTGGTGCGAGGCCCGGTCGAATGGATCGTCACGTGCTTGCGGTCGACTGGACTCACCGCGGCCGCGACGAATCCGCAGTGGTACATGGAAGACATGGGTCAGCAACTCTTCGAGCCGCCCAACGTGGCCGGATGGAAGAACAACGCGTACTGGTTGAACAGCACCGCACTCTGGGCGCGCGCCGGGTTTGCCCGCGGCATTACCTGGAAGGCCCACGAGGCCGGATTCCTCATGGAGATCACGGCCCGGAACGCCCAGAACCAGTACGTGATGACGGCCCCGGCGGCCATCGATCTCGCACTCGCCCGCTTCGGTCGCGATCCGGCCTCGAATGCGGTCTCACCGTGGGTGCGGAGTGTGTTGATCAACTGGCTCACGACCCAACGGGGTAGCGAGGCCGCGCCGACCTTCGCATGGCGCGACTGGGCCGCGATCAACCTCACCACGATGACCATGCTCACCCCCGACGTGTTACTCGCATGAGGAGTCGACGATGAACGCAGAAGAGTTCGACGACCTCGCACTGCACCGCCTGTCGCGCCCGGCTCCCCTGCCGGGTGGTCTCAGCCGGCGCCGCTTCCTCCAGCTCGCGGGGGCGGGAGCCGGGGTCGCCACGATGGGCACGATGATCTCGCAGCTCGGCGCGTTTGCGGCCCCGCCCGTCGGTCCCGGCGATGGCATCCTCGTGATGATCATGATGGAGGGGGGCAACGACGGCCTCAACACGCTCGTACCCACCGGCGAGTCGCGCTACTACCAACTCCGACCCGGTCTCGCGATCCCGGCGGCCACGGCGTTGCCAATCGCGGCGGGCGTCGGCCTGCATCCGGCGTTGACGAAGCTCAAAGCACGTTTCGATCGCGGCGATGTCGCCGTCGTGCAAGGGGTGGGGTATCCCAATCCCGACCTGAGCCACTTCTCGTCGATGGGCATCTGGATGAATGGGTGGGCCGGCGGTGCCCAACCCGGCGGCGCGACGGGATGGTTGGGCCGGTATCTCGACGGCCTGCCGAACGCCGCGACCGAGAGCCTCTACGGCGCGGTCATCGGTACGTCGGTCCCGCTCCACATGGTCGGTTCGGTGGCTCGCGCGTCGGGACTTCCTCAGAACATCGGTGGCGCGTTCGGGCTCGATCGTCGCGATCCGAGCGACGCCCGGATGTTCGACGCCATTGGTGCGTTCTCCGGTGGTGCCACCGGAATCGGGCAATGGGGCGACATGGTCGCCCAGGTCGAACACAACACGCTGGAACTCACGCAACGGATTCAGCCGGCCTACCAGGGCACGTTCCCGAACTCCAACCTCGGCCGCCAGCTCACCCTGGCCGCGAAACTGATCAACACCAACCTCGGCATCCGCGTGTTCAACACCAGCATTGGAGGCTTCGACACCCACTCGGGCCAGGCCGGTGATCATGCCAGTCGCCTCGCCGAGATCGATGCCGGGATCGAAGCGTTCTTCGCGACGTTGTCGCCGACGTGGCAGTCACGGGTGACGGTGATGACCTTCTCCGAGTTCGGTCGCCGACCGGAACGCAACGACGATCTCGGAACCGATCACGGAACCGCGGCTCCCCTGTTCCTCGTCGGCCCCCGCGTCAAGGGCGGCGTCTACGGAGCCCCGTCGACCACGACCGACCTCGATCGCAACGGGAACCTCAAATATCACACCGACTTCCGATCGGTGTACGCCACCGTGCTCGACACCTGGCTGCGGGCGGACAGCACCCAGGTGCTCGGGTACAACTTCCCGAAGCTCGGGTTCTTCGACGGCGCGCCCGGCGGAGGCACGACCGCAACCACCCAGCCGCACCGGTTCCGTCGCAAGCGCCTGACCGTCTAGGTCCAGCGAGTTCCGCGAGGAGGAACTACTCGGTGGAACGCCGGCGGAGCCCGTGACCGAAGAACCCGCCCTGCGGTCGCGCGTGCGCGTGGTAGTGGTCCGGAATGTTGCGCATGTTGTCGTCGACGTAGTGCGTGAACTCGAAGTGCGTCTCGACGACGCGGCCGAGCATCGTGTGCATGTGGGCGAGTTCGTCCCCCGGCGGGTCGATGCCGTGACCCCGCCACACGACCATGGGGACCGAACAGATCTCACACTCGGCGATCCAACAGATGTCGTCGTCGTGGAACCATTCGGTGATCTTGGCCGCTTCGCAGAGGTCGCAATCGTCGGAGAACTCGCGTGCGGTGGGTTCAGACATCTCGATCAAGACCTTCCCGCAACTCACGTACGAATGCGGCGGCTCCCTCGGGGCCTCCTCCTTCGAGCAGCCGGCGAACCAATGCGCTCCCGACGATCACCCCGTCGGCGTGGGAGGCGGCCTCGCGGGCTTGGGCGGGGGTGGAGATGCCCAAGCCGAGCAGGACGGGTCGGTCGGTGGCGGCCTTGAGGCGCCGTCCCATCTCCCCCGCTTCGACGGCGAGTTCGGTGCGCTCACCCGTAATGCCGAGCAACGCAATGCCGTAGACGAATCCGCGACTGCGCGCGCAGATTGCCGCGAGTCGCTCGTCGGAGGTCGTGGGGGCGGCCAGCAACACGGTTTCCACACCGGCATCGTCGGCGGCGTCGGCCCAACCGTCGAGTTCGTCGAGGGGGAGATCCGGCACGATTGCTGCGTCGATACCGGCCGCGGCCAGGCGTTGCGCGAACCGCCGATGGCCCATGTGGTGGACCGGGTTGTAATAGGTCATGACCGCGATCGGCACGCCGACGTCGACGTTGGTGAGTTCGTCGATGATGCCGCCCGGCGTGGCGCCGATGTCGAGCGCCCGTTGCGAGGCTTCTTGGATGGTCCGGCCGTCCATGACCGGATCCGAGAAGGGGATGCCGACCTCGATGGCGTCGGCGCCCGCGTCGGCCACTGCCCGGACGGTGTCGAGCCAGCCGCGGCCGAGCCCGCCGGTCACGTACGGCACCAGCAGCTTGCGACCCGAGGACCGGGCTGCTCGCAACGACGTTTCGAGGGTCACGCGAGTGTCTCGCCGGTGATCAGTTCGGCCACCTGCATCGCGTCTTTGTCGCCGCGTCCCGACAGCGTGACCAGGACGGTGGATCCGAGCGGGATGCGATGTCCGGCTTCGCGCATCAGCCAGCCGATCGCGTGGGCGGGCTCGAGCGCCGGCATGATGCCCTCGGTCGACGAGAGTTCCTTGAGCCCCGCCAGCGCCTCGGCGTCGGTCGCCGACACATACTCGGCCCGACCGTCGGCCGCGAGCGCCGCGTGTTCGGGGCCGACCCCCGGGTAATCGAGCCCGGCGCTGATCGAATGGGCTTCGAGGATCTGGCCGTCTTCGTCCTGGAGATACAGGGAACGGGCACCGTGGAGTGCACCCGGAACGCCTCGGCTCAGCGACGCGCCGTGCCGGCCCGACTCCAGCCCGAGGCCGGCCGCCTCGACCCCGATCAACGTGGAGTCGGTGTCGAGAAATCCCGCGAACGTGCCCATGGCGTTCGAGCCACCACCGACACACGCCACCACGAAGTCCGGGTCGGTGCCGCCGAGCATCTCCCGGGATTGTTCCCGGGCTTCGTCGCCGACGATGCGTTGGAACTCGCGCACGATCCACGGGAACGGATGGGGACCAACGACCGATCCGATGCAGTAGTGCGTCGATTCCACGCTCGCGACCCAGTCGCGCAACGCGTCGTTGATCGCATCCTTGAGCGTCGCGCTCCCCGAGGTCACGGGAATGACTTCGGCACCGAGCAACTGCATGCGAAAGACGTTGAGCGCCTGCCGCTCGACATCGACTGCGCCCATGAAGACGATGCAATCCAGCCCGAACAGGGCGCAGGCGGTTGCAGTCGCCACGCCGTGCTGACCGGCACCGGTCTCCGCGATGACGCGCTGCTTGCCCATGCGCTTGGTCAGCAGGGCCTGGCCGAGCACGTTGTTGATCTTGTGGGAACCGGTGTGGGTGAGGTCCTCGCGCTTGAGGAGCACCCGCACGCCGAGGCGCTCGGAGAGGCGGTGACACTCGGTCACCGGGGTCGGCCGCCCGGCATATTGGGCCAACAGCGTGGCGTACTCGAGCCGGAACGCGTCCGACGCCCACGCAACGCGGAACTCGGCTTCGAGTTCCTCCAACGCCGGCACGAGCGTCTCGGGAACATAACGGCCGCCGAACTCGCCGAAGCGGCCGAGGCCTACTGGTTCGGGGCCGGGTGGGCCCAAGGTGACGGGTTCACCACGGCGCGGCGCGGACAAAGGACTCTCCCGAGTTCGAGGAAACGCTCATGATACGGATGCCGGCCCCGTCGGGCGCATCGCTCTCCGACATCGAGCATGGGCCACGGTCGCGCGCACCTGGCGTCAGTACTCGGCCAGTTCGTCGAACTCCCAGTTGTAGGGCGCATCGCTGGCGACCGGCGGCCGGTCATCGTCCTCCACGTCCTCGCCGATGGCGCGGGCCTCCTGGATGAACCGGCGCAGCTTGCGGGCGTCCTTGTGCCCCGGCGATGACTCCACCCCGGTCGACACGTCGACACCCCACGGGCGCAACCGACGGATGGCCTCCCCGACGTTGTCGGCCGTCAACCCGCCGGCCACCATCAGGCGGATTCCGCCCGGCGCGCCTTCGGCAAGTTTCCAGTCGAAGAGTCGTCCGGATCCCGGATCCGGAGAGTCGACGAGGATCACGTCGGCTGGTCCGTTCCCGACCGTGGCCAAGGCGGGGTCACCGGCGGCGAATGCCTGAATGATGAACGTGGTGCGTTGCCGGATCCAGCGCACTTCGGAGAGCGGTTCGCGGCCGTGGAGTTGCGCGCCGGTCAGCCCGGCCGCGTTCACGACCTCGATCACTCGCTCGGGCCGTTCGTCGCGAAACACACCCACGGTGACCGTACCGGTTGGGAGTCGCCGCGTGATCTCCCGAGCAGTCTCCACTCGGACCTGTCGGCGGCTGCCCGGAGCGAAGACGAATCCGAGCGCATCGGCACCCATGGCGACGGCGAGCAGCGCGTCTTCCTCGTTCGTGATGCCGCAGATCTTGACGAACACGGGAAAACGGTACCGCCTGGCCTGCCGTGGGCCGGGGATGTCAGGCGTCGATCAAACGACCATTGAGATAGTCGTCGTAGGCGGCGAGGTCGAGAAAACCGTGGCCGGAGTAGTTGAACAGAATGACTCGCTCGTCGCCGGTCTCCTTGGCCGCGAGCGCTTCGTCGATCGCGCCACGGATGGCATGGCCGGTCTCGGGCGCCGGGATCTTGCCCTCGGCTCGCGCGAACTGCACGGCCGCTTCGAAGGTCTTGCCCTGGGGGTAGGCGATTGCCTCCATCCGCCCGTGCTGGACGAGGTTGGAAATGATCGGCGCGTCGCCGTGATACCGCAGCCCGCCGGCGTGGATCGAAGGCGGCATGAAGTCGTGGCCCAACGTGTACATCGGCATGAGCGGCGTCATGCCGGCGGTGTCGCCGAAGTCGTATTCGAACGTTCCCTCGGTGAGAGTCGGACAACTCGACGGCTCGACCGCCACCAGGCGCACCTTCGGGTCGTTCATGAACGGAAGCGCGAGTCCCGCCAGATTTGATCCACCGCCACAGGACGAGATGACGACGTCGGGGCGGTCTTCACCCGCCAGCGCGAGCTGGTCCTTGGCTTCGAGACCGATGATCGTCTGATGGAGCAAGACGTGGTTCAGGACCGAGCCCAGCGCGTAGTGGGAGTCGGCGCGGGGTGCGGCGTCAGCCACCGCGTCGGAGATCGCCATGCCGAGCGAGCCCGGGCTTGTCGGGTCCGCGATCGGCGACGGGACCACCGATGCACCCCAGGTCTCCATCAGAATCCGCCGATACGGCTTCTGTTCGTACGAGGCCCGCACCATGTACACCTTGCACTCGATGTCGAACTGGGCCGCGGCGAACGCCAGCGAACTCCCCCATTGTCCGGCACCGGTCTCGGTGGTCAGGCGCTTGATGCCTTCCGCCGCGTTGTAGAACGCCTGGGGCACTGCGGTGTTCGGCTTGTGCGAGCCCGCCGGAGAGACGGATTCGTCCTTGTAGTAAATGCGGGCAGGAGTGCCGAGTGCCTGCTCGAGTCGTTCCGCCCGAATGAGTGGCGTCGGTCGCCAGAGGCGCAGGATGTCGATCACTTCGCCGGGGATGTCGATCCACGCTTCGGTCGACACCTCTTGACCGATCAGACCCATGGGGAAGAGCGGCGCAAGATCGTCGGGACCGACCGGCTGATTGGTGGCGGGGTGCAACGGCGGTTCGAGCGGTGCCGGCAAGTCCGGCAACGCGTTGTACCACGACGTGGGTATCTGATCCGAGCGCAGGTCGAATCTCGTCATGGTGTCCTCCTCAGCGGGCGACCACCGTGGCCGCGACCATCGATCGGGCCAGCGTAGATGCGTTGGGGCTGCGGACCAACGCCTCTCCTACGAGGAGAGCATCGAATCCGGCGCCAGCCATGCGGGCCGCGTCATCGGCGGTACGGATCGCGCTCTCGGCGACTGCGATGGTGGTGGCCGGAACGCTTGCCACCAGCGCGACCGAACCGTCCAGATCCTCGTCGAAGGTTCCGAGATTGCGGGCGTTGATTCCGAGGATCGTTGCGCCGAGACGAACCCCGCGCGCCACCTCCTCGGCATCGTGCGCCTCAACGAGCACGCCGAGTCCGAGGCCGGTCGCGAGCTCTGCGAGGTCGCGCACCAGCGAGTCGTCGGGCAGTGCGCTCAGGATCAACAGGATGGCATCGGCGCCGATCGCGCGAGATTCGTACACCTGGATCTCGTCGATCGTGAAGTCCTTGCGGAGCACCGAAAGTTCGACTGCGTTTCGCGCCGCCTGAAGATCGGCAATCGTGCCACCGAAGTAGGGGGCATCGGTGAGCACACTCAACGCCGTCGCGCCACCGGTTTGGTATTCGGCCGCGAGGATCGCCGGATCGAGGTCGGGCGCCAGATCTCCCTTCGACGGCGAACGGCGCTTGATCTCGGCGATGAGACCAGGATGGCCGTCGGCGCGCCGCAGGGCGGCCGCGAAATCTCGGGTGGGAGCGGCGTCGAGCGCGGTCTTGCGCAGCAGGTCACGCGTCTGCGGGCGCCGCAGCATCGTGACCTCGTCGCGTTTCGTGGCGAGAATGCGATCGAGGACCTTCATGGGCGGCGAAGTCTAGGGTTCGCCCATGAGCTACACCTTCCCCGCTGACTTCGTCTGGGGTACTGCGACCGCGGCGCACCAGGTCGAAGGCGGCACGTGGAACAACGACTGGTGGGCATTCGAACATCAGGCCGGCTCCGGCACGCTCGAACCTGCGGGCGATGCGTGCGATCACTTCTGGCGTTACCCATCTGACATCGCACTCCTCGCCGAACTCGGATTCGGGGCCTACCGATTCTCGCTCGAGTGGTCTCGGATCGAACCCGAGGGAGGGTGAGTTCTCGCTCGCGGCGATCGACCACTACCGGCGGATGTGCGCGACCACGATCGAGCACGGCCTCCTGCCGGTCGTGACCTTTCATCACTTCACCACCCCACGATGGGCGGTGACCGACGGCGGCTGGACCGACCCGGCGATCGTGGATCGCTTCGCCCGCTTCTGCGAGAAGTCGACCGCCCACCTCGGCGACCTCATCGGCACTGCGACCACCATCAACGAACCCAACATCGTCTCGTTGATGGGGTACTTGGTGGGCGCGTTCCCGCCCGGTCATCACGACCTCGGTGAGTACGCCCAGGTCAACGAACACCTGAAGGCCGCACACCGCAAGGGGTACGGCGCGATCAAGTCGGGCCCCGGCGAGTTCCCGGTCGGCCTGACGGTCGCGATGGGCGACTGGTGGGCACCGGAGGGATCCGAGGCGGTGCTCGAAACGACCCGCTGGATGCACGAAGGCCAGCACCTCGAAGCTGCCGCGGGCGACGACTTCATCGGCGTGCAGGCCTACTCGCGCACACGACTCGGGGCCGATGGGTTGCCGATGGGTCCCGAGGACGGCGTCGAGGCACTGATCATGGGCTACGAATACTGGCCCGACGCACTCGAGGTCAGCATTCGCTCTGCCGCGGCGATCACCGGTTCGCCCGTGCTGGTGACCGAGAACGGGATCGGCACCACCGACGACGCGCAACGCATTCGCTACGTGACCGACGCGCTTGCCGGCGTCACGCGCTGTCTCGACGATGGAATCGACGTGCGCGGCTACTTCTATTGGTCGCTGCTCGACAACTTCGAGTGGGCATTGGGCTATGGCCCTCAGTTCGGCCTGGTCGGGGTCGACCGCACGACCCAAGTGCGGACCCCGAAACCCAGTGCCGCGTGGCTCGGCGCGATCGCCCGCGCCAACGCACTTCCCTGACTCACGCGCGCCGGCTCATTCACCAGCCGAGGCGACACCGGGCGTCGGCGCCGGTCCCGCGCCACTCGCCCACCGCATGCCGTTGGTCCAATGGGAGCGAAAGATCAACCATGCGCCGCCGCCGAGGACCAGCAACGAAATCGCTTGGGCGATACCGCGTTGGCGCTCGCCTCCCCGTCCCACGCCGCTCACGACCCCGGGCGCCGCGATCCGGAAGATGGAATAGAGGCCGAACGACATGGCCATGAGGATCACGAACATCGCGACGAAGCACACGGCATACCGGAACGCCACGTCGACCCGTTCGGCCGCGGAATCACCAAACCCTGGGGTCAGCGCCATCGCTCGGCGCTGACGCTGATGGAAGCTCCAGATCAGGACCGCAGCGAGCAGCACGAGGGCTGCTTGCACGGCACTGCGCCAAATCGTGTCGTTCCCCCGATTGACGAAACTGAGACCGACGCCCGAGAACGACGACTCGGCCGCATCGATCAAGCCCGGTCCGGAGAACTCTCCGAACCGATGTGAGGCAGGGATGATGAAGCGCGTGAGTTGCGACACGACGGCATAGGTCGCGAACAGTGCGACGTACACCGACAGCATGCACACGGCGTCGAGATAGCGGGCGAGGGTGCGGGTCCGCTCGTGGTCGCTCTCGCGGCGGGCTGCGATCAACACGATGATGGTGGCCAGGATGACCACGATCGCGGCACTGACAATGATCGACGAGTTCATGCTCGCCCTCCCCTGCTGGACTGACCCAAACGCTAGGAGCCCGTCTGCGCTGCGCCGGGGATGCCCCGGTCACGGGGACTGGCGCGACTCCTCGTCACCGGCCGGGAGCAGCTGGATGCGCACCGCGTGACCGTCGACGGTGCCGGTCGCCGGAGGGTCGATCTCCCGCCGGACAAAGCCCATGGCGAGGCCCGGCACCGAGCTGGTGATCGTCCCCACGACCTTGGTGTCGACGACGATCTCGGCACCGACGGGAAGCTCGCAGGTAGTGAGGTCGGGAACGATGTGACGAAGAAAGCGATTCACGTGGCCGCGTGAATCGATGCGGCACACGAGTTCCTGGCCGATGAAACAACCCTTGGTGAAGCTCACGGCGTCGAACTCGAGCATGGCCTCTTGTGGGATCACGGTCTGATCCAGGTCGGCGCCGAGTCCCGGTACGCCGGCCCGGATCCGGTCTGCGTCTTCGGCGGCGAGGACCGCCTCGGTCACGGTCGGGGCGGGTTCGAGCGTCATGTCGACCTTGGTGCGAATCACGAACCGTTGGAGCGACGACTGGAGCTGGGGACCCCATCCGGGGTCGGTGTCGAGGACGGCGTCGTCGCGGACTCGCGTGATCCCGGCCAGTACGTCGACCTTGCCCTGCGGAGTGAGGAGCAGCGTGATCCGCCGTTCGCCCTCGCCGATACCGTCCAGGTCCTGAGAGAGCAGACTTTGCAGGAACGTCCACGTGTCGGGTCCCGTGACTCGCACGCGATCACGCCGCGGGCCGGTGTCGCTCACGTCGGGTCCAGCGACATCAGTCGGCGCGACGCCTGCGCCGCCGAGAGCAGTGCTTTCGCCTTGTTGTGACATTCCAGATCCTCGGACGCGGCATCGCTGTCGGCGACCACGCCCGCGCCGGCTTGCACGCTGGCCCGATCGCCCCGCCACACCATGGTGCGGATTGCGATGGCGGTGTCGAGATTGCCCGAGAAATCGAGATAGCCGACCACGCCGGCATAGGGACCCCGCTTGACGGGCTCCAACTCGTCGATGATCTCCATGGCCCGGACCTTGGGGGCACCACTGACGGTGCCCGCCGGGAAGGTCGCGCGCAAAACATCGACAGCCGACCGTCCGGGTGCGAGATCGCCGGACACCTGGGAGGTGAGATGCATCACGTGCGAGTAACGCTCGAGCAGCATCAACTCGTCGACCTGCTCGGTGCCGAAGGTCACCACGCGGCCTACATCGTTGCGCGCCAGGTCGACCAACATCACGTGTTCGGCACGTTCCTTGGGGTCTTCGCTCAGCTCGGCCGCCATCCGACGATCATGTTCCTCCGTGCGACCGCGGAACCGCGTTCCCGCGATCGGCCTGCTGATCACGCGCCCACCCATCACCTGCACCATGGGCTCCGGTGAGGAGCCGACGATCGTGGCTTCGTCGTGACGGATGAAGTACATGTACGGCGACGGGTTGACTTGGCGCAACACCCGATACACGTCGAATGGGACGTAGGTGCCCTCGAGATCGAATCGTTGCGCGAGCACGACCTGGAAGATGTCGCCGGCGAAGATGTATTCGCGGGCCGCTTCGACCGCACGCCGGTACATGTCCGAACCCATCGTGCTGGTGAAGGGCGGCAGTTCGGAGAGGGAGTCCTCGGGGGGTGGGGACGGCGCGTAGGGCAACGGCCGGGCGAGTTCGCCGACGAGTTCGTCGATGTGGCGGTGGGCGCGCTCGTACGCAGCATCCAACTCCGTAGGGGTGGCCTCGTCGGAAATGAAGATGTTCTCGATCAGATAGAGCCGCTGGCGGTAGTGGTCGAATGCCGTGACGTGGCCGGTCAGCGTCAGGACGGCGTCGGGCCAGCCGACCGGGTCGGCGGGAACATTGGGGAGGCGCTCGACTTCGCGCACGACGTCGTAGCCGAGGTAGCCGACGACTCCCCCGTGGAACGGCGGTAACCCCTCGAACTGGGGGGCCTGGTACCGGTCGAGGAGGGCCTCGAGCGCGGCGAGCGCGCCCTGGTCGACCGGTATGCCGGGCGGCAACTCACCGGTGACCTCGACGTCGAGGCCGCGTGCGACCAACGTCAGAACAGGGTCGCGACCGATGAACGAGAACCGACCCCAATGTTCACCGTGTTCGACGGACTCCAGCAGGAACCCGTCGCCGTCGCCGACGAGCTTGGCGAATGCGGAGACCGGGGTCTCCAAGTCGGCCAGCACTTCGCGCCAGACGGGGACGACGGAGTACTCCTGGGAGAGTGCACGGAATTCCTCGAGCGTGGGACTGGGCATCGCTACCGCGGTCCGGGCTCGGCGCCGGAGCCGAACGCCCGGAAGAAGCACGATCGCTCACCGGTATGGCACGCGCCCCGCCCTTCCTGTTCCACCTCGACGAGGAGACAGTCGGCATCGCAGTCGTAGGCGGCCGCGCGCACGAACTGGCGGTCGCCCGAGGTCTCGCCCTTGCACCAGTATTCCTGGCGGCTGCGGCTCCAGAACCAGGATCGACCGGTCTCGAGGGTGCGACGCAGCGCCGCCTCGTTCATCCAGCCCATCATCAGCACGCTTCCGGTGCCGGTCTCCTGGATGATCGCCGGAACGAGCCCGTCGGCATCGAACTTGACGCCGGCAATTTCGGCCTCGGTATATGGGATCGGCGTCGGGGTGGGGGTGGCGCTCGCCATGCCGGCGAGCGTACCGCCCGCCTGGCGCGAGACCCCAAGCATTGAAATGGCAGACTGCCCCGCTGTGACCAACCCTGCTCCCCTGGCTCCCCAACGCGTCGTCGATCTCGTCCGGCACGGCGACACCCGCCGCGACCCGTGGTACTGGCTGAACGATCGCGACAACCCAGAAGTCATCGAGTACCTCACGGCCGAGAACCGCTACACCGAACAGGTCCTCGAACCCACCGGTCCGCTCCAGGAACTGATCTTCAACGAGATCCGGGGTCGGATCCAGGAGACCGACATCTCTCCGCCGGCTCGGAAACGTGATTGGGACTACTTCACCCGGACCTTCGAAGGCTCGCAGTACGCGTGGCACGGCCGCCGGCCGGCCGGCGCCGCGGAGGGTGTTGACGAGCAGTGCGTCCTCGACGAGAACGAACTCGGCGCCGATCTCGAGTACTTCTCGCTCGGCGGTCTCGCGGTGGCGCCCGACCAGCGACTCTTGGCCTACTCGTTCGATGACGACGGTGGCGAGCGGCATCGACTGCGATTCCGTGACCTCGAGACCGGGGTCGATCTGGACGACGAGATCCCCGACACGTATTACGGCCTCGCCTGGGCCGACGACAGTGCGACGATCTTCTACGTGTTGCCCGACGACGCCATGCGACCCTTCGAGGTGTGGCGCCACACCCTCGGCGCGACCGACGACGTGCGGGTCTTCCACGAACCGGACGAGCGGTACTTCGTGTCGGTGGGTCGCGCCCGCAGTGGTGGGGTCATCGTCGTCGGGGTGGAATCGAAACTCACGAGCGAAGCCCACCTCATCGACCCCTCCGACCCGGCCCAGCCGCTCCGGATGGTCGAACCTCGCACCGAAGGCGTGGAGTACGGCGTCGACCATCACCGTGACGCGCACGGCGTCGAGTCGCTGATCGTGGTGACGAATGCCGACGGCGCGACGAACTTCAAGGTGATGCGCGCGCCGGTCGCGACACCCGGTCGATCGCATTGGACCGAACTCCTCGGCCACCGCGACGACGTCAAGGTCGACGACGCCGACGTGTTCCAGTCGGCGTTGGTCGTGTCCGAACGGCGTGACGGGCTGGAGCAGCTGCACGTCATCGGGCTCACCGACGAACCGCTCGATCGGATCGTCGCGATGGACGATCCCGTCTACAGCGTGTGGTCCGGAGACAACCTGGAGTTCGAGACCGAGACGTTCCGCTTCGGGTACACGTCGTTGGTCGTACCGCCGAGTGCCTACGACGAGGCGTTGCGAGGCGGACCCCGAACCCTCGTGAAGCGAACGGCGGTGCTCGGGGGCTACGACCCGTCGGAGTACGTCTCGGTCCGGCTGTGGGCGACGGCCGCCGACGGCACCAAGGTGCCGATGTCGGTCGTGCACCGGCGCGACGTTGCGCTCGACGGCACCGCGCCCGCATTGCTCTACGGATACGGCAGCTACGAGTCCTCGATCGACCCGACGTTCTCGTCGGTGCGCCTGAGCCTGCTCGAGCGCAGGTTCGTGTTCGCCATCGCTCACATCCGCGGTGGCGGGGAGCTCGGCCGCACCTGGTACGAACAGGGCCGGCTGCAGTGCAAGCGGAACACCTTCGACGACTTCATCGCGTGCGCCGAGCACCTGTGCGCGCAGGGCTACACCGCCCCGGACCGGCTCGCCGCTCGTGGTGGGAGCGCCGGCGGTCTCTTGATGGGGGCAGTGGTGAACCAGCGTCCCGACCTCTTCCGTGCCGCGGTCGCCGAGGTACCGTTCGTCGACGTCGTGACCACGATGCAGGACGTCGATCTGCCCTTGACGGTCACCGAGTGGGAGGAGTGGGGCAACCCACTCGACGACCCCTCCGACTACGAGTACATGAAGTCGTATTCGCCGTATGACAACGTGGCCGCGCAGGAGTACCCGGCGTTGCTCGTCACCGCCGGCCTCAACGATCCGCGCGTGAGCTACTGGGAACCCGCGAAGTGGGTGGCCAAACTTCGCGCAACGAAAACCGACGACCACGTCCTGTTGCTCAAGACCGAAATGGGCGCAGGCCACGGCGGACCGTCGGGCCGGTACGACGCCTGGCGGGACGAAGCCATGGTGCTCGCCTTTCTGATCACCGAGTTGACGGGAGCATCGTCATGAGCATGTCCATTCCGACCGGCGGCCTCGAAGGATCGTCGATGTTGATCACCGGAGGCGGCAGCGGCATCGGGCTCGGGATCGCCACTCGCCTCGTCCGCGACGGCGCCCACGTGACCATCTGTGCCCGCACCGAAGATCGGCTGCTCGCCGCCGCCGACCGCCTGCGGGCGGAGGCCGGGTTCGGCGCGAGGGTGCAGTACGTCGTGGCCGACGTGACCGACGAGGACCAGGTCGCTGCCGCGGTCACCGCCGCCGTCGGTGTGACGGGCGCGCTCGACGGTGCAGTCGCGTGCGCCGGCGGGTCCGAGACGCTGGGTCCGATCACCCAGATGGACACCGCGGCGTGGCGGCGGACCATCGATCTCAACATCACCGGAACGATGCTCACCTTCAAGCATGCGGGCGCAGCGATGGCCGCGGCGGGCGCGGGCTCCCTGGTCGGCATCTCGTCGATTGCGAGTTCCAACGTTCACCCCTGGTTCGGTGCGTACGGTCCCGGCAAGGCCGGGATCGATCATGTGTGTCAGCTGGCGGCGATCGAACTCGGTGCGAGCGGCGTTCGGGTCAATGCCATCCGGCCGGGCCTCGTCGATACCGAACTGGTCGCGTTCGTCACCGCGGGTGGCGAGGTGCTCGACGACTATCTCGCGTGCATGCCGATCAGCCGCGTGGGAACCGTCGATGACATCGCGTCGCTGGCCCGGTTCCTCCTCGGGCCGGAGTCAACCTGGATGACCGGCCAACTCATCAACGTCGACGGCGGCCACCAACTCACGCGTGGGCCGTCGTATCGATCCTTGATCGAGCCGCTGTTCGGCCCCGACGGTCTGCGCGGCGTCGTCGGGTAGCACGGAGCGGCGCGGACCGGCCGAGGCCGGTCGGAGTCGTTCGCGGAGGCACATCTACGCCGACGGCGGGAATCCGGGGAACGGCAAGATCGTCGCGAGTTGTCGAGACTGCGCGAGGAGCGTGCCGTCGGGCGCCCAGACCTCGCCGTCCTCTTCGAGAAAGCCACCACTCGCCACGGTCGTGCGGAACGACGCGAGGACAAAGTCGTCCGCGGCGAGTCCGGGGTGCGGCAGCGCGGTGCGGAAATGAATCGTGAGATCAACGGTCGGGATGATCACGGCTTCGTCGAGGCGGCTGAAGGTCGGCGGGATCCACGCGTCGGTGATCGCCGCCGCGACCATCGCGTCGACGACTCGATGTTCGGGGAGGCGGATCCACCCACCGGCGACGGCCTGTCCGCCCCGGGGTCGACCGAACTCCGGCGGCTGGCCGATCGCCCACCGGGTATCCCACCGCCGCGCGATCGCCGGAGCTGCGGGCGGCGGGGGCCGGGGCTGGAAGTGGCTCGGCCCGGGCACCTGGGGAATGACGAGGTCGGTGAACTCCACGGCCGACCGGGAGGTCGAGAACGCCCCCAGCGCCAGGGCCACCACGCGATCGTTCTGGGTGAGTCGCACCGAACACGAGGTCATCGATCGTCCGGACCGCTCGATCGTCACCTGGAGCTCGGCATCGCCTTCGCCGGCCGGGCTCAAGTAGTGCACGGTCAAGGAGCGAGGGCTGCGCGTCGGATCGGCGATCTCGCGTTCCATCGCGCGCAGGATCACCGCGGCGACGAAGCCTCCGTTCGGGCCCTTGGCCACCCACCACTCTCGCGACATGGTGGCCGTATACCGCCCGCCACCCGTGGGCCGGACGTCGGTCTCGTGGTCGAAGGGGCTCGTTTCCAAGGTCGGGAGCCTACGCTCGCCGGCCATGGTCGAATCGGTGGCGTTGGTCACGACGGACGGAGTGAACCTCGAGGCGGAAATGTCCGTCGCGGCCGCCGAACGCGCGCGCGTGGTCCTGTGCCATCCGCATCCATTGCACGGCGGCGACATGCGGTCGCTGGTCGTCTCGGAGTTGTTCCGCGAACTGCCGACCCGGGGGGTCACGTGCCTCCGGTTCAACTTCCGGGGGGTCGGGACCAGTGGCGGGGTCCACGATCACGGCGACGGTGAACGCCACGACGCCGAAGCAGCCCTCGCGACACTGACCGCGGGCGCGGGGCCGCCCGTCTTCGTTGCCGGGTGGTCCTTCGGCGCCGACGTTGCCCTCTCGATCCAGGACCGGCGTCATGCCGGGTGGATTGCCATCGCCGGACCCTTGGCCTACGTCCACGATCTGTCGCTGACCGTGGCCGATCCGCGTCCGAAGCTGGTGCTCGTGGCCGAACACGACGAAGTGCGACCCGCCGCCGAGGTGGCGTCGGTCGCGTCGGCGTGGACCGCCGCGACGGTCGTCACGATTCCCGGAGCATCACACTTCTTCGTCGGCCGCACTGCGCAACTTCTCGACCAGGTCGACGCGTGGATCGGGGTGCAGATCGCCGGTGGAACTGACGGCGCGGCCTGAGCCGGTTGTCCCTATGCGCCGGTACCGGCGCAGGCAGCGATGCCCTCGCTCACGGTGAACCGCCGTTCGTAGATCGCACGGCCGGCGATCGCTCCGTGCAACCGCCGACCGGCCGTCTCCACGGCGGCCAACGCGCCGAGGTCGTCGAGAGTACCCACTCCCCCACTCGCGATGACCGGCGTCGGCGTCGTTGCCACCACTGCGAGCAACTGCTCGACGTCGGGGCCCTCCATCGTGCCGTCACTGCCGATCTCGGTGACCACGAGCGCCGCCACGCCGGAATCGGTGAATCGGCGCGCAAGATCGAGGAGGTCAAGACCACTTCCGGCGACCCAACCGCGTACGGCGACCTCGCGCCCGTGGGCATCGAGTCCGACCCCGACCCGACCGGGATGCATCGTGCACAGGTCGTCGACGAGTTCCGGATTCTCGACCGCCGCGGTGCCCACGATGACTCGGTCGACGCCCGCGGTCCACAGCGCGCTTGCCGCTTCCACCGACCGGACGCCGCCGCCCGACTGCACTCGGCACTCGACGTTGGCACAGATGGCCTCGATGGCCTCCAGATTGGCGGCCGAACCGGTCCGGGCCGCATCGAGATCCACGACGTGGATCCAACGCGCGCCCTCAGCCTCGAACCCACGCGCCACACTCACCGGATCGGCGTCGTACACGGTCTCGGCCGCGAAGTCGCCGCGGAGGAGACGCACTGCGTTGCCGCCGCGCAGATCGATGGCCGGATAGAGGTCTATAGCGAGCCTTTGGTCGAGGGAAGCTGGCCGCTTTCCACGCGGACCGCGTCGCGGAGACACCGCGCGACGCCCTTGAACGACGCTTCGATCACGTGGTGCCCGTTGCGGCCCTCGAGCGAGCGCAGGTGCAGCGTGATCCCGGCGGCTTGGGCAAACGCGCGCCAGAACTCCTCGGCCAGCTGCGGGTCGAAGGTCCCGATCCACTCCGCCACCGGATCGACGTCGTAGGCGAGGTAGGGCCGACCCGAGAGGTCGAGGGCCACCTGCACCAGCGCCTCGTCGAGTGGGAAGAGCCCGGACGCGAATCGGCGAACCCCGACCTTGTCGCCGAGCGCGTCACGAAACGCGGTCCCGAGCACGATCCCGACATCTTCGATCGTGTGATGCGTGTCGATGTCGAGATCGCCGGTCGCGTCGATGCGGAGATCGAACCCACCGTGGCGGCCGAGTTGGTCCAGCATGTGATCGAAGAAGGGGATGCCGGTACTGGCCGAGACCGAACCGTCACCGTCGATTTCAACCTCGATCTCGATGGTCGTTTCCTTGGTGGACCGATTGATCAGCGCATGGCGACTCACGGCAGGGATCCATTCATCAGGGTGCTTCTACTTTCGCGCGAGGTATGAGCGGAGCCCGGCCAGGAAACGATCGTTCTCCTCGACGGTACCGACGGTGACTCGCAGACAGTCGTCGACGCCGGGCCAGCTGCTGAAGTCCCGCACGAGGACGCCGGCATCCACGAGCGCTTGCCAGACCGCGTGCCCGCCCGTGTGACAGCGAAACAAGAGGAAGTTCGCGCCCGATGGGAACACGGTGATCTCGGGAAGGTCCTGGAGAGCCGCGAACAGCCGCTCTCGCTCCTCCACCAAACGACTCACCCGAGCCTCCATCTCGGCCACGTACTCGAGGGCGACGCGGCCGGCGGTCTGGGTGCTGAAGTCGAGGTGGTAGGGCAAGACCACCTTGTCGAGTTCCGCGACCAACCACGTGGGGCCAACGAGGAAACCGAGCCGGAGCGCGGCAAGTGACCAGACCTTCGAGTAGGTCCGGGTCACCACGACCGACCGATCGTCGGACACGAGCGCCAGCGCCGACTCGGTGGTGAACTCGCCGTAGGCCTCGTCGACCACGACCAGGCCAGGTGCGGCAGCCGCGATCGCTTCGATGGTGGACAAGGGTTCGATGGTGCCCGATGGATTGTTCGGTGAGCAGACGAACACGATCTCGGGCTGCTCGCCTTCGATCCGCGCGACCGCGGCATCGACGTCGATCAGGAAGTCGTCGTCGCGGTGTCCAACGATGGTGCGGGTACCTGTGATCCGACTGATGTGCGCGTGGAGCGCGTAGGTGGGCTCGAAGATGAGCGCCGTCCGCTCCGGGCCGCCGTACGCGAGCAACACAGTCTGGAGCACTTCGTTGGACCCGTTCGCGGCGAACACTTCACCGGCAGATCGGTGGAACCGGGCTGCGATGGCGGACCGCAGTTCGGTGGCGGCGCGGTCCGGATACCGATGCAGATCGGCGTTCCGCAGCTCTGCAATCCAGGCGTCGACGAACTCGGGCGGCGGCGGGAACGGACTCTCGTTCGTATTGAGTCGGACCGACACGTCGAGTTGGGGCGAGTGGTAGCCCGCCAGGTCGCGAAGGTCCTTTCGGGGCGCGATGCGGCTCACGATTTCAGCCGCCGCCGTACCGACGCCGCATGGGCTGCGAGTCCTTCGGCGTCCGCCAAGGTGGCGGCCGCCGGGCCGACCGCCGCGAGCCCCGCCGGCGTCGCGCGAATGACGTGCATGTGGGTGCGGAAATCGTCGACCCTCAATGCACTCGCGAATCGAGCCGCCCGACCCGTGGGCAGCACGTGGTTGGCACCGGACACGTAGTCGCCGATCGCCGTCGGCGCGTCGATGAAGACCGCTCCGGCGTGGCGCACCAGCGGCACGACCTCGGCCGCGTGTTGGATCAGGAGTTCGAGGTGCTCGGGCGCGACGTGATTGGCGACCTGCAGGGCCTGTTCCACGTCCCGGACGAGGATGGCCCGGCCCCCCGTGGCCAGGGTCGATTGGATTTCGTCGGCCCGCGCCGCGGTGCCGAGGTAGCCGGTCAGCGCATCGACCACGTTGTCGAGCACCTCGGGTTCCCATGCCACCACCATCGCGGTGCCGCCAGGACCGTGTTCGGCCTGGGCGGCGAGGTCCAGGGCGACCTGCATCGGGTCGGCGCTCGCATCGGCGATGACGACCAGCTCGGACGGACCGGCCGGGCCATCGATGCCCACGATCCCCGCGCCCGCTACGAGCCGCTTCGCCGCGTCGACGTACGCGTTGCCGGGCCCGACGATGACATCGACGGCCGGAATCGATTCGGTGCCGTACGCCATCGCCGCGATCGCGTGAGCGCCGCCGACGCGGTACACCTCGGTGACATCGGCCAACAGCGCCGCGGCCAGCGTGACCGCCGGGATTGCGCCGTCGCGATCGGGCGGCACGCACAACACGCGTTCGGGCACGCCCGCGATCCGGGCGGGGATCGCGGTCATCAGGACCGTCGACGGATAGGCCGCTCGCCCGCCCGGGACGTAGAGCCCGGCCCGGTCGACCGGGCGAATGGCCTCGGTCACGGTCAGGCCATCGGCCTCGAACGAGGTGGGCGGCACCGACACCTGGCGCTTGTGGTACTCGGCGATCCGAGTTCCCGCGAGTTCGAGCGCCGAGCGCACCTCCGGGGGAGTCGCGTCGGCCGCGGCTGCCCACTCCTGACGCGGCACCCGGAAGTCGTCGATGGTGGCATGGTCGAATTGCTGGGTGTACTCGCGAAGGGCCGCGTCACCGCGAGTTCTGACCTCCTCGACGATGCGCCGAACGGAATCGGCGACCGAGTCGGTCCCTCCCGTCGCCGCGGCCGACGCGCCCAATCGATCGTCCAGATCGGCGCGCGCGTCACGGACGTCGAGGCGGACCAGCATCGCCGCATCGTACTTGCGGGTCGCGGGTGACCCTGATCCAGTTCGGAGGGGCTCAAGTTCGGTACTTCGAGTCCGGTGCTCCGAGTTGGGGTGAATTGCATCGCGGTTCGACCGTTGTCAGGCTGCTCCGGTGAACGCCAGCTCCGACCATGCCGAACTCAGCACTCTCCGCTCGTCCCTCGAGGAGTGCACCCAGCGGGTGGTCAAGGTCGCCGACCGCTATCGCAACACCGACGAATCCGCAACCGCGTCGGATCTGGACAGCGCCGAGCGAGGCCTGATCACGGCCCGGCGCGCCCTGGACCGGGCCCTCCGGACGCTCGCCACGCGCGCCGGCATCTGACCCTGGAGGCAGCTCGACCGACGACGCCTAGAAGCTGTCGGACAACTCCGGGCGGGGTGACGCGAGGATCGTGTCGAGCAGGGCGATCTGGTCGGCGGGCCCGGAGATACGGCCGGCGGACGCGAGGAAGCGGATCGGGAACCGTCCGATCGATGCCGCGCTCAAGGCCCCGATGTCGGTCTGCAACCCTGCACTGCGGCTCGGTTCGGCCCGCAGCACTCCCCCGTCGGCGTGGATCGTCCATGCCGACGCGCCACTCCCGGGCCACGGGTCCGTCACCCCAATCGTGATCGTTGCTCGCCCGCCGAAACGTGTGCCGCGTGCACTCAGCGCGCGTGGGAGGTCCACAATCCGATGCATCCAGCGATTGACGACGAGTTGGCGGACCTCTTGCTCGTCGAGCACCAAGAGGAGCTCGTCGAGGAGCGGCGCCGGCACCTCGATGGACTCCACCTGCATCGCGTGGCCACCGAAAAACCGCCAGAGTGCCGTCGCCGTTGCGGGATCGGAGGCGATGAAGTCGTCGACGCGCAGGTGGTAGCCCCAACCGTCGGGCGCCAGCTGCTGTCGGTACCGCACGTAGCCGGCGATGATGTCGCCCGATCGCACCCCGTAGGTGAACCCACCGTCCTCGTCGTCGACCTCCTCGCGGAGCTGCCAGAAGGACGGCGACCGGTCGACGAAACCGTGTCGGGTCGGGGCGTAGCGGGCGTAGCAGTCGCGCACTGCCCCCCGGTCGGCCGCGTGGAGTCGACTCACCTGGACCGCGTGATCGAGTTCGAGGGAGGCCAAGCTGCGGGTCGGAATCGCATAGACCGCTTCGTCACCGGCGATCTCCCAACCGACGCGGCGATACGCGCGGGTGGTTGCGGGATGCAGGGCGCTCACCGCCAGCTCGTGCTCGCGCATCCAGGTGAGCGAGTCGAACAACAGTCGGCGGCCGATCCCCGAGGCCCGGAACTCCGGACGAACCACGACGGCGGCGACACCACCCATGCCCACGCGCCGACCGTCGAGCCACTGGCCCGCAGGGAGCACCCGCAAGCCGCCCACGAGTTCGGACCCGCGGTACGCGCCAAGCCGGAGGGCGTCGGCGTCGGCGCTCGCCCGCGCCGTCCACGCGATCCGTTCGCTCTCGGGCCGGCCGAAGGCCTGCGACCGGATGTCGAAGTACTGATCGAGATCGTCATCGGCAATGGGCCGGAACTCCACCCCGTTCACAGCCGGCCCGCCGACGGGCAGATATCCGCGAGCTGGCACTCGTCGCACCGCGGCCGGCGCGCATTGCAGACCTGACGCCCATGGAGGATGAGGCGCAACGACATGCCACCTCGGCCCTCCGGGGGCACGAGGGCATTCAGATCGTGTTCGACCTTGACCGGGTCGGTCTCGGTGGTGAGCTTGAGGCGGGTAGCCAGGCGCCCGACGTGCGTGTCGACCGGGAGGCCGGGGAGGTCGAAGGCCACCGAGCGCAGCACGTTGCCGGTCTTGCGTCCGACGCCCGGCAACGTCACGAGGTCCTCCAGGTCGGAGGGAACCTCGCCACCGAACCGATCGCGCACGGCGGTGGCCATTCCGATCAGACTCTTGGTCTTCTGGCGGAAGAACCCGGTGGCGTGCACCAACTCCTCGACCGCGGCGGGGTCGGCCCCGGCCAGCGCGTAGGCGTCGGGGTAGCGAGCAAAGAGGGCGGGCGTGACCGAGTTGACCATCTCGTCGGTGCACTGGGCCGACAGGATCGTGGCGGCCAGGAGTTGGAACGGATTCTCGTGCCGGAGCGCGCAGAGATCGGCCGCCCGACCCGGGTACTCGGCCTCGAGCCGTTCACGAATCGCATCGGCACGCTGACGCGCGCCCCGAGGTCGGGCCATCCGGGGAAGGTAGCGTCTCGCACTGATGCCCACCGCCGCGGTGACGACCGGACAGGACGACGCCGCGATCGCGGCCTTGCGACGAGTGGATCGGACGGTCGCGGAACAGACCGGGCACGAGGCGTTCCCGGAGCAACTCTGGACCGCATTGGCCGAGTCGCCCGGGGCGTGTCGGATTGCGCTCACTGCCGACGGCGCGGCGGCAATCATCCCGTCCGACACGTTCGCACCGAGTCACCGGCAGTTGGTTGCCGCCGCCCCGGCCCACGCATCGGGGGCCGCCCTCACCGCCGCGATTACCGCACTCCTCGGCACGGATGAGCCCTCGATCCACGTCGAAGCGTGGGTCCCCGGTTCGGATCCGACCGTTATCTCCAGCCTTCAGCAGGCGGGCTTCGTGGCAAGTCGCACCCAACTCCAGATGGAGGTGGGCCTGCCCCTGCGGTCGCAACGTCCGGAGCTCCCCGACGGAATCGCGGTCCGCGTCTTCCGGCCGGGGGTCGACAACGAAGCGTGGCTCCGCGTCAACAACGCCGCCTTTTCCAATCATCCGGATCAGGGAGGCTGGATCGAGTCGGTCTTGGCGCGCCGGATGGCCGAACCGTGGTTCGATCCGGACGGTTTCCTGCTCGCGTGGCGTGGCTCGACCCTGGTCGGATCCTGCTGGACCAAAGTGCACGACGGTGATGAACCGGTCGGCGAGATCTTCGTCATCGGGGTCGATCCGGCGGCTCACGGCCAGGGCCTGGGCCGCGCCCTCGTGATCGCGGGTCTGGACGACCTCAACCGTCGACGGGCTTGTCGTCGGGGGCTGCTCTACGTCGCCGCCGACAACGACGCGGCGGTCGCGCTGTACACCTCCCTCGGCTTCGTGCCCCGTCGAACCGACACTGCCCTGACCTTCGATCGGAAGCCGTCGTGACCTCAACCCGCTATGCCGCCACACGCGATGACTACGAACGCTGGATCGTCGCGGCCGGGGAACCGCGATACCGCGTCCAACAGATCTGGGACGCGCTCTACACCCAGCGTCGGCCGCTCGAGGAGGCGACCAACCTTCCGCTGGCGTTGCGGACGGCGGTGGCCGAGGCGTTTCCGCTCGCGCTCACCCCGACGTTGGAACGACGCGGCGACCACGATCAAACCCGCAAGTGGCTCCTGACCACGGCCGATGGGCAACAGATCGAAACCGTGCTGATGATCTCGCCGGGCCGCGCGACCGTGTGCGTGTCGTCACAGGCCGGTTGCGCCATGGGGTGCACGTTCTGTGCCACGGGTCAAGCGGGATTCGAGCGCCAACTCGACGTGGGCGAGATCGTCGAGCAGGTCCTGGTCGCCGCGTGGTCGACCACCGAACGGGTCTCGAACGTGGTGTTCATGGGCATGGGCGAACCATTGGCGAACTACGACGCCACGTGGTCGGCGGTCGAACGACTGCATGGCGACCTCGGAATTTCCGCTCGGCGCATCACGATCTCGACGGTCGGAATCGTGCCCGGCATCCGGCGACTCACCCGCGAAGAGATCCCGGTCACGTTGGCCGTGTCGCTCCATGCCGCCGACGACACTCTGCGCAGTTCGATGATCCCGGTGAACCGGCGATACCCGCTCACCGAACTCATCGACGCCGCTCACGAGTACGCACGGTCGCGCGGTCGGCGGGTCACCTTCGAGTACGCCTGTGTCGAAGGCGTCAACGACCAACCCGAGCATGCAGTCCGGCTTGCCGAACTCTTACGGCCGATGGGACCGCTCGGCGCGCACGTGAACCTGATCCCGCTGAACCCCACGCACGACTTCGCCGGTCGGGCACCGCTCGGCTCCCGCATCCGCGAATTCGCCGAGTTACTGAATGCTCACGGGCTGAATGCGACCGTTCGTCGCAATCGAGGGACCGACATCGATGCGGCGTGCGGGCAGCTCCGCGAGCGCGCGACCACGGGAGGCGGGTCGATGTCGGCCAGAATGGCGCCGTGAACGATGTCCGATTCCTGAACCAATCCCAACCGCAGACCCTCGTGAGCGCGACGTTGCTCTGTTACATCGACGCCGTGTTCGGCCTCCTCGACAGCGGCGGGTTCCGCCAGCTGATCTTCATCTCGGTGGCGTTGGGCCTCGGCGGATTCGGCGTCGCGAACGAGAAGAAGTGGGGCTACATCGTGGCCATCGCCGCTGCCGTCCTCCAGGTCTTGTTCTGGCTCGGCATCTTCGGAGGCGACATCCTCGGCTACCCCCAGATCATCACGTTTGCGTTCGCCGTGATGTTGGTCGTGTTGCTGGTCCACCCGATGAGTCGCGATTATCAGCGACTCTGGTTCCGCTGAGTACTAGGACGCCAGGTTCGGGATGACGTCGGTCGCGAACCGGCGGAGCGTCTCCTCGCCGGGATAGTCGGGCATCCAGGGCACGACGTAGGAACATCCCAGGTCGCCATAGAGCGCCAGCCGGTCGAGTACCTGCTCCGCGGTACCGGCCAGGTTGCCCCGGCGGTAGGAGTCCCACTCCTCGAGCCACGGCTGGTCGATCCGGCGCGCGTCGTGCACTGTCTTGGCCTCGGCTTCGGTACCTCGGATCAGGATCTCCGGGCTCCAGCTCTTGACGATCTCATCCTCGTCCCGTCTGACGTCGCGGCAGTGGCCTTGGAGTACCTCGCGCTTGTGCTGCCACTCGTCGGGCTTACCTCCGAAGTTCGAGACGTCGGCCAGACGCGCCACGACCCGCAGCGTGAGTTGCTCGCCGGCGCCACCGATCCATACCGGTGGATGCGGGGACTGGAGGGGCTTCGGATCACACTGGGCTCCGGCCACTTGGTAATAGCGGCCGTCGAAGTTGGTGTCGGCCTCCGACCACATGAGTTTCACGATCTCGACGGCCTCAGCCAGCATGCCGATGCGTACCTTGGGTGCAGGGAACTCGTACCCGTACGCCCGATACTCGTGGTCGTACCAGCCGGCGCCGACTCCCCAATCGAGTCGACCGCCCGAGATCACATCGAGCGAACTCGTGATCTTGGCAGTCAGCGTCGGCGGTCGGTACGAAGTACAGCTGACCATCTGGCCCAGGCGGACGCGGGTCGTCGCCTGGGCGAGTGCCGCCATGGTGGTCCACGCTTCGAAGACGGCCTCGTGGGCCGGGGTCGGGACGTTGTGGAAATGGTCATAGACCCAGATCGAGTCGTATCCGAGCTCCTCGGCCAGCCGGGTGGTGTCCAGACAGCGCTGCCATTGCGCGCTGGCGCCATCGATCGATGCCAGCTCGGTCTTCCAACCTTGGGGCGCGAACGCGCCGAATCGCCACGTGGTCATGCGGGCTCCTCGCTCGGGGTCGCGGGACCCTATCCGAGCCGATCGTCCGGGCCGACGAGACTCCTACACTCGCTTGATGGACCATCTGGCTCCCCTCCTCGCCGAGTTGACCGACCAACTCGTCTCGCTCGACGATGCCGCCAACGCGGCGTGGTGGCGAGCGAGTATCGAGGTCTCGGCCGAGCATGAAGCGCAGCGCACAGAGGCCGACATCGCGATCCGAACCGTCTTGGGCGACCGGGACCTCTTCGCACGGCTGCAGGCCAGCGAGGGCGGCTCCGACTCCGAACGGCGTCAACGGGACGTCTTGATCGATCGGATGCGGCCACACCAGATCGCGCCCGAACTGCGAGATGATCTGGCGCGCTTCGAGGCGCGCCTCGACGGCACCTACAACGCGTTTCGCCCCACGCTCGATGGGGTCCAGGTCGACGACAATCACCTGGCCGACATCCTGCGGCAATCCGTCTCGGGCACCGAGCGACGCGCCGCCTGGGAGGCCACAAAGCAAGTTGGTCCGGTGGTCGCGGCGGAGGTCATCGAACTCGCCCGACTCCGGAACGAGGCGGCCCGTGCCCTCGGCAGCCGGGACTACTTTGCGCTGGCCCTGGAGACGGCCGAGCTGGATGAAGCGGATCTGCTCGCCACGCTCGATGCGGTCGACGCCGCGACTCGCGCGCCATTCGCCCGGTGGAAGGAACGCACCGACGCGGAACGCGCCCAACGATTCGGGTGCCGGCCGGCAGATCTGCGTCCGTGGCATTACGACGATCCGTTCTTCCAGAGCGTACGGGGCGGTGACGCTGCCGATCTGACCAACTGGTTCGAGTCGGTCGATCTCGTCGATGTCACCCGCCGCACCTACGCAGGTATCGGGATCGCCATCGATCCGATTCTGGCGCGCAGCGATCTCGATCCGCGACCCGGGAAGAGCCAACACGCGTTCTGTATCGACATCGATCGAGCCGGGGATGTACGAGTGCTGTGTAACAACGTCTCCGGCGAGTACTGGTCCGAGACCATGTTGCACGAGTTCGGCCACGCCATCTACGACGTCGGCGTGAACCCCGATCTTCCGTGGCCGGTCCGGACGATGCACCCACTCACGACCGAGGGCATCGCCATGCTCTTCGGTCGACTCACTTTGGATCCCGAGTGGTTACGCGACGTGCTCGGCGTGGATGCCGACACCGTGGCGGCGGCCGCCCGCGCACTGGCGGATCGCCGCCGTACCGCGCTGCTCGTGTTCGCTCGGTGGGTGCTCGTCATGACCAACTTCGAGCGGCGCTTCTACGCGGACCCCGACGCGGATCACAACCAGACGTGGTGGGATCTCGTGGACGAGTTCCAGTTGGTGACCCGGCCGGACGGCCGGGATGCGCCGGACTGGGCCGCGAAACTCCACGTGGCGTTGGCACCGGTGTATTACCAGAACTATCTCCTGGGAGAGCTGGTCGCGTCGCAGATTCAGGCGACCGTGGTCGAGCGTTTCGGCGGGATCGTGAACCGCCCCGAAGTCGGGCGGTATCTGCAATCCGAGGTGTTCGCTCCCGGCTGGTCGATGCGCTGGAACGAACTGGTCGCCACGGCGACCGGCGCCCCGCTTTCGGTGGACGCGTTCGCAGCAGAACTGGCCGCGACGGCCTGACCATGTGTGATTCGCTCTGCGTCTTCGGCGCCGACCAGATGGTGTTCGGGAAGAACTCCGACCGTCCGCCGAGCGAGGTCCAGGTCGTCGAACGGTTCCCCGCTCGGGCGGAGGGAGGCACGATCGCGACGCAGTACCTCGACCTTCCCGACGCCGGATCGATCGGATTCGTCGGTTCCCGGCCCACCTGGCTCTGGGGCGTCGAGCATGGCATCAACGCGGCGGGGATCGTGATCGGGAACGAGAAGATCTGGACGACCGACAACCCCCACCGCCGCCCCGCTGCGCTCCTGGGCATGGACATCGTGCGCCTGGGGTTGGAGCAGTCCACCACCGCCGATGAGGCGTTGGCCGTCATGACCGGCCTGATCGAGCGCTACGGCCAGGGTGGAAGCGGCGAGGAGGCGAAGGACGAACCCTACGACTCGTCATTTCTGATTGCCGACGCAACGCAGGGCTGGATCATCGAGACCCGCAACCGGTCCTGGGCGGCTCGTCCGGTCGAGCGAGGGGCCGCGATCTCGAACCGCATCGGTCTCACCACCAACTGGACCGTCGCGTCGGCCGAGGTCGCGCCGGGTACCGATGTCCAGACGTGGCGCCACCCGAGTATCCCGACGACGATCGCCGACCATCGCCTCGCCGCCACGACCGCCTGGATCACCGGTACGGGCGACACCCCCGACCCCGCCGGGCTGGTGGCCGCGCTCCGAGACCACGGCAGTGGTCCGTGGGGACCGCCACTCGTCACACCGCACCGCGACGCGGTCCCGCCGCCGCGCGAGGTCGGCGACGACCATCGCGGCGTCACTGTGTGCATGCACATCCCCGCGGTGCAGGCGACGACCGCGTCGATGGTGGTCGCGATCGACCGTCACGACGCTCTCGACCCGCGGATGTGGTTCGCGCTGGGGAGCCCGTGTGTCTCCATCTACATCCCCGTGTTCGCCCGCGTCGGGGTGCCCACCCTCCTGAGCGATCCCACGATCTGGCGTCGCTTTGCCACCCTGCGCGATCGCGTCGAGTCCGAGCCCACGACCATCACCGACATACGGAGACGGCTCGCGGCGGTCGAGGACGAACTCTGGACGCAAGCCGCCGGCATCGCCGACGCGGATGCCGGCGCGCAGGCGGCGTTCACCGAGTCGGTCGACCGCCACGTGGACCCGGTACTCGCGGACCTCGGGATCTAGCCTCACTGAGGTGAATCGCCTCCGCGACGAAACCAGCCCGTACCTGCGCCAGCACGCCGACAACCCCGTCGACTGGTATCCGTGGGGTCCCGAGGCGTTCGATCGGGCGCGGGCCGAGGACCGTCCGATTCTCCTCTCGGTCGGCTACTCCGCGTGCCACTGGTGCCACGTGATGGCGCACGAGTCATTCGAGAACGCCGAGATCGCGACAGTCATGAACCGACTGTTCGTCAACGTCAAGGTCGACCGCGAAGAACGCCCCGACGTCGATGCCGTCTACATGGCCGCCGTGCAGGCCATGACCGAACGCGGCGGATGGCCGATGACGGTCTTCCTCACGCCCGACGGCCAGCCCTTTTATGGCGGCACGTACTTTCCGCCGGCGGACCGGCACGGCATGCCCGGTTTCGTGCGCATCATGGAAGCTGTCGCCGACATCTGGGCGAACCAGCGACCCGATGTGATGGACCAAGCCACAAAATTGCAGGACGCGATCGAGGCGAACACCCTCCGCGATCGTTTGAGCGGCACCCCCGAACAACTGACCGACGCGGTCCTCGATCGCGCCTACGAGAACATCGTTCCGTTGTTCGATGCTGTCGACGGCGGCTTCGGCCGGGCACCGAAGTTTCCGCCGTCGATGACGATCGACTTTCTGTTGCGCCGGCATCGCGCCGCGCCCGCCTCGACTCCCGAGGCCGTCGCCATGGCCACGACCACGCTCGACGCCATGGCGGCCGGTGGCCTGTACGACCACGTGGGTGGCGGGTTCGCCCGCTATTCCACTGACACCGTGTGGCTGGTGCCTCACTTCGAGAAGATGTTGTACGACCAGGCGCTCCTCGTCGGTGCGTACCTACGCGGGTTTCTCGCCACCGGACACCCTCGGTACCGCGAGGTCGTCGAAGAGACGATCGGATACGTGCTGCGCGACCTCCGGCACGCCGACGGCGGATTCTTTTCCGCCGAGGACGCCGATTCGGAAGGGATCGAGGGCAAGTTCTACCTGTGGTCTCCGGACGAGATTCACGATCGCTGCGGCGACGACGCCGCCGAGGTCATTCGCTACTTCGGCGTGACGCCGTCGGGAAACTTCACCGATCCGCACACCGGCTACTCGGGCTCGATTCTCGCCCAGGTGGATCGCACCGAGCCCCGACCCGAGGGCGTTCGCCGGGCACTTCCTCTCCTGCTCGCGCAGCGGTCGACTCGCGTGCGGCCCGGACTCGACGACAAGGTGCTGACCGCATGGAACGGTCTCTTCACGCGGTCACTGATCGAAGCCGCAGCCGCGTTCGGCCGCACCGATTGGATGGATGCGGCCCGAGTCAACCTCGAGTTCCTCGTGACCCGGCTCCGACGGCCCGACGGTCGACTCCTGCGTTCGTGGCAAGCCGAGGGTGGCGCACGGGTCTTGGCCTACGCCGAGGACTACGCCGCCCTCATCGGTGCGCTGATCACCATGGCCGAGTTCGATCATGTCCGGTGGCTCGGGACGGCCCGCTCCCTCGCGGAGGACCTCGACCGGTTGTTCGCCGACGAGGAGAGTGGCGGCGTCTTCACGACCGGGAGTGACGCCGAGGCACTGATCACCCGACCCCAGGACTTCTTCGACAATGCGACACCGTCGGAGAACTCGCTCGCGGCCGAGGCACGACTTCGCCTGGCCGCGGTGACCGGAGACCACGACCTGGCCGCCGGATCCCGCCAACTCCTGGCTGCCCTCGGCCCGACGATGGCGATGCATCCGACGTCGTTCGGGCGACTCCTCGGTGCCTACGAACGAGCGATCACTCCGGCGACCGAACTCGCGATCGTGGGCGAGGATGCGGCGTTCGTTCAAGCGTGGGCCGCCCGGATCGGCGGCAACGATGTGGGCGTCCGCAGCCCCGATGGTTCGGGCGCGGACTTGACGCCGCTGCTCGAAGGCCGGGGCCGCGCCGACCGGACCCTCGCCTATCTGTGTTCGGACTTCGTGTGTCAGGTCCCGATCGCAGACGCGCGCGTGTTCCGAGACGAACTCGGGATATGACCCGCCGTGTGATCCGGGTCGATCAGCTGTCGGAGTGACCGAGGCCGTTGGCCAAGGCATCCGCGGTGGCCCATCCGAAGGCGATGACCGCTTCGCCGCGCATCGGGTCGACCTCGCCGAGCACTTCGGTGGCCGCCTTGCCGCCACCCTTGACCGTGCTCGCGTCGAGGACGGCCTCGGGTGAGGCCTTGCCCTTGCCCTTGTGGGCGACGCGGAAGGCACGGTCGTCGTACCGGGCATCGCAACCGAAGCGGCGAGCCAGCCGACGACCCCAAGCCCGTTCTTCACCAGTCGGGGCGTATTCGGGACGGGGCACGACGTCGACCAGACCTTGCAGTAGTCCGTACGCCGCGGGGTGCGCGATCCGACCGGCGACGAGGACGTCTTCGTCCGGGAAGGAGATCGCGGCGCGCCGGTAGAGCTCGCCCACCATGCCCTTGACCGCCAGTCCGGCTTGACGACCCTTCCGGGCGGCACCAAGGCCCCAGAGGATGCACGGCGTTCCGCCGACACGCTCGAGAGAGCCGAACATGAAGCCCTGGGTGTCGTCCTCGACCGCAGCCAGCACGATCAGCGGGAAGTGCTCGACGTGGTTCTCCAAGTGGGTGTCCATGCCGGACAACCCCACCGACGCGAGCAGTTGGCCGAGCTCGTCGAGCTCGGCGGGCTTCAGGGAAACGGAATCACGGGATTCGACCTGCATCGTGTCTCCATTGTGCCCGATCGGCGCCCGGAGGAGCCAGTCGGATGGGGTGCCCACCGCGGTTGCGGCGGGTCGGGGGGCCTGGTTCAGACGGTCAGCGGTGTCGCCGCAGCCATGTCCCAGAAGGCCCGAACACTCTCGAGTGCTCCGGCCTCGTTGCATCGCATGATGTCGACCGCTTGGATGACCATCCCACCAGCGCCGATATGGGCATTGATCTCCATGACCATTGCGGCTTCCGAGCCGGCCACCGTGATGCTGGTGGGCTTGAGCACGATCCGGTCGGCCATTTCCCGTGCGCTGTCCCAAAACGCCCCGATGGCGTCGATCCCCTGATGCGCCGGGGTGCCGACGGGGTCTTCGAGGACCGCGTCGGGCGCCCAGAGGGCCATGAACGCTGCCCGATCATTGGTCGCATACGCGTCGACGTACGCGTCCACGGTGGCGCGGATGGCTTCGGGGCTGGCCATAGAGGACCTCTCGCAGGGCGTCGGGGTCCTCAAGCTTACTCGGCGGTCAGGTGGATATTCCCCGGGCCCGGTCGAGCGGTGCCCAGTATGGGCCCGAGGACGGCGCGGGCGGCTTCGATCCGGTGGTCTTGAACAGGTGGACACCTCCGAAGCCGTCGACGAGATACCCGCCGCCACTCCCCGGCGCCAGGGTGATGCCGCGCACGATGTCCCAGCCGTACCAGTACGGCCCATCCTGGGGCTTTACCGGAGTGGCTCCACTCCCGATCCGGAACTGGTGGGGGCCCCCGTACCCGTCGACGATGTAGCCGCCGGTCCCAGCGGGGTTGATGGCGATGCCACGCGCGATGTCGAAGCCGTACCAGTACGGCCCACCCGCGGGGCGAGGCGGGGGCGCCGCCGCGCCGAAGCCGAACGGGTGGGTGCCACCGAAGCCGTCGAGGACGTACCCGCCGCCCTGGGGTGACAGCGCGACGCCCCGCACGATGTTCCAACCGAGCCAGTAGGGCCCCCCGGTGACCGCCGGAGGCTGCGGGCTGGTACTCCCGATCTTGAACGGATGGAGCCCGCCGAACGCGTCGACCTCGTACCCGCCGGTGCCCTCCGGGAGGATGGCGATGCCTCGGATGATGTCGTAGGAGAACGAGGGCGCGCCGATCGCATCCGACGGAAGGTTTCCGCCAACGCCGTACTTGCTCACCGCGCCACGTGCGTCCACGATGTATCCACCGGGGTGAGGTCGGATCGATTTGGTCACCC
>JANLRZ010000244.1:0-12171 GCA_031362155.1 Acidimicrobiia bacterium | reverse complement strand
AGATCGCCCGGGTCGATTTCCCAAGCTGAGAACGCGAGTTCGATTCTCGTCACCCGCTCCAGCTTCGGTTCCGGCGTCCCTGCGCATCAGGACCGACCGCACACCGGCGGCGGGGCGCTGGATCAGGCGGTGAGCGCCGCGATCCCGGCGACCATCATGACGAAGCCCAGCACCGCGAACGCCACCGATCGGGCGACCGGCGCCTGGACCAGTTCGCCGTCGCGAGTCTGACCGGTCGTGGCCACTCGGCTCGCGCCCTTGGCCTTCCCGCTGCGGGTGCCGGTGACCACGCGAGTCGCCGCATCCCGGCGGCGCCGGAGCAGGACGAGGACGTTCGCCACCAGCAGCGCAGCCCCGAAGGCCACCACCAGTTCGCGCAACACTTCGTCGTAGAAACTCACGCCGCCAGGCTATGGGGTCGGGACCATGCGGGGAGTCCGGCGCATCACCCGCCAGATCCCGAACCCGATGAGCGCCAGGAGCGCGAGCGGGATCAGGGCGCCGAGCACGACGATCGTGCCGCCGACGATGGCGACCGCGACCGCCCACGCATCGGACCACGCCGCCGCGATCGGGCTGCGGGTCTCGGCCTTCGCCACTACGGCACCGCGCGGGAGCATCGTGACCGTGATCGTCGCGAAGGTTGCCTGGTTGGCGAGCAGGTCGCGCTGGCCGCGGAGCTGCTCGATCTGCTCGCGCACGCCGAAGAGCTGTTGCTGAATCGTGATCGTGTCGGTCACGGTCCCGGCGTCGTCCATCAGCCCCTGGAGGACGGCCTCCTGGGCCGCGAGGTTGCGGATGCGGGCATCGAAGTCCACGAGCTGACCGCTGACGTTGTCGCCCTGTTCGGTACGGCCGCGCACCGTTCCCAATCCGCCGAGCCGTCGCAGCGCGTCGGCGTAATGGTCCGCGGGAACTCGAATGGTCATGGTGACCGCCTCGCGGCTGGCGTCGGTCTTCTGGACGAACCCGCCGAGCCCGCCGACGATCGTCTCGATCCGTTGCGGCCCCCCGCTCATCTCGTTGCGCTTCACCCGCAGGTCCAACGTCGCGGTGCGCACCACCTGGTCGCCAGGCCCGGGGACGGCACTTGGCTGACCCAGCGACTCCGACGCTCCCGCCGCAGCCGGGTTCGCGGACAAATCCCGGGTCGATGCCGACCGGGCCGAGCCGTCGGCCCCGACCGGGGCCGCCAACGAATGCGTCGCAGCGTCGGCCGCGACTCCGCCCTTCGCCGTGGCCTTCGAGGCCTTGGCCCCCTCGGCGTCGGTGCGGCCGGTCTGACTCACCAGTCCCACCACCGCCCCGGCGCCCACCACCACGAGCACGACCCACCCGATCCAGCGACGCATCTCATCCCCCTCGGTCCTACCAACGAACTACACCCTTTCGACGTCTGGACGTGGAGATCGGTTCCCGGCTCGCGAAGTTCTGCGCGAACATCTGCCGTGCGATTGATCGTGGCTCGGTGTTCGGTGACCTACGAAGGGCGGCTCGGCGCCCGGCTGGCGGAGGCGGTCCGGCTCGTGATGCTCAAAGCGGACGGCAGCATCGCCATCCACTCCGACGCGAAGGCCTACAAGCCCCTCAACTGGATGAGCCCGCCGTGCACCATTCGCAGCACCACCGACACGATCACGGCCGAGAGCCCGAAGGGGGAGAAGCTCGTGGTCGAGCTCCTCGAGATCTTCCATGACCACGAGGTCGATCTCGGCGACGACCCCGGATTGGAGAAGGACGGGGTCGAAGCCGAGCTCCAGGCCCTCATCGAGATGCGCGTCCAGGCGTTGCGCGAGGACCTCACGCTGGTCCGGCGCGAGTATCCGACCGACATCGGTCCCATCGACTTTCTCTGCCGGGACGGCGACGGGCACGCCGTTGCGGTGGAGGTGAAGCGCATCGGTGAGATTGCCGGGGTCGACCAACTGATCCGCTACCAAGAGCGGCTGGACCTGGATACCCGACTCGCGCCGACCCGCGGCATGTTCGTGGCGACTCGCATCAAACCCCAAGCCCGCGTGTACGCGGAGTCTCGCAATATCGAGTGCGTCGAAATCGACCTCGACGACCTTCGGACCCACGACAATCCCCGTCTGCGTCTCTTCTGACCCAAGGAGTTCCCATGGCTCACCCCCGCGACGAGATCGCAGCGACGATCGAGCGCTACCTCGACCTGCGTCGGCGGATCGACGCCGGCGAGGAGCACGGCTGGACCGGCATCGCCGAGTTCTTCACCGACGACTGTGTCTATATCGATCCGGCATGGGGCCGCATCGAGGGGATCGCCGAGCTGCGCGTCTTTCTCGACGAGTCGATGCGCGGGCTCGAAGACTGGCTCTTTCCCGTCGAGTTCGTCGCGATCGAGGGCGATCAGGTCGTCGTGAAGTGGACCCAGATCACACCACCCGCTCCCGACGGGAGCCGCGGTCGCCAATCGGGATACTCGACCCTGCTCTACGCCGGGAACGGGAAGTTCAACTACGAAGAGGACCTGCTCAACATGGCGCACGTCAACGAGGACCTGCGGGCGGCTCGCTGGCGTCCGGGACCGGATTTCATGATGCCGCCGGCCGACCCGATCCGCGATTGGTCCCGCCCGGCATGACGGGCCCGAACGCTGCGCAGATCGAGTTCTGGAACTCGGACGAAGCCGGCCATTGGGTCCGCGACCAGGCCCGCTACGACGCGATGCTGGCGCCCTTCACCGACGTCGTCGTCGATCGCGCCCGACTGGCCCCCGACGCGAGGGTCATCGACGTCGGGTGCGGCACCGGCTTCACGACCCGCGCGGCGGCCCGCCTGGCCCCCGGAGGGCATGCCACCGGCATCGATGTCTCCGCGCCCATGATCGACGCGGCCCGCCACTCGGCCGCCGCGGAAGCAGTGGCCAACGTGACGTTCGCCGTCGCCGACGCGCAGACGAACGACTTCTCGCCGGACGCAGACTTGATCCTCAGCCGGTTCGGCGTGATGTTCTTCGACGACCCGGTCGCGGCATTCACGAATCTTCGCACCGCGCTCGCCGACGGAGGCGGCGTTGCGTTCGCGTGCTGGCAGCCGATGCTCGACAACGAATGGATGTCGGTTCCCCTCATGGCGGTCCTCACGCACGTGGCCCCGCCGCCTCCACCGGATCCCGACGCACCGGGCCCCTTCTCCTTCGGTGCACGCGACCGGGTCGCCGAGATTCTCACCGCGGCCGGCTTTCGCGACATCGAGATCGAGCCCTTCACCACCAGGATCCTGGTCGGCGGGCCGGGAACCGTGGCCGATGCGGTGGAGTTCATGCGTTCGACCGGAATGGGCCGGCTGCTGCTTGCGGATCCGCAGGCTCCCGGTGTGCGCGCGGCACTCGACGGGATCGGAGAGGCACTCGCGCCGCACGTCGACGCGGACGGTGTCCGCCTCGGCGCCGCCACCTGGATCGTCACCGCCCGGCGGTGATCAGTCCGGCGACGAACCCCCGGCGCCTCAGGAATTGGCGGCAGGCGCCATATTGGCGAACTTCACGATGTGGTCGAGGAACGCGAGCCGGGCCACGCCGGTCGGGCCGTTCCGGTGCTTGCCGATGATCACTTCGGCGACGCCGCGTTGCTCGGACTCGGGGTTGTACACGTCGTCGCGGTAGAGGAACAGCACGACGTCGGCGTCCTGCTCGATCGATCCTGATTCACGCAGGTCGGCGAGCATCGGGCGCTTGTCCTGGCGGTATTCGAGTTGCCGGTTGAGCTGGGAACCCACCATGACCGGGCACTCGAGTTCGCGGGCGAGGATCTTGAGTCCACGGGAGAGTTCGGACACCTCGACCTGGCGGTTCTCGGCTCGTCGGGGTGAACTCATCAGCTGGAGATAGTCGACGACCACGAGTCCGAGGTCGCCGTAGCGGGCCTTGATGCGGCGGGCCTTGGCCCGCATCTCCATCACCGTGCAGTGCGCGTTGTCGTCGATGAACAGCGGGGCTTCACCGAGGTGGCTGATCGCCGGGTTCAGGCGGCTCCAGTCGCCGTCGGTGAGGTTGCCGGTCTGGAGCTTGCGGGCATCGACCCTGGCTTCCGAGGAGAGCATGCGCTTGGTGAGTTCGACCGAGCCCATCTCCATCGAGAAAAAGAGGACAGGCCTTCGGCTCTCCATCGCGACATTGGCCGCGGCACCGAGCATGAACGCCGTCTTCCCAGCACCCGGTCGGGCGGCGACGATCACCAAGGTGGACGGTTGGAGGCCGAGGAGTTGTCGATCGAGATCGGTGTAGCCCGTCGGGACACCGGTGATCGCGCCCTCCTCGCCGTAAAGGTGTTCGAGCTGATCCACCGTCTCGGTGACGGAGTCGAACAACCGAACGAGCGACTCCGAGATCCGCTTCTCGGCGACCTCGAAGACCATCGCTTCGGCCCGGTCGACGGTCTCGGTGACATCGTCGGGCTGGCCGTAGGCGCTCTCGGCGATCTCACCCGAGACGGTGATGAGTCGGCGCAACAGCGCGAGGTCTCCGACGATGCGGGCGTAGTGGCCGGCGTTCGCCGATGCCGGCGTCGATGCCTGCAGCGCGAGGAGGAGCCCCTTCCCACCCAAGTTCTCGAGCAGGTTGGCGCGCCGCAACTCCTCCGCCACGGTGACCGGGTCGACCGGCTCTCCCTGTTCGTACAGCGACCAGATCGCATCGAAGACGTGGCCGTGGGCGGGTTTGTAAAAGTCTCCGGAATCGACTCGGGCCTCAACGGCGGCGGTGATGGCATCTCGGGAGATGAGCATGGCGCCGAGGAGCGACTCCTCGGCTTCCAGGTTGTGCGGTGGAATGCGGCCGCTCGGCCCGCTCGGCCGCACGGCGATCTCACTCGATTGAACCACTCGTCACCTTCTCCAACCCTGAAACAACCCCGGGGGATCATCACATCTCACCCCTGTGGGTTGGAAGTGGATAACCACGGGTACTTGTGTGAATTACCTGGGGATAGTGGGCCTGGTTCATCCACAGGGCTGTGGACACCGGACCATTGTGCCGCGCGGGTGTGACCATCGGCGCGGACGCTCTGGTCGCCCGCGGGTGGCGCCGAATTCCCTCCGACCTGCGATACGCCCGGTCATCCCCGGACGCGAAACGGCCCGCCACCACGGGCGGGCCGTTGCGGTCAACCTCGGGTCGGCGACTAGCTGGCCACGACCTCGATCATGACCGCGACCTTCACGTCGGCGTGGAGCGTGATCTCCACCTCGGCCGGGCCCAGCGCCTTGAGCGGCTCGGCCAAGTTGATCTTGCGGCGGTCGACCGTGACGCCACTCCCGCTCTCGATCGCCTCGGCGATGTCGGTAGCAGTGACCGAACCGAACAACTTTCCGCCTTCTCCCGCTCGCGCGCCCACTTGCACGGGCGCCGACGCGAGTTTGGCGGCGAGGGTCTGGGCGGCTTCACGATCGCGGGTGTCGCGGACGTCGCGGCTGCGACGCATCGCGGCCGCTTGCTTCTCCACACCCTTGGTCGCGAACATTGCCAGGCCGCGGGGCACGAGATAGTTCCGGGCGTACCCGGGTGCAACCTCGAGGAGGTCGCCCTTCTTGCCCAACGTGTCGACGTCGGCGCGCAGCACGATCTTCATTCGCTCGTCTCCTCGGCACCGGTGTCTTCCGACACCGCTTCCATCTCACCCGCGGTCGTGTCGCCGGCCTCCATGGTCACGCCCTCGGGCAACTCGCCCTCGCCTTCGCCCACGGTTGGCGGTGGCGCATCCGGGGTCGGCATCGGCGCGGTCGGGTCCAGACGGTCCCGATCCCGACGGCCACTGCGGCTCCGCTGGGTGACCTGGCGAACGCTGTAGGGCAACAACGCCATCTCGCGCGCAATACGAATCGCCTTCGCGACTTCGCGCTGCTGCTTCGTGTCGTTCCCCGTGACGCGCCGCGCCCGGATCTTGGCCCGCTCGGACATGAACCGGCGCAGCAGGTTCACGTCCTTGTAATCGACCCAGTCGATCTTGTCCTGGGTGAGGATGGACACCTTCTTCTTCTGGACTCGCCGCCGATCGTTGGCAGGGCTCTTGCTGTTTCGCCGGTCCCGATCTCGTGCCATAACGCTTCCGTTCCTCTCGCCCTAGAAGGGCTCTTCGTCGAATCCGTAGTCGCCGCCGCCACCGGCAGGGGCACCACTCGAACCACCATTCGAACCGCCGCTCGAACCACCGCTCGAACCGCCGCTCGAACCACCCTGGGGCCGGCTGCCTCCGCCACCGAAGTCGCCACCGCCACCGCCACCGCCGCCACCGCCGGCCGGCGCGCCTCCGCCGCCACGGCGTTCGGAGCGCTTCACTTCGGCGGTTGCCCAGCGCAGACTCGGGCCGATCTCGTCGGCGACGACCTCGACCACGCTGCGCTTCTCGCCCTGGTCGGTCTCCCACGAACGCTGTTCGAGGCGGCCGTTGACGATGATGCGCGTGCCTTTGGCCAGCGTGTCGCTGATGTTCTCGGCCATGTCACCCCAGGCGATCACGTTGAAGAAGCTGGTGCGCTCCTCCCACTCCTGGGTCTGACGGTTCTGCCACCGACGACTCACTGCGACGCCGAGCCGGGCGTTGGCCTGTCCGGACGCCGTATAGCGAATCTCGGGGTCACGGGTGAGGTTCCCGACGATGGTGATGCTGTTGTCTGCCATGGTGATGCCTCCAGTTGCCGCCGGTGCGGCAGGTCACGTCTCAGTGTGCGACGTCGACCGATCGCCCGGCTGTGCGGGTTTCTCAGTCGTCGTCCGGGTCGGCGCCCGCCGCGAGTACCGCAGCATCGACCGGATCCGGCGTTCCACCCAGCTTGCCGTAGACCTGCTCGGGGATGCGCAGGATCTTGTGCCGGATGACGTCGTCTGACAGGGAGAGCGATCGGTTCAGCTCGTCCATCGCCACGGGCTCGGCCTTCGCCTGGATGACGACGTAGTAGCCCTCCCAGCGATGGTTCACCTCGTACGCGAGGCGGCGCTTGCCCCACCAGTCGATGGGGCCGCGTTCCGCGCCCTTCGACTCGATGAGCTTCAGCGAGCCCTCGACGGCAGACCGAATGGTCTCCTCTTCCAGGTCCGCATCGAAAATAACCATGACCTCGTACGGCCTCATTGGCCGGACCTCCTTCGGACCACCGCCGACCCGAAGGCCACGGTGGGCCCCCGGGCCAGCACCAATACGAGATCGGAGCCGCCGAGGGGCAGGGTGGACATTGTGACGGGATGGCCGAGCACGCCCGGAATCCCTATGTGAAGCGGGAGACGCTACCAGAACGCCGCCCCGCGGACCTATCGAGGAGGACCCTACCCGGGGGGTGAGACCATCATTTCGGCTTGTCCGGCTCCCGCGACATATCGGCTCGTCCGGCTCTCGCCCAAGGTGTCAGCGGAACCCAAGTCTTCCAGGGTCGGGACGCCTCCCGAGCTGCTCGCCTCCGCTCGTTCCTCGCTCCGGCTCGGGAGTTGGTCCGGCTTTTCGTTGTGCTCAGGGAGTTTCGAGATGGGTCAGGCGTCAGTGAACTCGGTGCGGGAGGTGACCGGGGTTTCGGTGGTGTCGGCCCCGTCGCCCACGAGTTCGAGCGTGGACATGTCGATCGAACTCTCGAGCTGATCGGTCATGTGGTAGGTCTCCTCGCTCGACGGGAAGTGTCCGGCCCGGACATCCTCGGCGAAGTGACGCACGGCCTCGGTCGCGGTCGCACCCAGCTCGGCGTAGCGACGCACGAAACGGGGACGCATCCGATCCTCGAAGCCCAGCAGGTCGTGGTACACGAGCACCTGACCATCGCAGTGGCGACCGGCACCGATGCCAATCGTTGGTACCGAGATCGCGTCGGTCACCATGCGCGCGACACCGTCGGGCACACATTCGAGCACGATCGCGAAGCACCCGGCCGCCGCCAGCGCGACCGCGTCGTCGACGATCTTGCGGGCCGCGTCGAGCTGCTTGCCCTGCACCTTGAATCCGCCGATCGCGTGAATCGACTGGGGCGTCAGGCCGAGGTGGCCCATGACCGGAATCTCGGAGTCGAGGATCGCCTCGATCGCGTCGAGGCGCTTGCGGCCACCTTCGAGTTTGACCGCGCCCGCTCCAGCTCGGATCAACGTCGCCGCGTTGCGAACGGTCTCCTCGCGCGACACGTGATAGCTCATCCACGGCAGGTCGCCGACGATGAGCGCGTGGGGTTTGGTGCGCGCCACCGCACCGACGTGATGGGCCATGTCGTCGGTCGTCACCTGGAGGGTGTCGTCGTATCCGAGCACGACCATCGCGAGCGTGTCACCGACGAGGATCATGTCGACGCCGGCGCCGTCGACCACGCGCGCACTCGGCGCGTCGTAGGCGGTCACCATGACGAGCGGCGCACCGCTGCCCTTGGCATTCGCGATATCCGGGGCCGTCAACGGCCGGGACCGCTCACGTGATGGGGCCGACTCAGCCGTCATCTTCTTGTCCTCCACCGTCCAGGGCTCACACGGCTCCCGGCAGCACCCGAAGTGTAGGCCGATATCCGGGGTCTTCCGCCAGACGGGACGAGCCCCCGGCTCGGGTCAGGATGCGCTCTTGCCGTGGAGTTCGCGGCGGCCGAGGTGATTCCACCGGCACTTGGTGCAGACCTCGACGATGTAACAGTCGAACTCGTTGTACTTCGCGGCCAGTTCGGCCAGCTCGCCGGGTTGGGACAATGCCCGACCGTTCGCGGCCCTCAGGCGATCGCCATAGACGTAGGACACGAAGAACAGCTGTTTGCTCCGACATACCGGACAGCCCTTACCGGCAGGCTCGCCGACGTTCCGGGCGGCCCGCAACAGCTCGGGATGGGCATCGCAGACGTCGTTGCGGCTGACCCGACCGGCCTTGAGGTCTCGGAGCACTGCTCGTCGGGCGAGTTCGTAGTCGGTACCGCGTGGCACGGCGGAGAGTGTAGAAGCGTCCGCCCATGGTGGGAACCGCGACCGACACCGGGCTCGGGGAGCGCGTTGCGAAACCCCACTCCCGATAGGGTCTGCGAGCGTGACCGACACCGATTTCGTCCTCCGAAAACTCCTCGGCGAAGTCGCCGGCAAACGGGTCCTCGAGCTGGGCTGCGGCGACGGCACCCGAGCAGTCGAACTCGCTCGCGCCGGTGCCTCCGTCCTGGTCGTCGACCCGTCCGGCGATGCAGTGGCGGCGATGCGGGCGCGAGCCGCCACCGCCGAAGTCCGGATCGAAGCGCACGTCGGCGACCTCGCGGACCTCGCGTCGTGGCGAGGTGACTCCGTCGACCTCGCGTTCGCCGAAGGTTCGCTCGGTGGACTCGCCGATCTGGGCCGGGTCTTTCGCCAGGTTCAACGAGTCCTACGCGCGGGCGCGTGGTTCGCGTTCACGCTCCCGCACCCCTTCGGGTTCTGCGTCGATGCCGACCCGGAGCCGGAGGGATCACTCCCGCTGGCGCGTCCGTACCTCGCGCGGTCCTACTTCGACATCGAACCGGCGAACGGTGCCCACCCCCACCAAGTGGCCGCGGTCTTTGCGGCGCTCAACCGCGCCGGGTTCCGCGTCGACCTCATCAACGAGCCGGAACCGACGCCCACGGCGCGCGGCCGAGCGCTCGTTCCGACCGACATCGTCTGGCGGGTACGGAAAGTCGGCTCCTAACCCTCCACACCGGTCACGGCGATGTCGCGCGCGGCCGCCCAGGCCCGCAGGCGCTCGTAGGCGTCGGCGGCTTCGATCGGACCCTCGTCGAGCCGAGCCTCGAGGAGGAAGTCGAGCGCCTGACCGATGATCGGGCCAGGGGCGACGTCTAGGAACGCCATGACCTGACGCCCGTCGAGCGGCGGGCGAATCGCCTGGAGTTCCTCCTGGGCGGCGAGTGCCTCGATCCGTTCCTCCAGCTCGTCCATCCGGCGGCCGAGCACGCGGGCCTTGCGTTCGTTGCGGGTGGTGCAGTCGCAGCGCTGCAGCTCGTTCAGCTGGTCGAGCAGCGGCCCCGCGTCGCGCACGTACCGGCGCACGGCCGCATCGGTCCAGCCCATCGCGTACGTGTGGATCCGCAGGTGCAAGTAGACGAGTTGGGTGACGTCTTCGACGACGTCGTTCGGGTACTTCAGCGCCGTCAGCCGATCCCGGGTCATGCGGGCACCGACCACCTCGTGGTGGTGGAAGGTGGCGCGGCCCCGTTCGAACGAGCGCGTGCGGGGCTTGCCCACGTCGTGCATCAGCGCCGCGAGCCGGAGCACGAGCGTCGGGCTCGTCTTCGCAACGACCGCGATCGTGTGCGCGAGCACATCCTTGTGGTGATGGATCGGGTCCTGCTCCAGTTCCATCGAGTTCAGCTCGGGCAGGAACGAGTTGGCCAGTCCGGTGGAGGCCAGGAACCACAGACCCGAAGTCGGGTCCTCGACCACCAGGAGCTTGGACAGTTCGTCGCGAATCCGCTCGACGCTCACGATGTCGAGCCGATCGCGGAACTCGTGCACCGCCGCGACGAGTTCGGGATCCGGAATGAAGCCGAACCGCGCGATGAACCGCGCCGCGCGCATCATGCGCAACGGATCATCGGTGAAGGACACCTCGGGGGACAGCGGGGTCCGCAACCGGCCGGTCGCGAGGTCGATCGCGCCGTCGTGTGGGTCGACGAGCACCGCGTCGGGGAGCCGCAGTGCCATGGCGTTGATGGTGAAGTCGCGCCGGGACAGATCGGTCTCGATCGAATCACCGAAGGTCACTTCGGGTTTCCGACTCTCGGGCCGGTACACGTCGGATCGGAAGGTCGTGACCTCGCACGGAACACCGGCGACCTGGGCACCGATGGTCCCGAACCGTTGACCCTGGAGCCACACGTGATCGGCGATGGGGCGGAGGAGTTCCTCGATGCGATCCGGCCGTGCGTCGCTCGCGAAGTCGAACTCGATCGGCACCGAATCGATCAGCGCGTCACGAACACTCCCACCGACGAGGTAGCACTCGTAGCCCCCCTCGGCCAAGGCCGACGCCACGCGCTGGACCGGAGAATCGGGCGCGAGCAACGGCGCCAGGCGGGGAGGGACACTCACTGCGCCATTGTGACGCGCCGCGACCCGCAGGCCACGACCCAAACTGGCTGAACCGGGTCAGGCCGAGTGGGCCAGGACCGCCGACTCGTCGGTGGCTCGGGTCCGTTCCAACTCGAAGTGGTCCATCTTGAGGCGCAGGTCGTGCGGGTTCGACGCGCTCGCGAGGGCGTCGCGCCGCGACACCGTGCCGGCGCCGTAGAGCGCCAGGAGGCTCTGGTCGAAACTCTGCATCCCGTAGTACCCACCGTCGGCGATGATCTCGTCGAGTTCGTGGGTGGCGGTGCTGTCGGCGATCTTGTCGAACACGCGACCTGTGGAGACGAGGACCTCCATCGCCGGGACCCGACCCTCTTCGTCGGCCCGTGGAACGAGGCGCTGCGACACGATCCCCTTGAGCGCACCGGCGATCGACATGCGCACCTGCTGCTGCTGGTAGGGCGGGAAGAAGTCGATCACCCGGTTGATCGTTTCGGCGGCGCCCATAGTGTGCAGCGTCGAGAAGACGAGGTGCCCTGTTTCCGCGGCGGAGAGCGCGGCCCACACCGTTTCCGGGTCACGCATCTCACCGATCAGGATCACATCGGGGTCCTGGCGCAGTGCGCGCTTGAGGGCCGACAGGAAATCGAGCGTGTCGTCGCCGACCTCACGCTGATTGATGATCGAACGCTTGTCGTTGTGGAGGACCTCGATGGGATCCTCGATCGTCACAATGTGACGGGCTTGGGTCTCGTTGATGTGATCGATCATCGCGGCGAGCGTCGTCGTCTTGCCCGAACCCGTCGGACCGGTCACGAGGATCAGACCGCGATGCTCTTCCGCGAGCCGGCGCACCACGGGCGGCAACCCGAGTTTCTCCATGTCGGGAATCCCGGGAAGGACGTGGCGCAACACCATGCCGACGGATCCCCGCTGGCGAAACACGTTCACCCGAAACCGGCCGACGCCGTTCAACGAATACGCGAAGTCGGCTTCGTTCTGAGCGAGAAATTCCTCCGCCCGGATCTTCGGCATCATCGCGAACGCCACGCGCTCGGTATCGGTCGAGTCGACCGGATCGGGATTCATCGGCACCAGTTCGCCGTCGAGGCGCATGTGCGGCGGGGACCCGACCTTGATGTGCACATCGGACGCGCCTCGTTCCACGGCCTCGCGCA
>JANLRZ010000198.1:0-7447 GCA_031362155.1 Acidimicrobiia bacterium | reverse complement strand
CCCTCCTCCTGCTGGTGTTCGTCGTCCCCGCCCTGGCCGTCGTGGCGGCGGTGACGACCCGGGTCGTCGCCGGCCCGACAACGTCCACCGCGACCCCGGCGGCGCCGAACACCGTCGTGATCAAGAACTTCGCGTTCTCGCCGGCTTCGGTCTCGCTCGGTGCGGGGGCTCGACTCGTCGTCGTGAACCGAGACGGCACCCCGCACACGCTGACCTCGCCCGAGGGTGGTTTCGACACCGGAGTGCTGAATCCCGGTCAGCGAGCGACGATCACCGTGAAGCGCGCCGGGTCATTCCGATTCTTCTGCGCGATCCACAACTCGATGACCGGCATGGTGGTGGCCCGATGAACCGGTCACCGGTCCTGCTGCTCACGGGCGCACTCGCCGTCCTGACGAGTGCCTACCTGCATTTCTATCTGTACTTCTGGGGCGGCTATCGCGGGATCAGCCCCGAACGGTTCGCCGGGATCGACATCTCGCGCTCGTTTGCACTCAATGCGATCGCCGGGCTCGTGATCGCGGAACTCCTCGTGCTGTCACTGCGCTTCGAGCGGTGGTCCATTCCGGCGGCCGTGCTGGGCATCGGCTACGCCGCCGGTGCGTTGGTTGCCTACGCAGTGGTTCGATCGTCCAGCCTGCTCGGCTTCAGCGAGCACGGATGGACGACCGAATCGGTCATCTCGAAACTGGCCGAACTCGTGGCCGTCATGACGCTTGGTGGGTTCGTCGCGATCAACGTGCGGCGAACTCGAACGCCGCGGCAGTGCTGAATCGAGCCAAGGAGGTCTCGGGCTCTTCGACCCGGGGTTCGGCGTCGGGATCGACGGTGATGGCGAACGCGAGGCGCTCGTCGCCGCGGATCTCGGTGCGCTCGGCCCGGGCGCGGGGGTTGATGCCCCGCACCAAGGCGTCGATGGCTCGGTCACCGGGCTCTCCGAGCCCGGCGAACCAGGTGAGGCCGTCGGACTCGGCGAAGATCAGGGAGTCACCGAACGCGAGCCGCACGGTCTCGTCGCCGTCGAGTTCGACCCGGGCATCGATGTAGTCGGCCGGTTGGAACGAAGGGTGGAGTGCGAGCACCTGCGCGATCCCTTCGAGGTGGGTGCCGGCGTCGAGCGCCTTCCCCAGCCGGCCCGCGGTCACGGGCGCGACGCCGACGAGTATGCGCGGCGCGACCTCGGCCGCGACCTCGGGACCTACCCGTTCGGTGACCGACACGAGGTACGACCGCATCAGCAGCTGGCTCTGGATCGCCGCCTCGCGCAGGATCGCGAGGAGCGCCGGGCGCGCGAGGTCGTCGTATCCCAAGTCGGGATCGAACGCGCCGGCGTACGTCACCGTGCCCGCGTGGTCGGGTTCGGCGACGACCGTGGGTGTCGGGAGCGTCGCGACAAGTGACTCGGCAACGATCGCGAGGTTCGCATGCGCCTGCGCCGCGGGTCCCGACGGATCGATCGTGATCGTCCACGCGCAGTGGGGCATCCGGTCGACCGGCGTGCGCGGCGGCCGGTGGATCGGGCGCATGATGGCGTACGGATTCGTGGCCGCCGCGGTCGCATCGAATGTCGGGTCTTCGATGGTGTGGCACATGCCGTGCACCCACTCGTCGCCCATCGGCTCGACATCCATCAGCGCGCCGCAGTGGTCGAGTTGGAACTCGGCGTGGTCCGGGTCGATGTAGGTCATCCGGAAATCCATGTATTCGAGCGGGGCGCCGATGTCGAACTGCAGGTTCTTCAGAATCACGTCGACGGTGCTGCCCCGGAAGTCGAGCGTGTCCTGCATGCGCAACGAGTACAGCGGGCTCGCGCCGGCCCACTCGTCGATGGCGACCTGTTCGGCCCCTTCGCGATCGACCCCGTACTGGTAGAGCAACGGGATGCCCACCCGATCCTGAAGGTGGCCATGAAGGAACCACTCGCGGGCCAGGGTCGCGAGCGTCGGTTGATCGAGGTCCGCGAGGGCACGGGGGGCGACAGGTGCAGTCATGACCGCAGCGTAGGCACCGCCGCCGACGTGGGTTCAGTAGGACTTCGGCAAGCCGAGCGATTGCTGGGCGACGAAGTTCAGGACCATCTCGCGGCTGACCGGCGCGATGCGGAGCAATCGGACCATGCCCCACAGGTCGGCGAGGCCGTACTCGCTCGCCAACCCGTTGCCTCCATGGGTCTGGATGGCAGCGTCGAGCGCGTGCAGCCCGGCTTCGGCCGCGGCGTACTTCGCCATGTTGGCGGCTTCGCCGGCGGCGACCCGATCAGTGGAGTGGTCGTGCATCCACGCGGCCTTGAGGGTCATGAGGCGGGCGAGTTCCACTTCGATCTTGGCGGTCGCGAGCGGGTGGGCGATGCCCTGATGCCGTCCGATCGGAGTGCCCCACACCTCGCGCTCGTTCGCGTAGGCGGCCGCCTTGTCGAGGGCGTACCGGCCGATGCCGGTGCAGATCGTCGCGCTCATGATGCGTTCGGGGTTCAAGCCCACGAAGACCTGTCGGAGCCCTTCGCCCTCGTCGCCGAGGAGCCGATCGGCCGGAACCTCGACGTCGTCGAAGAACAGCGTGAACTGCTTCTCGGGGCCGCTGATCTCCATGGGGATGAGCGTGCGTTCGAGACCCGGCGCGTCGGTATCGACCACGAAGAGCGACAAGCGGCCGCGTCCGGTGTCGGGATCGGTGCCGGTACGGGTGACGACGACCATCTGGTCGGCTTCGTCGACGCCGGAGATGTAGGTCTTGGATCCGTTGAGACGAAAGACGTCACCGTCGCGGGTGGCGGTGGTCGCAAGGTTGTGACTGTTGGACCCTGCGTCGGGCTCGGTGATCGCGAACACCATCTTCTGACCGCTCGCCATCGGACGAAGCCAGCGCTCCTTCTGGCCGTCGGAACCGAAGGTCTTGATCAGTTCGCCGCAGATAGCAGGGGAAACCAGGATCAGGAGGAGCGGGCAGCCCTGGGCGGCGATCTCCTCGCTGACGATCGCGAGTTCGAGCATGCCCCCGCCGCCGCCTTCGTACTCCTCCGGCAGGTGAACACCGAGGAATCCCAGCTGCCCGACCGCATCCCACAACTCGGTCGCGCGCCCGTCGGTGCGGGACTTCTTCGCGAAGTAGTCGTGACCGAAGCCGGCGGCGACCTCGCGAACCGCGGTGCGCAGCATCTCGTGTTCGGGCGTCTCGGCGAAGTCCATCGGTATCCTCAGGGCGCGGATGTGACCGGTGCAGAAGATACGGCGTCGACGAGGAGTACCCACTATGGCTGTCGATCTCAACGGGCTGGCCGACGATCTTCGGGCGGAGACCACGGTGTTGTTGGCGTTGGTCGAACCGCTCGACGCGAAGGGATGGGCGACTCCGACGCCGGCGCCGGGGTGGCGGGTCCAGGAGCAGATCGCGCATCTGGCGTACTTCGACGAAGCCGCGGCGACGGCTGCGCTCGATCCGGAGGAGTTCCAACGCGAACTGGTTGCGGCCTTGGAGGATCCCGACGGGATCACCGAGCGGGTCAGCCGTCGATCCCGGGCGATGGAACCGACCGAGGTACTGGAGTGGTTCGTCTCGTCCCGCGCGTCGATGCTCGCGGCCCTCCTCAACCTCGATCCGTCGACCCGTGTGCCGTGGTACGGACCGCCGATGAGTCTGGCGTCGTCGCTGACGGCGCGGATCATGGAGACCTGGGCCCATGGCCAGGACGTCGCCGACGCGCTCGGGGCCGTGCACGTGCCGACCTCGGCGTTGCGCCAGGTCGCGCACATCGGTGTGCGCACGTTGGCCAACTCGTTCACGACTCGCGGGTTGGAAGTCCCCGAGGTCCCGGTGTACGTGGAGGTCACCGCACCCGATGATGAGGTGTGGACCTGGGGTGATTCGGCCGCGTCGGATCGGGTGACCGGAGCGGCGATCGACTTCGCGTTGGTCGTGACCCAACGCCGACACGTCGACGACACGAGTCTCGAGATCGTCGGCCCGGTCGCGACGCATTGGATGTCGATCGCCCAGGCCTTCGCGGGGCCGGCGGGCGAGGGCCGTCAACCCTCCGTTGCGCGGTGATGGACGCGACCGAGTGGAACCGTCGGTACGACACCGCCGCGTACGTCTGGCACACCGAACCCAACCAGTTTCTTCCCGCACTGATCGATGATGGGCTCCCCGGTCGGGCATTGGATCTCGCTTGCGGTGAAGGTCGAAACGCGGTGTGGCTCGCCGCCCAGGGGTGGTCAGTGACCGCGGTCGACTTCTCCGCGGTCGGGATCGAGAAGGGACGCCGACTCGCGGCCGAGAGCAACGTCGATGTCGAATGGGTCGTTGCCGATGTCACGACGTGGCCGGGACGGACCGAGGCCTATGACCTCGTGGTGATCTTCTACGTTCAGCTGCCGACGCTCCAGCGGGCTGCGATGTTGCAGATCGCCGCGACGGCGCTGGCTCCCGGGGGGCGGTTCGTGATGGTGGCGCACGACCTGAGCAATCTCACCGATGGGATCGGCGGTCCCCAGGACCCTGCGGTGCTGCCGACACCGGACCTGGTGCGCGGCGACCTCAATGCGGGTGGACCGGCAGACCTAACCATCGACCGTGCGGAACTCGTCACCCGGACAGTGGCGACCGACGACGGGACGAAGCAAGCGATCGATTGCTTGGTCGTCGCGCACCGCGCCTGACCGGCGGCCACGCCGGAGCCGATCCCGTCAGGACGCGCGTGTCACCGAGACGCGGGCAACGGTGGGGAAGGCGCAGTAGTAGAGGTCGCGATCGAAGCCCGGTGCGAGGAACACGACCGACTGCAATGGACTACCGGTGTCGGCCCGCGCCAGTTCGGTGCCGGTCTCGATGTCGAGCACGACGATCTGATCCATCATGCGATCTCCGTCGTGATCGTTGGTGACGAGTTCGCCGGTGTCGGGATAGAGGATCGGGTGACACGCGTGGTTCTGCTCGCGGGTCCAGCGGGGCGAACCGGTTCCGTCGGCGGCGATGTCGAACGCGGCGAGTACGCCGTTGGCGCTGTCGTACCCGACCGCGATGGCGCGGCTCGCGTCGATGGCCGGCGGATTCGCCACAATGCCGCGAGAGAGTCCGCAGATCTCGGTCATGGTGACCGCGGCCGTCATGAGGTCGACGCGGACGAGGTGGAGTGGTCCTTCGGAAATTCCGTGGCCACGGAAGGTGCCCGCGTATCCCTCGCTCCCCTCGCCGTTGTCGAGGACCCACGCGGCACCGGCGGCGAGCACGGCATCCCACCCGTAGGTCTGGCCTGGCTCGGTTCGGTAGGTCGGCTGGAACGTCTGGTCGAGCGTGATCGTGGATCCGTCCCACCGCGCTCGCCACAGTCGATCGACGCCGACCACGTAGACGTCGTCGCCGTCGGCCGAGATGCGGGCGACGGAACGCTCCGGTATCACGACGTGGCTCACGAGGTCGAGGTGCTCGGGTTCGATGATGTTGAGTTCGCACGACTCGTGGTCGGTCGGCTCGATGCCGGGTGGAAGCGCGCCCCCAAAGTCCTTCGTGACGAGATGCCCGTCGGGCAGGATGACGAAGCTGTTGTACGGCCGGTCCCGTGGGAGCTCGGCCGACGCGATGAGTTCCAGGCCCGCCGAGAGCCGGTGGACGTGACGCCCGAACACGACGTAGAGCGAGCCGTTGGCGTGCGCGGCGAGCCCGCCGGGCCAGGTCTTGCCGCCGACGAGATCGGGGGAGCGGTCGATGGTGGCCAAGGTCTGGGCATCGATGCGTTCGACCCAAGCGATGGCATCGGTGCCGCCGGTATGGCACAGGAGGTAGACCTCACCGGGATCGCGCAGCACCACCATCGTCGTAACCATCGCGTCGCGCGAGGTGACGGCGAGGTGTTCACCGGGTTGGATCGCGAGGCCGCCGGTGGAGCGCGGGATCTCGGAACGGGCGGGACCGCCGTCCTCGCCCGGCCACCGGCTGTTCCAATATCCCCGGTCTCGTCGATCCATCCGGGGATCTTCGCAGGTGCGGCCGACGCCGGGTCGGGCGCTCGATGCCGGCGTGGTCGACCGGGAGAGCGACCGCGGGGGAGACTGGGCCCGTGGCTGGGACGATCGATCCAATGACTGCCGACGAGATCTTCGGCGCGGCTCGCGCGCTCGGCCCGAGCATCGAGGCCGCCGCCGACGACATCGACGCGCAACGCCGGTTACCGGATTCGATCGTGGAAGGGCTGCGCGGCGCCGGCGTGTTCCGCATTGCCTTCCCGGCGGCGTGGGGTGGGCCCGAAATGCCGATCCTGGATCAAGCCCGCTTGGTCGAGGGGCTCGCATATCACGACGCCTCCACCGCCTGGATCGCGATGATCTGTTCGGACAGTGGTCATTACGCCGGGCGCCTCGACGAGGCCACGGCTCGGGACTTGTACCCCTCGATGGATCTGCTCACGGCCGGTCAGCTTCAACCCGGCGGTCAGGCCACGGCGGTCGAGGGTGGCTACCGCGTCACCGGGCGCTGGCAGTTCGGCAGCGGGTGCCTCCATGCTGACCGGATCGTCGGCGGCTGCATGCTCATGGTCGACGGTGCGCCGGTGTTCGCGGCCAACGGACTGCCCGAGATGTTCGTGGCCTGGCTCCCACGGGACGAGGTCACGATCCACGACACGTGGTTCACCACCGGACTCGCCGGCAGTGGGAGCAACGACTACTCGGTGACCGACGCGTTCGTGCCCGAGTCTCATACCTTCGACGTCATGGTGCCCGGAGCGCGTCCCGAGCCGCTGTATCAATACCACGGGTTCTTCTTCGCGAACCTTGCCGCGGTCCCGCTCGGGTGCAGTCGCCGGATGATCGACGACCTGCGCGCCCTCATGGAGACCAAGGTGCTGATACCGAGCATGATGGCGATGCGCGACGAGCAGCGGGCGCAGCTGGTGCTGGCCGAGTCGGCGGCCAAGCGCGCCGCGGCCGTCGCCTACCAGGACGCGACCTTGGAGTCCGTCTGGCAGACCGTGACGGGCGGTGAGCCCCCGACGTTCGAACAACGCGCGGCCGTGCTGATGATGGCGGTGCTCGCGGCGCAGACGGCCCACGAGATCGCGGAGGCGATCGTCGAGGTGGTCGGCGCGCAGGCGATCTACCGGACGTCGCCGTTCGAGCGGCGCCGGCGGGACATCGCCACAACCGCGGCCCACGTCCTGTCCCAGCGCAAGACCTACACGATGGCCGCCCAGCTGTTGATGGGTCGGCCGCCGGCATTTTCCTTTGCGTGAGGCGGAGTACCCGATGACCGACTCCGAAGTCGACCAGGTCCGTGCGCTCCTCCGCGCGGTCGGCGTGTCCGCCGCCGAGATTGATGCCGCTCCGGGTCTCGTCGAGCTCTATCGCCTCTCGGGTGACGTGGGAAACCGTCCGGACGGCGACCCAATGTCGCTCCGTGCGTTGGCCGATGCCACCGGAGTCCCACTCGACTCGGCGCAGCGGATGCTGCGGGCGGG
>JANLRZ010000016.1:0-8325 GCA_031362155.1 Acidimicrobiia bacterium | reverse complement strand
GGCGACGGTACGGGCCACCAACGCGCTCAGTGCCGAGGAACCGATTCTGCGCCCCGCGATCCTGCCCGGCCTGCTCAAGTCGATCGCGCACAACTCGGGCCTGGGGTTGGCCGATGTCGCGCTCTTCGAACTCGGCCACGTGTTCGGCGTTCCACCGAAGGGCCAACTCCTCCCCGACGAACGCGATCACCTCGCGTTCATCGCGTCGGGAACCATTCGGCGCGGTCCGGTCGAAGCCGATCGGGCCGTCGACGTTTACGACGCGACCGACGCGCTCGGCGCGATCGTCGATGCGCTCCAACTCGCCGATGTTCACACGGTCACCGCCGATCATCCCGGGTACCTGCCGGGTCGCGCGGCGTCGATCGTCGTCGACGGTGTCGCCATCGGCGCGGTCGGAGAACTCCACCCGTCGGTGCTGGACGCCTTCGGCGCGGCCGCGCCGGCGGTGGCATTCGAGTTGGACCTCGATCCGCTCCTCGTAGGCGCGCGTCGCGACCAGGCCTTCGCGCCGCTGTCGCGGTATCCCGCCGCGGCGATGGATCTCGCGTTCGTGCTCGACGAAGCGGTGCCCGCCGCCGCGGTCGTGGCGACAATCCGGAAAGCCGGCGGCGATCTCCTCGAAGATGCCCGGGTGTTCGACGAGTTCCGTTCCGACGCGCTCGGTGCCGGGCGGCGCAGCCTCGCGATCGCGTTGCGCTTTCGCGCGCCGGACCGCACGCTGAAGGACACCGAACTCAACGCGGTGTGGCAAGCCTGCATCGACGCCGTCGTGAAGCAGCACCGCGCCGAACTGCGATCGTGACGCGGTTCGTCCACACGGTCCGACCGCGTTACGCCGAGGTCGACATGCAGGGCGTGGTGTTCAACGCCCACTGGCTCACCTATTTCGACGAAGCGTGCACTCGATACTTCGGCCACCTCGGGTACGACGCCGCGGTCGCGTTCTTCAAGGACTTCGACGTCATGCTCGTCAAGGCGGTCCTCGAATGGACCGGCCCCGCCGGTTTCGACGAGATCGTGGCGATCAGCGTCGCGCCGTCCCGCATCGGGACCAAGTCCTTCGACCTCCGGTACGAGGCGACGGTGGCGGAACGGTCGGCGTGTATCGGCACGATCACCTACGTATCGGTGACGCCGGGGACCCACGACTCCACCCCGATTCCCGACGGCCTCCGGGCCCGACTCGACGCCGAACTGCTCCCGACCTGACCCACTGATCCGGGGGTGCACCTCCGATGTTCGTGCACCGCGTTCAACTGGTCAAATTCGGTGAAATTCATGGTGTTTTCGGTTGCTATCGAACGTCAATTCGTATAGGATGAAATAGCCAACAAGGGTACGGAATCACACGATTCGAGGGGGGGGTCCCGACATGACGAACGGTCAAGCTCAGGCACCGCCGCTCGAGGTCTTGGGGGCCGGTGTCGATTCGATGATGTCGCTCGATCCGGCCGAACTCTCCGATGGCGAGTTGGCGGCGACGATCGTGCGATTCCGTGAGCAGATGGACCGTCAGGACGCGGTGTTCGCCGACTTGGTGGTCGCCGGTCATCGGCGTGGCGTGGGCCGTGAGGATGGGTACGAATCGACGCCGTCGTGGCTGCGGGCCCGCATGGGGATGCGCACGGGCGAGGTGCACGCGGCAATCAGCGCCGGTGAACTGGGTGAGATCCTCCCAGCCACGCGGACCGCGTGGCGAAAGGGTCACATTTCTTCGGGTGCGGTGCGGATCATCGGCTCGGCGCGCGTTCCCGGGTTCGAATCTGAACTCGCCGCGGTCGAACCCAAGCTGCTGAAGGCGGCACGCCGCAGGGACTACTGGTCACTGGGGCGGATGGCCGCGCATTGCGCGCGGTGCGCGCGTCGAGACGGCGGATTGCCGCCCGAACGCGATGGTCTGCGCGCGTCGATCGTCGGTGGACGGCTCGCCCTCGATGGCGACATCGGCGGCCTGAACGCCGAGATGATCTACCGCGCCCTCAACGCGTTCACCGACGCACCGAGCGAAGGTGACGATCGCACGCCCGCGCAGCGCCGGGCCGACGGTCTGGCTCGGATGTGTCGCGTGGCGATGGGTGCCGACAAGGACACGACGATGGCGTCACTGTCGGCGGCCGTCGTGATCGACTGGGCCACGTTCCTCGCCCACCTCAACCGTGAAGCGTTGGACCGGTTCGGTCAGATGAATGGTGGGTTCATCGGCGCGCTCGACCCGTCCGAGGTCGAAACGTTGCTCTGCGACTGCACCATCAGCCGGGTGATCCTCGGCCCCGACTCGCAGCCGCTGAACATCGGGACTGCGAGTCGAACCTTCCCCGCGGCGATGCGGCGGGCGATCGTGACGAGGGACCAGCATTGCCAATGGCCGGGGTGTGAGATCCCGGCGGGGTGGTGTGAAGTGCATCACGTCGAGCACTGGCAACACGGCGGTCCCACGAGCGTTGCGAATGGCGTCCTGCTCTGTAGCCGACACCACCACTTCCTGCACCGACATCAAGATTGGCAGATCGTCTGGGACCAGACCACGTTCAGAGTGTTCCGACCGGATCGCACCGAAGTGTGGCCCCGCCCCGAGCATCAGATCTTCGACCTCGCCGGCCCGTAGGCGCGCGCGTCTGAATGCAGGCGCGCGCGCCCACATCCCGGGCGCGGCGCAGGACCACTCGTACACTCGAACGCGATGATCCTTGCGGTTGACCCGGTGCCGTGGGCGCGAGCACAGATGGCGTTCACCCTCGGGGTACACATCATCCTCGTGCCCCTCGGGGTCGCATGGGCGTTCATGATCCTGGTGGCCGAACGCAAAGCCATCAAACACGACGACGCCGACGCTCGACTGCTCGCCCGTCGTTGGTCCAAGGTGCTCGCGGTGACGTTCGCGGTCGGCGCGGTCACCGGCACGGTGTTGACCTTTGAGTTCGGGCTGTTGTGGCCGCGCTTTATGGGCCGGTTCGGTGACGCGTTCGGGATCCCGTTCGCCATCGAAGGGCTCTTCTTCTTTCTCGAAGCGATCTTCCTGGCGATCTACATCTACGGCTGGGATCGGCTTTCCCCCCGGGCGCACTTCTGGTCGGGAGTGCCGATGGTCGTGGCCGGGATCGGTGGCACCGCGTCGGTCATCGCGGCCAATGCCTGGATGAACCAGCCGTCGGGGTTCACACTCAACGCCGCGGGAAAGATCGTGGAGGTCGACCCGCTCGGTGTGATCTTCAACCGCGCGTTCCCGTACGAAGCGCTGCACATGCTCGTCGCGGCCTACCTCGTGGGCGGGTTCATGATCGCGTCGGTCTACGCGGTCGCGATGTTGCGGGGCCGGCGCGACCGGTATCACCGACTCGGCTTTCTGATCGCGTTCTCGGTCGCGGCGGTGGCGGCGCCGCTGCAGATGGTGGTCGGTGACACGGTGGCGCGCGCGGTGTATCGCGACGACCCGGTGAAGTTTGCGGCGATCGAGCTCGTGAATCGCACCGAACGCAACGCGCCCGAGGTCATCGGTGGGTACCTCGACGATCAGGGTCGAGTTCACGGTGGCATCAAGATTCCCGGTCTGGCCTCGCTGTTGTCGGGGTATTCGACCAATACCAAGATCGTCGGGCTCACCTCGGTCCCGGCGAGAGATCGGCCGACCTACGCCCAGGTCAACACGGTGCACCTCGCGTGGGACGTCATGATCGGGATCGGCTCCGCATTGGCCGCGCTGTCGGCGTGGTTCGGATTCGTGTGGTGGCGTAAGCGGGACCTGCCCAAGACTCCGTGGTTCCTGCGGGCGGCCGCGGTCGCCGGGGTCGCCGGAGTCGTGGCCATGGAAGCAGGCTGGGTGGTCACCGAGGTCGGGCGGCAGCCCTGGATCGTGCGCAACTTCATGCGGGTCGAGGACGCCGCGACCACGGATCACGGTGTGTGGATCACGTTCGTGGTCATCGTCGCGGTCTACGCCGCCGTCGCATTCGCGACGGTGCTCGTGATCCGGTCGATGACGCGACGGTGGCGGGCCGGCGAGGAGACCTCGGGACCGTACGCACCGACGTCGGGCGCGCCGTGAGCCTGGCCGATGCGACCGCGCTGGTGTTGTTCCTCGCGATCTCGATCTACGCGGTGTTCGGGGGCGCGGATTTCGGCGCCGGGTTCTGGGATCTGTTCGCTGGTGGAGCCGAACGCGGTCGGCGTCCCCGCGCGCTGATCGAGCACGCCATCGGTCCGGTGTGGGAGGCGAATCACGTCTGGCTGATCTTCTGCCTGGTCGTGCTCTGGACCGCGTTCGCGGAGACGTTTGCGTCGATCTTTCTCACCCTGTTCGTGCCGCTGTCGATCGCGGCGCTGGGCATCGTGCTGCGGGGTTCGGGCTTCGCGTTTCGCAAGGTCGTGCCCGAAGTGAGTCGCCAGCGGATCTACGGCGCCGCGTTCGCGGTGTCGAGTGTGATCGTGCCCTTCAGCCTGGGCGCGGTGGTGGGGGGCATCGTCTCCGGCCGGGTTCCCGCCGGTGCCACCGCGGGCGACCCCGTGTCGTCCTGGATCAACGGGTCCTCCATCGTGGGGGGACTGTTGGCCGTCGCCGTCTGTGCGTACCTCGCGGCCGTGTTCCTCGCGCACGACGCCCACCGCTTGGGGGAGGAGGATCTGGTCGGGTACTTCCGCCGCCGGGCCATTGGCGCCGGTGTGGTCGCCGGCGGGTTGGCGCTCGTCGGGTATCTGGTCCTCGCGGGCGACGCCACGCATCTCCACGAGCATCTCGGCGATCGGGCGTTTCCGCTGGTGATCGGATCGGCCCTGGCCGGTCTGATCGCGCTGGCGCTGTTGTTCCGGGGATCAGTCCGCGCCGCGCGTGGCTTCGCGGTCGCGGCCGTCGCGTCGGTGGTCTGGGGCTGGGGCGTGGCCCAGTGGCCCTACCTGCTCCCGACGTCGCTGACGATCGAAGCGGGTGCGGCCCCGCACGGAACGCTCGTGGCGCTCGTGGTGGTCACGGTCGCGGCCGTGGTGCTCATCGGACCATCGCTGGTGTTGCTCTACGTCCTGGATCAGCGCAACGCGTTGGAACTCGACGACTCTGCGGCGAGCGGTGATCAGGGCCGGGAGCCGGCGACCAGTACCGGAAACTGACGGTCCGGCGCTGGTGACCAGCGGGGGAGTCGTCAGGTCGGGCGCGATCCTTGAACCATCAGCTACGGTAACGACCAATCGGCCGATCGGGCCGCGTCTGGGGGGACATCCATGATTCGCAAGCTCGCTGTGTCAGTGACGATCGCCGCCGCCGCATTCGGCATGTTCGGGGCGTCCGAGGCGGGTGCCTTGACCCTGCCACCAGGGGACGGCGCGGTGCAGTGCGGCATCGGCGGGACGGCACGGGTGGTCCGCCCGATCAGTAACCCGTCAATCTGGAAGATCGTCGTTGCGGGCAAGATCGCCGGCTGCACCTACAACGGCAACCCGATCCCGTTGGTGACCGGCGCAACGCGCTCGGTCGCGATCAACAACCCGACCGCGGTCTGCGCTGCGCTGGCCGACGGTTCGGCGACGGCCCGGACCACGATCACGGTCAAGATCAACGGTGTGACATACACGAGCGTCGCAGTGAACGTGGAGCTGTCCGTCTCGCCCTCGTCGCCCGGGAGCCGGGTGCAGGCGAGCGGCGCGGCCACGGTGAACGGCATCGCACTGAACGCCGGCGTCGACGTGCAGACGGACCGTCCGGCGTCGGACCTGTGCAACGGTGCAACGAAGCTCACATTCCTCGGTAGCGCCTCGCTCAACTGGGACCGCCCGTAACTTCCTGGTCGACGCGCCTGCGGCGCGCCGACCCATGTCGGTAGTCCGGTGCCCGACACTGCCCGGGCTGTCATGTCACCGTGAGTAGGAACTGACGACGGGGATCGTCTTGCGCGACGCGTGCCGTGGGCGGGCCGGCATCGGGGTCGCCGTGCAACGCGACTGCACCATCGGGTGCGTACTGCACGATGTAGGCACGCCGGATCTCGTTGGTGTGGTTCCGGCCGGTTGCGTGTGGGGTCAGTGAGCTGAACACGACGGCGTCGCCGGCGCGTACGGGCACCTCGACTGCGCTCGTCGGGTCGTGTGCGCATTCGAAACCGATTGGCGTGTTGCGGTGGGCGAGGGTTCCCGTGCGGTGGATGCCGGGGATCACGCTGATGCACCCGTTCTCCGGCGTGGCGTCCGTGAGCGCCACCCACACGGTGAGGTACGCCTGCGGTTCGACATAGGTGTAACCGTTGTCCTGATGCCAGAGCACGGGCTCGGCACCGCGCGGGCGCTTGAACACCGACTGGTCCCAGTAGAGGCGCACGTCGGGGCCGATCAGGTCGTGGCCGAGGTCGGCCATGAGTTCCGACGTGCAGAAGTCGCGGCACACCGCGCTGCGGGCGGCGGGATGTAAGGCGATCGACACGGTGTCGACGCCGGCGATCGAGAACCGCCCGTCGGGTCGGGTGGCAAGGAATTCCATGACTTCGCGGTCGAAGGGCTCGATGGCGTCGGTGAGCGCGGCGATGCCGGCCGGGTCGACGGCGTGCTCGAGCACGAAGTACCCGTCCTCGTCGTAGGCCCGCGCCTGGGCCTCGTTGACCCGCCGGAACGGCCCGGTGTGGTTGGTCCACTCGAAGCCCGTATTCCAAGGGTGCAGGGAAATCCCCGCCCTCTTATTCATTCGTATGTATACTATTCGTCATGGCGTATCGAGCGGCGATCATCGGAGGGTCAGGGTACACAGGCGCGGAACTCCTGCGGCTGCTTTCGACCCACCCCGACATCGAGGTCGTGCACGTCACCGCCGACTCCAACGCCGGCGCGTCAGTCGCTTCGTTGTACCCGTCGCTCGCCGCTGCCTATCCCGGGCTCGAGTACGGACCGATGGATCCCGCGGCGGTGGCCGGGCTCGATCTGGTCTTCCTGGCCATGCCGCACGGCGCCTCCCAGGGCTTCGCACCGCGGATCATCGATGACGTCGGCCACGTGGTGGACCTCGGCGCCGATTTCCGACTCCCGGCCGCGGAGTACGAGCGCTGGTACGGCGAGACCCATACCGCGCCCGAACTGTTGGACCGATTCGCCTACGGGCTGGTGGAACTCGGTCGGGCCGAGATCGCCGCGGCCGATCATGTCGCGGTGCCGGGGTGTTATCCCACGGCGTCGACGCTCGCACTCGCGCCACTGTTCGCCGCGGGGCTCGTGGAGCCCGACGTCGTGGTCGACGCGATGTCGGGGCTCTCGGGTGCCGGGCGCGGCCTCAAGGCGACGAGCCACTTCTCGGAAGCCGACGAGAGTGTCACGGCCTATTCGCTGCTGACCCACCGCCATACCGCCGAGATCGAGCAGGTCCTGACCGGCGTCGCCGGGACTGCGGTCACGGCGCTGTTCACCCCCCACTTGGTCCCGATGGTGCGTGGAATGCAGGCGACGTGTCACGCGCGGCCCGCGGTGAGTGGCCTGTCGACCTCGTCGCTCCTCGATGTCTACCGCGAGTTCTACGCCGACGAACCCTTCGTCGTGGTGGTCGACGAGCCGCCACCGACCAAGGCGGCAACGGGCGCCAACACGTGTCTGGTGACGGTGCGCTTCGACGAGCGGACCGGTCGCGTTCTCGCCCTCGGCGTGTTGGACAACTTGGTGAAAGGCGCCTCCGGTGGTGCCGTACAGAACGCGAATGTCGTCCTCGGACTCCCCGAGACGACCGGACTTCCGACCGTGGGGATGTGGCCATGACCGAACTCGGCGTGCTCGCCCCTACCGGCTTCGAGGCCGGCGGCATTGCGAGCGGCATCAAACCGGATGGTGTTCCCGACCTCGCGCTTGTCGCGACGGCCGATCGCCGAGCGGTGTCGGCCGCCGGAGTGTTCACCACCAACCTCGCGTGTGCTGCGCCCGTCCAAGTGAGCCGGGCGCATCTCGCCGACGGCCAGGCCGCCGCGATCGTGCTGTCGTCGGGCAACGCCAACGCGGCGACGGGCGACCGGGGCCGCGCCGACGCGACCCGGATGACCGAACTCACCGGTCTGGGCCTCGGCTGCGCCCCGGCCGATGTGCTCGTGTGCTCCACGGGTCTCATCGGGTACGCCATGCCCATGGCGGCGCTGGAAACCGGAATTCCCGCCTTGTGTGCCGACCTCAATGGTGGCGCGGCTGCAGCCGATGCCATCCTGACGACCGACACCGTCCGGAAAGAAGCGGTCGCCACCGTCGGTGCGGGTCCCGCGTTGGTCGGTGGTCTCGCCAAGGGCGCGGCCATGCTGGCGCCGGCGATGGCCACGATGCTCGCGGCGCTCACGACCGATGCCCAGGTCACGCCCGAGGTCCTGCAGCGCGCGTTGGGGG
>JANLRZ010000193.1:0-7964 GCA_031362155.1 Acidimicrobiia bacterium | reverse complement strand
CGACAAGGTTCCGCACCGCGGCGACTGTCAACTCAACATCGGCCTGCTCCGCACCATCGGACCGATCTTCGGACTCGACCTCCTGAGTGTGACCCACCTGGAATGCCAAGTCGACGGAGCGCCCGCGTGTCGGTACGAGGTCTCCTGGCCGAAGCGGCGCACCATTCGTCGCCGAACCGCCCAGTACCGCGCGCTCGAACACCAGGTCGATGCCCTCGCCGGCCAGCTACGGCTCATGCAATCCACCACCGCCGACCTCGTGTCGTCGGACGATCTCGACGAAGTCCTCCAACGCATCGTGACCCGCGCCAGCCGCGCCGTCAGCGCCACCGGATACCTGCTCGCCCTCTCCGATCAATCCGTGCCGGCCCGCCCGGTTTACGCCGACGGCATTCCGCCGGCTGACCTGGAGGACATCGCGGCGGAGGTGCTCGCTGCGCCCCTCGGCCAGGACGGACACCGACTCGTCATCGAGGTGGCATCGAGCCAGCGGTCCTACGGACGCCTCGCCGCGTTCAGCCGTAGCGCGAGCTTCTTCGACTCCGAGGAGCAGGCCCTGACGGCCTACGCCCGGAGCGCGGCCGCCGCGCTCGATGTCTCGATCGCACTCGACCAGGCCCAGCGCCGCGGCGCGGCCACCGCGGCGCTGCTCGGGCTGGCGCGCGCACTGGCCGAACCGATCAGCCCGGCCCGTGCCGCCCGCATCACTGCGAGTGCGATCCCCGAAATCGTCCGGGTCGACGCCGCTGCCGTCATGTTGTGGGACCCAGACTCCGAAACGCTCGCGACCACGGGCCGGACGGGCTGGAGCCGCGAGGTCGGCGCCGCCATCGACCGGTTGGTCATTCGCGTCGACGACACGCCGGGCCTTCGCCAGATGTTGGCGGCCCCGTCCGCGCGAATCGTTCGAAACTCCGGCGATGGACCCATCTCCAAACTCGTACGCCATTTCGGGTTACCGGCGCTGGCCGTGGCCCCGATCCATGCTCGCCGGGGCGGATTCCTCGGTGTCGCGATCGCGGCAATCACCGATACGAACCTGCGTCGCGTCGACGAGATCGGAGAACGCATGGCCGCGGTCGCCGATCACGCCGCGACCGCGATTCAGAATTCGATGCTGCACGAACAACTCCAGCACCAGGCCGTCCACGACCCGCTGACCGGACTGGCCAATCGCGCGCTCGCGACCGAGGAACTCGATCGAGCCTCCGCCCGCGCCGAGCGCGACCACACCCCGCTCAGCGTGCTGTTCGTGGACCTCGACGACTTCAAGGCCATCAACGACCGGTTCGGACACGGCGCGGGCGACCACGCGCTGCGTGTGGTGGCGGCCCGACTCGTGGAGGCCGCCCGGCGCGGTGATTCGATCGCCCGACTCGGCGGCGACGAGTTCGTCATGATCCTGCCCGGGGCGGCCCGGAGCGACGCGGAGGTGATCGCGGCGCGCGTGCGCGAGGCGATCACGGCTCCGATCGCACTCGGTGACGCGATGGTTCGCATGCATACCAGCGTCGGCGTCGCCACGACACCGGACGACGGCGTCGATCCGCAGACGCTCCTGCGCGCGGCCGACCTCGCGATGTACCGAGCAAAGGCCGCGGAACGCTTCCCGTTGGCCGTCACCCCGGCGTGACGCCGGTGGGAACTACCGGTCGACTTCTTCGACGACGACCGACTCCATCACGTCACCGACCTCGATCACCAGCGCGACGTCCATCCCCTCGGTGACGTACCCGAAGAGGTTGTAATCCTTCGTCAACTTGCGGGTGCAGTCGTCGATGGTGATGAAGAACTGCGAGCCGTTCGAGTTCGGGCCGGCGTTGGCCATAGCGACCGCGCCGAGCGTGTACTCACCCTGGACCGGCTCGTCCCGGAACTGATAGCCCGGACCGCCCCGACCACTCCCCTCGGGGCAACCACCCTGGATCACGAAGTCCGGCACCACGCGGTGGAACGTCAAGCCGTCGTAGTAACCCTGGCGGGCGAGCCCCACGAAGTTGTTGACGGTGTTGGCCGCGAGCGCAGGGTCGAGATCCATCACGATGGTGCCCTTGTTGGTGGTGACCGTGGTGCGGTAGAGCTTGGAACCGTCGATCTGGTATTCGGGGATTTCGGGCACAGTGGCTTCCTCTCAGCGCGTGGATTGCGGGGTGGTTGGCGTGCTCGTTGATGACGGGCTCGTTGATGGCGTTCTGGATTCGACGGCCTGGGCCAGCAACGTTCGGACTTGACCGGCCAGCTGCGAATCCGGAGCAAGGACAAGGTACCGCTGGAACTCGGCAATCGCCGCCTCCGGGTCCTGCTTGTCCCGGAACAAGACGATGCCCTTGAAGGCGTGGGCGTCCGGGTATTGGGCGTCGACCTCGATCGCTTGGTCGAGGAGCTCGATGCCTTGGTCCGGGAACCCCTGGAGCCGGATCAACCAACCGCTGTAGGCGTACGGCTCCGGATTCTTGGGGTTCAACGCCGCCGCCCGACTGAACTCGATGATCGCCGCCTTCGACTTCTGCGCCCCCATCAAGGCGCGGGCCAAGGCCAGCCGCGGGCCCGGATCATCGGGGGCGGCCTTCACCTCCGCCCGGAGTTCCTTCAGGGACGGGCCGGCGGCTGCGCCGTTGGGCTGGATGCCGGTGATCGTCTGACCGGGGAGGCGCACCCCGAGCCCGAACGCCAGCGCCACCGACGCCACCCCGACGAACGCGACGATCGAGATCCCCGTGACGATCCGGCGAGTCGTGCTCGTCCGCGCCGTGGTCTCTGATTCCGGCGGGGCGTTGCCCGCACCGTCGTCGGCGAGGAGCCGCGTGACCCGGGCGGCGCGGGCGGTGTAGTCGCCGCGGAGACGCTCATAGGTGGCGTCGTCGACGTTGCCGTCGGCGTGTTCGGCATCGAGATCGTCGAGGGAGCGAAGCAGAAACGACTGCTCCTCGACGAGCGACTCGCGATCTCGTGGGGCAGTCATCGTGGCCTACTCATCGTGGCCTAGTCATCGTGGTGGGGCATCCGTAACTCGGCCACGAGCGCATCGTCGTCATCGGTCGAGACCAAGCGCGGTTGCCGGCTCCAGCGGCGCAGCGCAACGAAGATCCCGATCCCACCCAGGAGTACGACCCCGATCGGCAGCGCCCACACGAGCACGCCGACGCCATTGGTGGCCGGCCGGAGCAACACGTTCTCACCGAACAGTTCGACGTAGGCCGATCGGATGTCGTCATCGGTCTCGCCGCGGTCGATCCGAACGCCGATATCGCGGCGTTGCTCGGCCGCCGACGCCGTCGCGCTCTCGGCCACCGACAGCCCCTCGCAATCGACGCAGCGGAACTCGAGCGCCAACCGACGCACGTGTTCCGATCGGGATTCGGCCGGCGACGGCCAGGCGATGCCGACCACGATCCCCAGCACGATCACGCCGAGACCGATCCACGCGAGCCGTCGGGCCGGGCGGTTCATCCGTTCCGCTTCCCGACGCGCACCATCTGATCCATGGTGGCCGGCGTCAGCGGACCGAGCACCGAGCCGACGATGATCCCGCGCGGGCTGATCACGAAGCTCTCCGGCTGCCCGCGCGTGGCGAAGGCGAGCGTCGCCGACTTCGCGCCCTGGTCGTTCGCGACGGCCCAACTCATTTGATCGTCTCGGGCCGCCTGGCGAATGGCACGGGTCGAGTCGTCGCGCGGGATGCCGACCATCACCACCGATTCGTCGGTGCGATGGGCGCGGTACCACTGCTGGAGGACCGGCAACTCGTCCCGGCATGGTCGACACCACGAGTTCCAGAAGTTGATGATCACCGTCTTGCCCGCGAGGTCGGACCGCTTCAGCTCGGTGCCATCGAACTTGGTGAGCGAGAAATCGGGCGCGGGTTTGCCGAGGAGTCGGCTGGTGTTGAGATCCGCGCGCGGGTCGGTCCCCACGTTGACCGCGAGGATGATGGCGAAGATCGCAACGACCACTCCGACCGCGAGGGCGGCCCACCGCAACGGATGCTTCACGACGGCTCCGCGCCGACCAGTTCGCCGGGTCGGGCCTCGCCGGGGAGCGGATGCTCGGCTGGCCGCCGACGCAGCCGGGGTGCGAGTGCGATGACGGTGCCCAGCGCCATGAGTCCGCCTCCGATCCAGATCCAGACCGTCATCGACTGCACCTGGATCCCGACGGTGACCCGCCCGCGGCCGCTGCGGGACGAGACCAACGTCAGATAGAGGTCCTCGAAAGCCCCGGTGCGCACCGACGGCGTTCCGATCCCCTGATTGGCGTTGCGGTACGAGGAAATCGCCGGCGAGTAGGTGCCGAGCCGGTCGCCGCCCCGGACGATCGCGAGATCGGCCGAGACCGAACTCTTCTGTGCGTTCGCGCGCGTGTGCAGCTTCACGAACGTGACCGTGTAGGCGCCGACCGTGACCGACTGGCCGGGAGTGAGGCGCACCTGCCGCTTGATGCCGAACGAGCCCGACGCCGCGAGCGCGACCGCGATCGCGACCACGCCCAGGTGGACGACCAGCCCGCCGTAGCGGCGCGGGTTCCCTGCGACCGTACGGCCCAGCGCCCGCGCCCAACCGACTGAGTCGGCCCGCCGACGGGCGCGCACCGCCACGAACGTGACCCGAGTGATCGCGGCCACCGCGAAGGCGGCGAGGCCGAATCCGAGCACCGTCGACCAGTCCCGGGTCCAGACGATCAACGTGAACACCATGGTGACCGCACCGACGTAGGCCGGGACGAGCAGCCGGTTCTGGAGCACCTCACCGCTGGTCGCGCGCCACGGCAGCGCGGGAGCAAGCGCCATCAGGAACAGCAACAGCAACCCGAGCGGCGCGGTCATGCGATCGAAATACGGCGCACCGACCGACAGGGTGCTCCCGCGCACCGCTTCGGCCAAGAGCGGAAACACCGTGCCGAGCAGGACGACGAATGCCAGCCCGGCGAAGAGCAGATTGTTGGCGAGGAATGCGGCTTCGCGCGACACCGGCGAGTCGATGCGTCCAGGCGCGTGCAGCGCGTCGGCCCGCCACGCGATGAGCCCGATTCCCGACGCCATGACGAGGAACAAGAAGGAGAGCAGCCACGGACCGATGGTCGACTGAGAGAACGCGTGGACCGACGTGATGATCCCCGAGCGCGTGAGGAACGTGCCGAGTATCGTGAGCGCGAACGTTGCGATCACCAGGGAAAGGTTCCAGACCCTGAGCATGCCGCGACGCTCCTGCACCATCACCGAGTGGATGAACGCCGTCCCCGTGATCCACGGAAGGAGCGACGCGTTCTCCACCGGGTCCCAGCCCCAGTAGCCGCCCCAGCCGAGGACTTCGTAGCTCCACCACGCGCCGAGGATGATCCCCGCGGTGAGGAAACCCCACGCGACCAGCGTCGTTCGGCGGGTGTCGGCCAACCATCCCTCACCGAAGCGTCCGGTGATCAGCGCAGCCATCGCGAACGAGAACGGGATCGTGAAACCGACGTAGCCGAGGTAGAGCATCGGCGGGTGAAACGCCATCAGCGGGTGGTTCTGGAGGAGCGGGTTCGGGCCGCGCCCGTCGAGTGGGACGAGCCCTTCCACCAGGGTGAACGGGTTGGCCGCGACCGCCATGAAGAGGAAGAAGAACAACGACACCGTGAGCCCCACGATGAGTGCCCAGCCCACCATCGGGTCGGCGAGCCGCCGACGGAAGCGATGGGCCGTGAACGACAGGTAGCCCGCGAGGATCAGCGACCAGAGCAGGATCGAGCCTTCCAACGCGGCCCAGAGCCCGGTGATGGTGAACAGCGTGGGAGTGGAGCGTGCGTTGTTCTCGGCGACGTACTTGATCGAGAAGTCGTGGGTGAGCAGCGCCCACTCCATGGCCGCGACCGATACCAACGCGCCGGCCAGCACCACGAAGACACACGCCCGCCCCGCCCGCATTGCCGCGACGTCGTTGCGCAGCACGCCGCGCAGCAACAAGGCGATCCCGACGCCCGAAGCACCGAGCCCGATCGCGATGCCCAGGATCCCGAGGGTGGCTCTCATCGCGCTGCGCTCACGCGGGGTCGGCCTTCGGCGCACGCTTGGTGTCGACCTTGGGCGGCTCGTACTTCTCGCCGTGCTTGATCAGGATGCGGTCCGAATCGAAGGTCAGGCCCTTGCCCCACTTGCCCTCGCAGAGCACCGGTACCTTGGCCTTGAACTTGGTGGGCTGCTCGCCATCGTGCACGACCTTGACCGTGCGCTTGCCGTCGGTGACCTCGAACCGCAAGGTGTCGTTGTCGCGACGGATCGAGCCCGGGACGACCGCGCCGGCGAGCTTGAACGGCGTGCTCCCCTGGTTCGGTCGATCGCGCACCGCCTCCGAGACCGTGCGGAAGAACACGATGTTCTCCGAGAGCACGACCACCAACGCGATTGCGATGGCCACCGTCATGGCGACGACGATCGCCGCGACGAGATAGCGCGGCTTCCGGGTGGCGGCTGGACTCACTCGGTCGACTCCGACCCCGGCTCCGACTCCGACTCCGACGCCGACTCGGCCTCGGACACCGACTCCGAATCCGATTCGGACCGGGCGCGGCGCCGCTCGTGTTCGGCCGATCGGATGTTCCGGGCCAAGCGGAACGTGTACAGCCCCAGCACGATCGCCGCGAGGGACCAGCCTGCGATCACGTACCCCGGATCAGACATGGGCGCTGCTCCCCCGCGTGCGGTCGAGAATGGCCTGCTCGAGTTCGACGTCGGCCTGGTCGGCTTGGAGCACGGCCAGGCGGTACCGACGGTCGAGCAGGTAGACGTACAAGAGGGTGAAGGCCAACGTCCCGATCCAGAGGGTCAAGCCCATCACCCCGTGGATCTCGGGGCTGAGTTTCGGGTTGAATACCGTCGCCCGCTGGTGCAAGGTCCGCCACCATTCGACCGAGAAGTGCACGATGGGCACGTCGACGAACGCGATCAGTGCTGCAACGGCATTACGCTTGGCTGCACCCACCGAATCGCCCGGAATACGGCGCAAGGCGAGGTAGCCGACAAACAGGAACAACAGCAACGCGGTGCTCACCAGTCGCGCATCCCAGGCCCACCAAAATCCCCAGACTGGTTTACCCCAGAGCGAGCCGAACACCAACGCGAGCGCGGTGAACATCACGCCCAACTCGGCCGACGCGCCCGCGACGCGATCCCACACCGGCGCGCGGGTTCGGCGCCACAGCACCAAGGCAGACGCAACCGCGGTGACAAAGAACGCGAGGTACGCGACCCACGCCGACGGAACGTGCAGGTACATGATCCGTTGCGCGTCACCCTGCACGGCGTCGGGCGGCGCGCCCCAAAGTCCGAATGCAATCAGCGCGCCCAAGGCAACCAGCGTGACGACGCCAAGACCCCGGCGCACCACCGGCGCCAACAATTCGTCCCTCGCCTCCCTCACGTCACTCACGCTTCCTCCCACAGTGTGCCGAAGGCCAGGACGCCGATCGCGGTGTAGAGCACACCAAACACTCCCAGCATCGCCACCCAGGGCCACGCATCGCCGGGGACGCCATCGAGGCCGTCCTCGAATGCCCGCGTCGCCCCCAGCATGACCGGCGCCAACACGGGGAGTAGCAACAGCGGGAGCAACGTCTCGCGCACTCGTAATCCTGCCGCCAGAACGCCGTACAAAGTTCCGGTCGCAGCGAACCCGACGGTTGCGGCCAACGCGGTCAGGACGATCACGACCCAACCGTGGACCTCGACGCCGTACAGCACCACGACCCCGACTCCGAGCACAACTTCCAACGCCAGGAGTTGGACCGCGATCGCGATTGCCTTGCCGAGGAAGATCGCGGCGCCATCCAGACCCGCGAGCCGCAGCCCGTCCTTCGCTCCGTGATGCGTTTCGATGGCGAAGGCGCGCCCGACCGCGAGCAACAACGCGAGGAGGACGGCGATCCACAAGAGCCCCGGTGCCACCCGAGCCAGCACCCCGCGATCGGGATCCAACGCAAACGCAAAGAGC
>JANLRZ010000185.1:0-73717 GCA_031362155.1 Acidimicrobiia bacterium | reverse complement strand
CATCACGTGCTCTGCGACCTACACCGTCACCCAAGCCGACGTCGACGCACGGACGATCGCCAACACCGCCACGGTGAGTGGACTCGACCCGCAGAGCAACCCGGTGACCAACACCGCCTCGGCGACGGTCACGCCCTTGTTCGATCCGTCGGACTCGGTGACCAAGACGGCATCGCCCAGCACCGGGGTCGGCGTCGGTGACGTCGTCACCTACACCGTCACCGTCGCCAACACCGGAAACATCACGTATCCCGACGTGACGGTCTTGGATCCGATGCCGGGTCTCTCACCGTTGACGTGTAGCACGACCCTTCCGACCAACCTGCCACCGAACGGCATCGTGAACTGCACGGCGACCTATACGGTGACCCAGGCCGACGTCGACGCCGGCAGCATCAACAACACTGCGGAGATGGCCTTCGCCTACGGCTGGGCGCTGGCGTCCGCCACGGTCACCACCTCGACCAACAACTCGATCACGCTGACCAAGACGGCCACGCCCGACAGTGCCGTGATCGCCGGCGACGTCGTCACCTACGGGTTCCACGGCACCAACACCGGAGCTCAGACGGTGCACGGGGTCACGATCAGCGATCCCATGCCGGGCCTGTCGGCACTCACCTGCACACCGGTGATGCCGGCGACCTTGGCGATCGGCGACTCCATTGACTGCTCCGCCAACTACACGGTCACCCAGGCCGACGTCGATGCCGGCTCGATCGTGAACACCGCAACGATGGACGGCCTCGATCCGGCTGACAGTGCGGTGCAGACCACTGCCGCGGCGACGGTCACGCCGCTCCAGGTCGACGCAGTCGACTTCACGAAGACCGCGTCACCGACCACCGGCGTGCTGGCCGGCGACACGGTGAGCTACGCCTTCACTGCGACCAACAATGGAACCGTCACGCTCACCAACGCCTCGGTCACCGACCCGATGACCGGTCTGTCCGCCATCGCCTGTACGCCAGCCGCGCCGGCGACGCTCGACCCGGGCGAATCGATGACATGCAGCGCGACCTACACCGCGACCCAGGCCGACGTAGATGCGGGTTCCATCGCCAACACGGCCCAGTTCTTCGCAAACGATCCGTGGGTGACGATCGGCCCGTTCCCGGCTGGGGCCGTGGTGGTCACGGGCGGAACCGCCTCGATGTCGTTCACCAAGAACGCGACGCCGAACACCGGAGTCGTCGCCGGCGACCTGGTCACCTATTCGTTCCACGGCCAGAACGATGGTTCACTCACTCTCCACAACGTGGGTGTGACCGACCCGATGAGCGGGCTGTCGAGCGTGTCGTGCACGCCGGCTTCGCCAGCAACCTTGGCGCCCAACGCCGTCATCGACTGTTCGGCGACCTACACCGTCACCCAGGCTGACGTGAACGCCGGATCGATCGCCAACACGGCCACGATCAGCGGCCTCGACCCGGCGGACTCCCCCGTCACCACGATGGCGAACGCGACCGTCACGGCCCGCACCCAAGCCAGCGTGCGGCTGACCAAGACCGCGTCGCCCAGCACGGGGGTCGTCACCGGCGACGTGATCACCTACACGTTCACCGGCACCAACAACGGGGCCCTGTCGCTCCACAACGTCGGTGTCACCGACCCGATGGTCGGGTTGTCCCCGATCGCCTGCACCCCCGCCGCGCCCGCGACCCTCGCCCCCGGCGCCACCATCACCTGCACCGCCACCGACACCGTCACCCAGGCCGACGTCGACACCGGCAGCTTCACCAACACCGCCACCATCGACGGCCTCGACCCGGCCGACTCACCGGTGACCGACACCGCGTCGGCGGTCGTGACCGCGAACACCACCGCGGGTCTGAGTCTCACCAAAGCCGCGACACCGAACACCGACGTGGTCGCCAACACCGTCGTGACCTACACCCTCCAGGGCACGAACTCCGGAGTCCGCACGATCCACGACGTCGCAGTGTCGGACCCGATGAGCGGTCTCTCCGCCCTGGCCTGTTCGCCGGCGATTCCCGCGAGCCTCGCCCCGGGCGAGTCGATCGACTGCACGGCCACCTACACCGTGACTGCGGCCGACGTGACCGCCGGTTCCATTCACAACACGGCAACCATCGACGGCCTCGACCCGGCCGACGCACCGGTGACCAACACTGCGGCCGCGACCGTCACCGCCACGAACGATGCGACGCTCACCCTCAAGAAGAGTCTGTCGAGCGTGGTGGGTGCAACGGCCACCTGGGACATCGCGGTGACCAATCCGGGCGGGAGCGCGTTCGTCGGGCCGATCACTGTCACCGACGACCTGCCGAACAGCTTGACGCTCAAGTCGGCGACGGGCACCGGTTGGGTCTGCACCGGAACGACGAAGATCACGTGTGTCCACGCCGGCGAGCTCGCGGCCGGCGGGTCCACTTCGATCACCGTCGTGACCACCATCGTGGGCACGGGCGTGATCACGAACACGGCATCACTCGATGTGCTGGGTGAGTCGATCACCTCGAAGGCGAACTACACCCCGCCAGGTGGCTTTGCCTTCACCGGCACCGAAGCCGCCAGCCTCGGGTTCATCGGGTTGCTCGGCATCATCGGCGGCTGGTTCCTGGTCATCACCGCCCGCAAGCGCGACGACGAGCAGCAGGCGACCGCGGTCGACTGATCCGACGGACACCCCAACCGCCACCCGGCACACCATGTGCACGCCCAGGGCGACGCCGATACCCTCGCCGCGCATGAGTCAACGCTTCGACGGGGTGGTCGGTGACACGTGGCGGGAATCGGAGCCGTGGTGGCCGCCCGACCCCACACCACCCCCGAACGCGCCCAACGTGGTACTCGTCGTGCTCGACGACGTCGGGTACGCGCAGCTGGGTTGCTACGGCTCGGATATCGCCACTCCGGTCATCGACGGACTCGCCGAACGAGGCGTTCGACTCGCGAACTTCCACACCACCGCGCTGTGCTCCCCGACCCGCGCCTGTCTGCTGACCGGTCGCAACCATCATTCCAACGGCATGGCCCGCGTGGCCGATCTCGCCATCGGATTCCCCGGCTACAACGGGATCATCCCGCCGGAGAACGGCTTCCTTTCCGAGATCCTCGGCGAGCACGGGTACATGCCGATGGCGGTCGGCAAGTGGCATCTGACCCCCCAGGACGAAACCCACTTCGCTGCGCCGCGTGATTCCTGGCCCTGCGGCCGGGGCTTCCGGCATTGGTACGGCTTCCACGGCGGCGAGACCCACCAGTTCGTCCCCAACCTGTTCCGAGACAACACCGCCACACTGCCTCCCCGAGGCGAAGAAGACGGATACCACCTCAGCGAGGATCTGGCCGACGAGGCCATCGCGATGCTGGGCGCGTTGCGCAGCGTGGAACCGGAGATGCCCTTCTACCTCCACTTCGCGACCGGCGCGTGTCATTCACCCCATCACGCGCCCGACGAATGGCGCGAGCAGTACCGGGGGAAGTTCGACCGCGGTTGGGATCACTGGCGAACCGAAACCTTCGCCCGCCAACAGGCGATGGGGCTCCTTCCCGATGGCACCACCCTCTCGGACCGACCCCACTGGGTGCCGGCATGGGACGACCTCGACCCCGAAGATCAAGCCGTCGCGGCGCGGTTCATGGAGTGCTTCGCCGCGTTCCTCTCGCATGCCGACGCGCAGATCGGCCGGGTTCTCGGCTTCATCGACGAGTTGGGTGAGCGCGACAACACGATCGTCGTCGTCGTGTCCGACAACGGCGCGTCGTCCGAAGGCGGTTCACTCGGTTCGATCAACGACGCGCGCATCTGGAACGGCGTGCCCGCGGGGCGCAAAGAGTTGCGCGCCCGCGTCGACGAGATCGGCACCGCAGGGACCCACAACAACTACCCGTGGGGTTGGACCATGGCCGGCAACACGCCGTTTCGGCGGTGGAAGCGGGAGGTCCACGAAGGCGGGATCGCCGATCCCTGCATCGTGCACTGGCCCGCCGGGCTGCAAGCCCACGACGAGATCCGGCCCCAGTTCGCGCACGCGATCGATGTCTTGCCCACGCTGTTGGAGTTGATCGGGATCGACGCGCCCACGGAGATCGCCGGGATTTCCCAGACTCCGATCGAGGGCACCAGCTTCGCCTACCTCCTCGAGGACGCAGGTGCGCCCGAGCGGCACACAACCCAGTACTTCGAGATGCTCGGATCGCGCGCGATCTACCACGACGGGTGGAAAGCGGCGACGTTCAAGCCACTCGGGCACATGTACGACGACGGCCTCGATCCCGATGCGCCGTTCGACGAGGACGTGTGGGAACTCTTCGACGTCCGCACCGACCCGAGCGAGACACGCGATCTGGCTGCCGACGAGCCCGAACGGCTCGCGGCAATGATCGACCTCTGGTGGGAGGAAGCCCGGAAATATCAGGTGCTCCCACTCGACAACCGACCCGTCGCCGCGCTGCTCGCGCCCCGGCGACCGTTCCACGAACGGGACCACGCGGTGTTCTGGCCGACCGACCAACCGGTGCCGGAGGAGAACGCGATCAACGTGCGCGGTCGATCCCACGAACTGCGCGCGACTGTCGACATTCCCGTCGGCGACGCGCCACAGGGCGTGCTGTTGGCCATGGGGACGGTGCTGGGCGGGTGGTCGTTCCAAGTCCTCGACGGGTGCCTGCGCTACGTCTCCAACTATGTCGGCCGCGATCGATACACCGTCGAGGCCGACACGCTGATCGGGCCCGGAGCTCACGAGTTGGTCATGCGCTTCGACGCACGACCCGACTTCTCCGGGACCGTGCACCTGCTCGTCGACGACGTGGAAATCGGCACGGGCGAGATCCCGCGCACGACCCCGGTGCGACACTCGATCAGCGGCGCGGGAATGACGTGCGGCTGGGAGCAGGGTCCCCCCGTCGGCCCCGGCTACGCCGCGCCGTTCCGATTCACCGGCACGTTGCATCGCGTCACCGTCTCCGTGCACGACCCGGCCCGCACTCGGGATCCGGCGACCGAGTTCGACATCATCATGAGCGAGCAATAGCGAATCTGGCTCGGACGAGCGTCTCGGTCCGACGCCATGGCCGTGTGAGTGAGCCGACGCCTGCAAGATCCTGGGACGTTCCGCGGAACGCTTCTGGGTTCAAGTGACATGACACCTGGGTGGGTGGTCGGCAGGTCATGACGGACCCCGCCGGGGTCGGCCATCGAGGAGACTTGGCGGATGGAGTGGGCCGAGCTGACCGCGCTGCCGTTGGAGCCTCTGGACGTCGACGACTCCTACGAGGCCATGGGTTTCGTGCTCATCGTGACGGAAGACTTCAGTGATCGAGACTGCGGGTACTGCGCGAGGCACTCGAACACTGGCTCAACGCGGGTCAGATGGGCGCATACGGCAAGCCGATTCGCCCCGGCGAAAAGATCGAACTCGCCCGGGGGACCAATGCAGCTGGTGAGCACTTCGTTTGTTGGGTGCTGGACCTGGGGTTCTCGACGGACGGGCTACTCGCGTTGCTTCGCGTGCTCGACTTCCGGTACCGCAACGAGCTGAAGTTCTCCGGGCGGTCGAAGGTGCTCAGGTTCAAGTTCGGCGACACCGAGGAGACGGACGCACTACCTGACTAGATGCCGCCTACCTCTCGGGTGTGCTTGACGAACCCCTGGGTGGTCCCCCCAACGCTTTGGGTGTGGGGTTCAAGCGTCGGATACCGACGCCCACGCCCCAGGCGCGGCCGAGCGCTCGGACCCGAGGCCGGGTGGGAACGTCGGCCCTCAGCGATCGCGCAAGGCGGCGGCGAGTTCGCCGAAGCGGGTGAACGTGTCGCGATCCGATCGGTACGTGAGGCCCGCGTGGTAGAGGACCGGCTGCACGTCGGTGCCGCGCAGCGCACCCATCCGGTCCTCGATGCGGTCGGGCATCTCGGCCCAGGTACCTTCGACGATGAAGTGGTCGAGGATCTCGTCGTCGATCACCGAGTTCATCCCCGCCATATCGCCGGCCTTCTGCGCGGCGCGCAGCGCCTCGGTCGTGCCTGGCTTGCTGATCTGTTCGAACACGAACGCGTAGTTGGGCGTCGAGCCGTAGAAGCCGACCATCGTCCGGGTGGTTTCCCGCCACTGCGCCCGCTCCGCCGCGGTGTCCCCGGCCGCGGTGAAGACCGGGACGAACACGGTGAAGTCGTCGAGGGCATCGGTCCCGCGGCCCGCCCGCAGGTTCGGCAGCAGCGTCTCCTCGTGGTAGGTCGGCGAGTTCAACGGGTGGACGTGCACGCCGTCGGCGACGGCCGCGGTCATGCGCAGCATCCACGGGTTGACCGCGGCGAGATCCACCGGCGGATCCGGCACGTCGATCGGACCGGGTGACCACATCGCCGGGAGCAACGACAGGTCGTAGAACTCACCGTGGTAGTCGAGCTTCTCGCCGCGGAAACCGGCGAAGCACGCCTTGACCGCCTCGACGTACTCCCGCAGTCTCGGCCCGGGATGATCGAACATCGACGAGTAGCGCCGTTCGATGTGGGCCCGCACCTGGGTGCCCAGCCCGAGCCGGAACCGACCGCCCGAGGCCTGGGCCAACTCCCACGCGGTCGAGGCCGTCACCATGGGACTCCGTGGGAACGCGACGGCGACACCTGTGGCGAGGTCGAGGTCGAGCTCGGCCAGTGCAGCCGCCGCGACCGACAGGTAGGCAGTCCGGCCCGATTCGGTGATGACCAGTCCGGCGAACCCGGCGTCGGCGGCGTCGGCCGCCATGGCCCCGAAGTCGCGCAGCTTCGTGCCACCGGTCATGACGTGAACCTTCATGATCCCCCTTCAACCCAAGCCGACTGCACCAACGCGATCGACCGCCGCATCCAAGCCGTCCCGGCGAACTTGCGTCAATAACCCTCGCTATACGGGGTTTTTTTCACCAAAGTTCGCCGACTTTCAAGATCTGACCCGGAAACTGCCGATAACCATCCAAACGCCATTCGAGGGGATAACCACATGAGTTTCTGGACGACCGGTGCAGCAAGGGTCAAAGTGGCGGGGGCGGTCGTTGCCGCGATCTCCTTGGGGGGATTCGCAGTGGCCGCGGCCAGCGTGGCCAAGGAGCCCGAGCCCACCGTGGGCGCGTCCGAGGTCACGAGCACAACCGACACGTCGGCAACCACCACACCGACCGATCCCCCCGTGACCGAGCCGACCACCGTTCCCACCGACCCCCCGGTCACCGACACCACAACGCCTGATGATGCTCCGGCGCCGGAGGCCACGTGCACCAATCACGGTGCCAACGTCTCACGGGTCGCGCACGAGACCGAATCCGGCCCAGGCCACGGCGCGGCAGTGTCCGAGGCGGCCCATAACCACGACGGCGAGTGCGAGCACCACGACGAGGCCGAAGCCGAGGACGAAGCCGAGGCGGACGAGGACGACGACGAGTCCGAGCACTCCGCGCCGGCCGTGACCCAGCCATCGAATGACGACGGTGACGACGACCACGGCGGTGGAAATGGCGGCGGCCACGGCAGCGGCCACGGTGGCGACGACGACTGACCGTCGCCGTGATCCGCGGCTGCGATCAGCCGTCGTAGAAATACGGGGCGTGCAGCCCGACCACGGTCCGCTCGCGGTCGGTCTGGGCGCGAGCGATCGCCTCCGGGCTCAAGTGGTTCACGACATCCGTGGTGCGGATCCGGGGCGCGATATCACGCCGGCCGTAGTGCACTTGGAGGAAGTATCGGCCTGACCCACCATCGCTCGGCAGCCCGCGGTGCCAGCAGTCCGACACGAAGAGCGCTACATCACCCGCGCGAGCGGTGAGGACGACGGGCGGCCGACCGTCGTAGGTCAGATCAGGATCGTTCAGCCGATCGAAGGGCGCCAAGCGGCCCGAGCGGTGACTTCCCGGGACCACCGCAGTCGGCCCGTCTTCGCGGCGACAGTCCTCGAGATACAAATGCGCGCCGATCGCGAACACCGGATACGGGATCCGGTCGTCCCACTCGACCCCTTCGGGGCGCGGCACATGCGGGCCGGCGTCGCAGTGCCACGGACCCCCGCCGAACTCAGGCGGGTTCTTCCACGCGGTGTTGGCAATCACATGGCAGTCATCACCGAGCAACGGTTCGACGACTTCCAGGACCCGCGGATGACCGACCGCGGCCTGGCACGCGGCGCTGCGGTTCAACATCTCGTACCGGAACTCGGCGGAGTCGGTTCGGCTGCGCTCCGGTTGCGTCGATGCGAAGACCGCGTCGATCTCCTCCCGCAGCTGCGCAATCTCGGATGCGGAGAGCACACCGCGCAGCACGGTGCACCCGTCGCGTTCGAGATCGACACTGGCGACCGGCGGCTCCTCGGCGAACACCGCGAGGTTCTTCCCGACGCGCCGAATCATGGTCTCAATCCTCGAGGTCGTAGTCCTGGCCGAGGTGGGTGATCGGTGTCTCGCCCATCATCCAGCGCAGCGTGTTCTTCAACTTGGTGAGCTGGATGAACAGATCGTGCTCGGGGTAGAGGCCCGGTGGCACCTGGGGCGACTTGTAATAGAAGCTCAGCCACTCCTGGATCCCGCCCATCCCGGCCCGTTGCGCAAGGTCCATGAAGAGCACGAGATCGAGCGCGAGCGGCGCGGCAAGGATCGAGTCGCGACACAGGAAGTCGACCTTCATCTGCATCGGGTAGCCCAGCCACCCGAAGAGATCAATGTTGTCCCACCCTTCCTTGTTGTCACCACGCGGCGGGTAGTAGTTGATGCGAACCTTGTGGTACACGTCGCCGTAGAGCTCCGGATACCGCTCGGGTTCGAGGACATCTTCGAGCACGCCGAGTTTCGAGACTTCCTTCGTCTTGAAGTTCTCCGGGTCGTCGAGCACTTCACCGTCGCGGTTGCCCAGAATGTTGGTGGAGTACCACCCCGCAAGGCCGAGCATGCGCGCCTTGAGCATCGGCGCGAGCACCGTCTTCAGGAGCGTCTGACCCGTCTTGAAGTCCTTGCCCGAGATCGGCACGGCGTGCTGCTCCGCATAACGGCGCAGCACCGGTGTGTCGACGGCGAGGTTCGGCGCGCCGTTCGCGAACGGCACGCCTTCCTGCAATGCGGCATAGGCGTAGAGCATCGACGGCGCGATCGACGGGTCTTCCGCGTCGATCGCCGCCTCGAAGGACTCGATGTCCTGGTGGGCGGGGCCGGCCTCGATGTAGATCTCGGTCGATCCGCACCAGATCATGACGACCCGGTCACACAGGTTCTCGTCCTTGAACCGGTTGATGTCGGCCCGGATCTGGTCGAGCATCGCTCGCTTCGACGTGGACGACATGACGTTGGTGCCGTCGAGGCGCTTCACGTAGGAGGCATCGAACGCGGCCGGCATGGGCCGAATCGCTCGCAGTACATCGCCGATTCCTTCGAGGTGGCGACCCTGGTCCAGGACCCCGGCACGACTCGCGGCGGTGTAGGCGTCGTCCGGGTACGGGTCCCACGCACCCCAGACGATCTGATCGAGGCTCGCAAGCGGGACGAAATCCTGGATCCGCGGCACGTTGTCGTCGGTGCGTTTCCCCAGCCGGATCGTGCCCAGTTGGGTGAGGGAACCGACCGGGACCTCGTCACCCCGCTTGGCCAGTTCGACGCCGGCGATCAGGGTGGTCGTCACCGCGCCGAGGCCGACACAGAGCACGCCGAGCTTGCCATCGGCGGGGGCAACCGTGGGGGACGGAGGAGAAGTTGTCATGGCCTGACCCTACGCGACGCCCCGCACCTAGGCTCGGCCCATGACCGTCGCCGAGATCCCTCTCATCCCCGTCCCGGCCGCGCCCGCGGGACACTCCTACGAGCGCGTCACCGTCGATCCGCACACCGGCGTGGGCGGTGCCGTGATCTCGGGCGTGAACCTGGCCGCACCGATCGACGATCAGACCGTCGCCGAGATCCGCCGCGCCCTGCTCGACCACACGGTCGTGTTCTTCCGCAACCAGACCTTGAACTCCGACGAGCAGGTCGCCCTCAGCCATCGATTCGGGCCGTACAGCCAGGTGCCCTTTGTCGAACCGATCGCCGACCATCCCGAGGTCATCGCGGTCGTGCGCGAGGCCACCGAAACCCAGTCGTTCTCCTTCGGTGGCGTCTGGCACTCCGACTTTTCGTTTCTGCCCGCGCCGCCGGCGTTCTCGATGCTGCACGCACTCGAGATCCCTCCCTACGGCGGCGACACGCTATGGGCGAATCAATACCTTGCCTTCGAGACACTGTCGCGCGGCCTCCAGGCGACCCTGCGCACCATCGACGGCCTCCACAGCGCGCGCGACGCCTACTCCCCGAAGATGCAAGCGGTGCACGACATGTTCGCGGGGATGAGCGTGACGACGAGCGAGGACGCCAACCGGGTGCAACCGCATCCCGCGGTGCGCGTCCATCCCGAGACGGGACGCGATGCGCTGTATCTGAATCAGCAGTACACGGTCGGTCTCGCCGAATGGTGGCCGACCGAACAGAAACCACTCCTCGACTTCCTCTTCGCGCACAGCACTCAGGATTCCTTCACGTGTCGGTGGCAATGGGCCGTCGGCGACGTTGCGTTCTGGGACAACCGCTGCGCCCAGCACATGGTGATGGGCGACGTGCGCGGCCACCGCCGCGCCATGCACCGCACGACCGTCGCCGGCGACGCACCCGCGCGCTGACCTTGAACCAGGGAGATCCCATGACCACTGCACTCGTCACCGGCGCATCGAACGGCATCGGTCTCGAAATCGCCCGCGTCCTCGCGCCGACCCACGACCTCGTCCTCGTTGCCCGATCCGCGGCCAAGCTCGAGACCCTCGCCGAAGAACTCGGTGGCGCCCGGGTGATCGCGGCCGACCTGTCTGACCCGTCGGCAATCGCGAAGATTGCCGCTGAGGTGCCGAGCGTCGACGTTCTGGTGAACAACGCCGGTGTTGGTGACTTCGGACCGTTCGCCGCGGCCGACCCGGACAAGACCCTCGGCATGATCCAACTCAACGTCACGTCGCTCACCGCACTCACGCGCGCGTACCTCCCCGGGATGCTCGAACGGGGCACCGGGAAGATCATGAACGTCGCCTCGACGGCATCGTTCCAACCCGGCCCGCTGATGGCCGTGTACTACGCCACCAAGGCGTACGTGTTGTCGTTCAGCGAGGCGTTGAGCGAAGAGACGCGTGGGACCGGCGTGACGGTGACCGCACTGTGTCCCGGGCCGACGACGTCGGGCTTTCAAGCCGCAGCCGAAATGGAGTTGTCACCGCTCGTTGCCAACAAGAAGCTCCCGACCTCGGCCGAGGTCGCGGCCTTCGGCGTCAAGGCAATGAACAAGGGGGACGCGGTGGCGGTGCCCGGAGCCCTGAACAAGATCATGGCCGGCAGCGTGCGGTTCACGCCCCGCCCGGTGATGCGTCGCATCGTCCACAAACTCCAGGCCACCAAACCCAGCTAGGTCCAGCGGCTGGTTCGGTCGCGCCGGGGAACGTCGAGACTGATACCGCGCAGCAACAACACCTCGGTGATGATGAAGGCGACGCCGGTCACGACGATCGACCCGAGCGCGACCACGTAGGCGACCCCCAACCGGACCGCGCGAAAACCGTCGGCCGTGTCGATCGTGGTCGAGATGAGAATCACCGAGAACGCGAGCGTCATCACTGCGACCATGCCGATCACGAGACCCGGGAGCCCCTCGTGCACCCGCGGCGATCCGGTGCCCCGGGTCGCGATCAGCACCGCGCACACGCCGAAGGTCCACATTCCCACCACCACAAACGCGCTCACCGCATCGCTGGGCCGGTGCCAGCCGGCGGCGAGCGTCATCGCGGCCATTCCGCACGCGTACAGCGCGCCGATGGTGGCCGCCACCGGTCGCAGCCGGACGGGTGCGACCAGTACGAGGCCGGCCGCGAGCGACGCCGCGACGGTGCTGTGACCGCTCGGGAGGGTGTTGAAGTTGATGAGCCGTTCCCCGAGCGGGAGGAGCTGGGGTCGATCGATCAAGGCTTTGTAGACCTGCGTGGTGATGTTCGAGCCGGCGATGATCGTGCCGACACCAAGCGCGAGATATCGGCGCCCGCGAGCGGCGGCGATCGCCACGAGGGACACCCCGAAGAACGTCAACGATCCCACCGAGATCGTGCGCAACAATCGATCCGAACGCGCGGCAGTCCGCGGGTGTTCGACGACTTGCCCGCGGAGCGCGGCGTCGTCGACGCGTTGACCGGCGCGAGTCCCGACGAAGACGACGGTGAGCACCACTAGGGCAAGTGCGCACAACGCCGCGGCAATCGTCAGCCGGCGCACCGCACGCGCGCGCTCGGGCGCGTGCGGCTGAATCGCTAATTCCACGTCGCTCGTCACGATTGTCGACGAGTCTCCGCGTCGCGGTAGGCAACCTCGGCCATCCGTTGACCGAAGACCACTTCGCCCGGGCTCTTGCCGTCGACGTGCCCCATGATCCCCTTGTACAGGCGATATCCCAACAGACCCAACAGTCGGTCGGGAAAGGTCGCGGCCGTCTCCGCCGGAACCGAGAAGTAGGGGTTCTGTTGCTGGCGCACGAAGCCCGGGCAGTACTGGACGTTGACGCCGAGGCGCCACTCGTCGGCCGTCGTATTCGCGCCCCCGCCGTGCCAGAGGCTGCCGTGGAAGACCATGACGCTGCCGGCTGCCATCTCGAGCTTGCGGACCTCGATCCCGTCGGGGATCTCACCGTTGGTGCCGGGAACATCGGCCCAGCGGTGCGAGCCCGGTACGAACCAAGTACCACCATTCTCGGCGGTGAAGTCGGTCAACGCCCACATGCTCGTCACCATCATCGGCGCGTGCGGCCGCTGAAGGTGGCGGGACATCACGACGTCGTCACCGTGCATCGGTTGCGGCTCCTCACCCGGCCCGATGTCGATCGACGTCATCCCCGAGAGGAGGCACCCACGGTCGAGGAGCGATTCGACGATCGGCAACACGGCTGGATGGATCGGCATCTCGACGAAGATCGGATCGCGAGCCAGGAGGTTGTACATCCGCTTCGTCGCGTGGCCTTCGGCCGCGGTGGCACGGGGCGTGACCCCGAGTTCGCCTTCGAGCCGGCGGAGGGTATCCCGGAGCTGAGTACGCAACTCGGGTTCGATGGCGTCTTCGAGCACGATGTAGCCGTCGCGTTCGATGACCGCGACCGCATTCGCCACCGCATTCACTTCGGTCGACGTCATGAAATGGGCACCTCCCACCCAGCTAGAGCTGCGAGGATCAGCCCGTGAATCCACTCGACAACCCCGTGTGGCATGCATTGACCGGACCGCAGGTCACGGTAGCCGAGGGTGACGCGAGGGCCGTGCGCTACCCGCCGGACTTCTCGGTGTTCGCAGGTCTGCCCGACGACCCCGACGAAGCATCGTGGGCGGCACTGGCGGCCTTGAGCGAAGGCCCCGCAATTCTCCTCCCGCCGCTCGAGCCCGGTCCTGGCTGGAGCGCGCTGGGGTCGTTCGCGGTCCACCAGATGGTGTTCGATCGAGCGGTCCCGCCCGCCGCAGCCGATCATGGCGCGCGCGCCGTCGAACTCGGCCCGGACGACCTCGCGGAGCTCACGGCATTGGTCACCACCACCGCGCCCGGACCGTGGGCCGAACGAACGCACGAACTCGGTCGGTTCTTCGGCGTGCGCATCGACGGGGTGCTCGTTGCCGCGGCCGGTCAACGCATGCGACTCCCCGACGCCGTCGAGATCAGCGCGGTGTGCACCGACGAGGCGCACCGCGGCCGCGGTCTGGCCGCGGTGGCGACCCTGGCGGTGCTCGACACGATCCTCGCCGATGGCGCATTGCCCTTCCTGCACGTCCGCGATGGGAACGCGTCGGCGATCGCCATGTACAGGCGGCTCGGCTTCTCCCTGCGCACGACCCTCCCGGTCGGGATGTACCAACCCCCATCCGACGCCTGACCAAACATCTGTTCGATACACTGACGGGCATGGCGAACCCGATGTCAGGGCTCCAAACAACGTTGTTCGGGGTGGTCGACCCGTCGTTGCGGGAGTCGCCCCCGTTCGAGCGAATCCAGCTCGACACGAGCGCCTGGGTCGACGTCAGCCGCGACTGGGTGCTCGGCGGCGACGTGCTGCTCGATCGGCTGATCAGGGCAGTGCCGTGGCGGCAGGGCCGCCGCCGGATGTGGGACCAAGTCCTCGACGATCCGCGGCTGTCGTACTGGGCGCGCATGAGCGACCCACCCGTCGATCACATGATCCCGCGGCTTCACCACGCACTCGAGGCCACGTACCGCCGCCGGTTCCGTCGGCCCGGGTTCAACTACTACCGGGACGGTCGCGACAGCGTCGCATGGCATTCCGATCGCGAACTCCGGACCCTCGACGACACGATCGTCGCGATCGTGACGCTCGGGACCCGCCGGCCCTTCCTCATCCGCCCGATCGGCGGCGGCCCGAGCATCGACCTGCGGCCCGGTTCCGGCGATCTCATCGTCATGGGCGGCAGCGCGCAGCGTGGCTGGGAACACGCGGTGCCCAAGACCGCCCGATCGGGACCGCGAATCTCGATCTCCTGGCGGTGGACGCTCGGCGTGCCCCACTCCACCGATCTCCCCGATCCGTGACGGCCCGATCCGTGACGGCCCGATCCGTGATGGAATAGCGGGATGGCCCAGAACGTGCTCGGCACCGAACTTGTCCCCTGCAGTTTCGATCCCCTCACCGGGTTCTTTCGCGACGGCTGCTGTAACTCCGGCGGAGAAGACGTCGGGCTGCACGCGGTCTGCGTGGTGATGACGGGCGAGTTCCTCGACTTCAGCCGCGGCGTCGGCAACGACCTCTCGACCCCGATGCCCGAGTACGGGTTCCCCGGCCTCGCCCCCGGCGACCAGTGGTGTCTCTGTGCAGCCCGGTGGGTCGAGGCCTTCGAGGCCGGTCGCGCGCCGAAGGTCGTGCTGGAGGCAACCCACGCGCTCGTCCTCGAATGGGCGACCATCGACGATCTCCGGGCCCACGCCGCCTGACCGAGTCGGTCGGCGCGAGCAGGGCGGGCGTCGCGTTTGTGCCGAACGCACCCTTGAGGTCTAGAGTCCCGCCCGAGTTCGGTACGGGAGAAGCCGGTGTGATTCCGGCGCTGACCCGCAACTGTGATGGAGCGACCTGCTCCTGAGCCAGATCCCCGCCGCCCTCCGTCGGTCCGACCGGTCCGACGCTCGTATCCGTCGCCGCACCCTGCGGCACGACATGAGGCCCTCGTGGAAAGGGGCCTCCGGAGGTTCTTCCATGCAATCCCTACGTCGCGTGCTCGTGGGCACGCTGTTCACCGCCGTCGCCATTTCCGGGTGCAAATTCACCGGGTTCGGCGTGGCGGAGAACTCACCAGTGCTCACCAAGGCCACCACCTGGTTGGCATCTCAACAACAGACCGACGGTTCCTTCGAGGTCTCCGGATTCGCGGGCTTCGAAACGCCCGATGCGGTCGTCGCCATCGCCGAACCCGCCCAAACCAAGTTCGGCTGGGACACCACGGTGGCCCGCAACGCGGTGCTGGCGATGAAGAAGAACAACAAGTCCGCACTCGACGCGCTCGACGATTTCGCCGACGGCACGCTGAACGCGGGTCAGGCGGCGAAGCTGATCGTGCTCGTGGCCAAGCCTCTCGGTCTGAGCCCGACCGCGTTCGATCCGCAGTCTGATGGTGCCCGCAACCTCGTCGCGGTGGTCGACTCCGGGGCGGCACCCGACGGTTCCTACGGAGCGTTCAACGCCACGCTGTACGCCGCATTGGCCAAGCAGCAGACCACGGGTGACGTGCCCGCACCCACGCTCGCAATGATCCGTGCCGCCCAGCAGGCCAACGGCGGCTGGAACTTCGCGGGCGACAACACGGGAACCGACCTCGACGTCGATTCGACCGCCCTGGCGGTCCAAGCGTTGGTGGCCGGCAAAGCGACCTCGACCGACGCGAACCTCGTGAAGGCCCTCCAGTTCCTCGCCGACAACCAGAAGGCGAACGGTTCGTGGCAAGCGTTCGGCGCGGACGACCCCAACTCCACTGCGACCGCAGTGGTCGCCATTACCGCAACGGGCTTCGACGTCACCACGTCCTGCTGGCGCGACACGGCGCGTCCGGCGAAGACGGGGACGGCCTACGGCAGCCCGGTGAACTGGCTGCGCAGTCAACAGGCCGCCGACGGACACATCGCGAGCGCGAATGACGCGTTCCCGCCGGTGAACACGTTCGCGACGACCCAGTCGGTGCAGGCGCTCGCTCGGGGATGGCTCCCGGTAGCGTGGCTCGCACCACGGAGCTGCTGAGCCGTGAACTGAACTTCGGGAGGACCTGCGATGACGGCGATCGACTTCTACAGTCCGGACTCCTACGTCGCGGGTCCTCCCCACGAACTCTTTGCCCGGCTCCGCCGTGAACAGCCCGTCGTGTGGCAGGACATGCCCGACGGCACCGGCTATTGGGCCGTGCTGCGCCACGCCGACCTTGTCACGGTGGCTCGCGAGCCACTCCTCTACTCGGCGGCGACGGGAGGGGTCGTGCTCGAGGATCTCTCGCCCGAGAATCTGGCGATGATGCAAGACATGCTCTTGGCGATGGACCCGCCGCGCCACCTCGGGTACCGACGGAGTGCGTCTCCTCATTTTGCGCCGAAGGTCATGGGCCAGCTCGAGGGCCGCATCCGCCAGATTTGCCAGACCATCATGCGCGACTCCGCCGACCGCGACCTCGACTTCGTCCACGACGTCTGCGCCCGGCTTCCGTCCCAGGTCGTCGGTGAACTCATGGGCATCCCGGAAGCCGATTGGCCCAAGATCCATCACTGGTCGGAGATGAACTCCGGCAGCCAGGACCCCGACATCATGGCGGCCGACCCCGACGCCGCCGAAGCGGCGATGAGCGCGACGGTCGAGATGGCGATGTATGCGATCGGTCTCGCCGGCCAACGGCGGGCGGAGCCCGCTGATGACCTCACGACCGTGATGCTCGCCGTCGAGGTCGACGGTGAAGCGATGACCGACATCCAGTTCGGAAGCTTCTTCGTCCAGCTCGTCACCGCGGGGAACGACACCACCCGCACGATGTTGTCGTCGGGCCTCTTGGCCCTGCTCGACCACCCGGAACAACTCTCGGAGTTACGGGCCGACCGGTCGCTCATCCCGTCAGCAGTCGAGGAGATCCTGCGCTACGCCAATCCCCTCCACTATTTCCGGCGGACCGCGACCGCCGACACCACCCTCGGCCCCGCGGAGATCAAGGCGGGAGACAAGGTCGCGATGATGTACACCTCGGCCAACCGCGACGAGACGGTGTTCGTGCGGCCGAACGAGTTCGACATCCATCGCGACCCGAATCCCCACCTGTCCTTCGGCACCGGCGAGCACTTCTGCCTCGGGATCCATCTCGCCCGGCTCGAAGGTCGCGTGTTCTTCGAGGAACTGCTCGACTATTTCCCGACCATCACGCAGATCGGTCCGGCCCGTCGGCAGCGTTCGAATCTGAACAACGCGTTGAAAGAGCTTCCCGTCCGACTCTCGAGCGAGCGTTAGACCTGCGCCACGATCAGCCCCACCAGGCCCGCGGTCACGACCACGGCCGACACCAACCTGCGCCCGCCGAGTCGTTCGTGCAGGACCAACCAACCGAGCCCGGCTCCGAGCACGACCGAGGACTCTCGCAGGGTCGCGACGTAGGCGACCGATGCGAATCGCACCGCGACAAGCACCAACGAGTAGGCCGTCGCCAGAAATATGCCCGACACGAGGTGGCGAGGCCAGCCCCGGCGTATCGATACCGCGAATGCCGGCCCCCGGCCCTGGCCCAGGTAGACGACCGACAATGCCAGCCCACTCATCCCGGTCAGGGCCACGCCGTAGGCAAACCCGTTGCTCGTGTGTCGGGCGCCCGCGGCATCGATCACGGTGTAGGTGCCGATCAGCACCGCCGTGAGCAACGCGTACACCACCTCCACCCGGGGCGTCCCGGGCCGTACCAACGACGCCAGCCCGGCGAACACGACCAGCAATGCCAGCCAGCCGCCGACACTCAATCCGTCGCCGAGCGCGACCACGCCCACGAGCGAGGCGACGAGCGCGCCTCCTCCTCGGGCGAGCGGATAGGCCAATGAGAAATCGCCGTGGACATACGCCGCCACGAGCGCCCGGACGTAGAAGATGTGCACGACCGCCGAGACGCCCAGAAACGGCAAGGCCGCCAGATCCGGGAGGCCGGTGAACGCCAAGACCGGTGCCAGCGCCACCGCCCCGAAGACGTACTGACCCCATGCGGCCAGATCGCGATCGTCGGCAGTTTTGATGAGTAAGTTCCAGGCTGCATGCAACAAGGCGGCCGCCAGGGCCAGCACGGTTGCAGCGAGCATGGGGTTCGATCCTTCCGTTCCGGCGACGGACGGGCAACGTCGATCCCCACGCTCCCACCGCCCGACCTCGCCGCACCGTATCCGCCCGACGTGACAAGGAAACCCAATGGCCGATCTTGATCCCGAGGCGATGACCACCCCGTGGCGGCGAGACCCCGCGGATACCGAACCGGCGCTGGGCCGTTGGGCCGAGCACGTCTTCGGCGCCGGGACGCGGGTCGAGGACATCGGCGAGCCCGGCAACGGGATGTCGAGCGAGACGGTGCTCTTCACCGTGGTCCAGCCCGTTGGCACCGCGGAACGTCTGGTCGCCCGGCTCGCACCGCTGCCCGACGTGTATCCGGTGTTCGAAACCTACGACCTCGACCTCCAGAAACGATGCATGGATCTCGTCCGCGAGCGCACGAGCGCACCGGCACCGATATGTCGTCATCTCGAGACCGATCCCGCCTGGTTGGGAACCCCGTTTCTCGTGATGGAACGGGTCGACGGCGAGGCCGCGCCAGACGTTCCGCCCTACGTCTTCGGCGGATGGGTGATGGACGCAACGCCGGAGGAGCGTGACACCCTCCTGCGGACGTCGGTCGCGGTGCTGGGCCAAGTCCACTCGATCACTCCCGCCAATGCCGACCTGAGTTTCATCACCGGCCCGGACGCGTCGGGGTCCGCGATGACCGCACAGCTCGAAGGTCAGCGCAGCTACTACGAGTGGGCCCGGGAGGGCGTGACGTATCCGCTGATCGAGCGGACCTTCGACTGGCTGACCGCCAACCGACCCGCCGAGCCCGAGGCGGTGCTGAACTGGGGCGACAGCCGGATCGGCAACATGCTCTACCGCGACTTCACACCGGTCGCCGTCTTGGATTGGGAGATGGCCACGGTCGGGCCCCGCGAGGTCGACATCGCCTGGATGGTGTTCCTCCACCGGTTCTTCCAGGACCTCGCCACCCGGTTCGAGTTCCCCGGCCTGCCCGAATTCATGACGCCGGAAGTGGTGGCCGCGGAGTACGAACGGCTGACCGGCTACTCGCCCCAGCCGCTGCACTGGTACGAGGTGTTCGGCGCGCTGCGATTCGCGATCGTGTCGGTCCGCACGAGTACCCGGGGGATGGCCTACGGCCAGATGGACAAGCCCGACGACCCGGACGACCTCATCATGTTCCGTACCCTGCTCGACGGCATGATCTCCTGACCGGTGAACGATCTGGTTGTCGTCCCGACCATCGACGTTGCGCCACTCCTCGACGGCTGCGACATCGAATCGGTCGCCGCGGCCATCGATCGGGCGTGTCGAGAGTTCGGCTTCTTCTCGGTCATCAACCACGGGATCGACCCGACCCGGAGCGAAGCCGTCGCCGCGCTCGCACGCGAGTTCTTCGCGTCGCCGACGGCCGACAAGCAGCAGGTCGCGATGAGTCGGGGCGGGGTGGCGTGGCGAGGCTGGTTCCCGCTCGACGGTGAGCTCACCTCCGGCGTGGCCGACCACAAGGAGGGCTACTACTTCGGCCGTGAGCTGCCGCCGACTGATCCGAGGGTGGCGCACGGACTCCCGTTGCACGGCCCGAACCTCTGGCCCGACCATCCCGCGGCACTTCGTCCGGCCGTGTCCGCCTACCTGCAGTCGCTCGAAGCGCTCGGCCATCATCTGACCCGAGCGATCTCCTACGCACTCGGACTCGGGGCCGACACGCTCAACGACCGGTGGTTTCGGGACCCGGTGGTGTTGCTGAGGCTCTTTCAGTATCCGGCCACGCCCGGAGCTACCCGCGGCGTTGGCGAGCACACCGACTATGGATTCCTCACGCTGCTGTGGCAGGACGCGTCCGGCGGACTCCAAGTCCGCAGCGACCGGGGTTGGATCGACCTCCCGCCCGATTCATCGGCACTGGTGTGCAACATCGGCGACATGCTCGATCGCCTGACCGGCGGCCGCTATCGATCTACAGCCCACCGGGTCGTTTCGCCGACCGATCGAGACCGCATCTCGATCCCGTTCTTCTTCGATCCCGACTGGGACGCACGCGTCGGCGCGCTCCCGCTATCCGGCGATCCGCCGCCCGACGATGCCGGCCGCCGATGGGACGGCACCAGCGTTCACGCGTTCGACGGAACCTACGGCCAGTACCTCATGACCAAGGTCGCGAAGGTCTTCCCCGAACTCAGCGCGGCGGTGTTGCCCTCAGCATCCGAAGACCCCTAGTCGCCCGCGAGTTCGGTCAGGCTCGCGAACACCGCTCGGCGCAGATCCGACGGGGGTCGGGTCGACGTGTTCGGGGCCGACGACGACGCCGAGACCACCGGCTCAGGATCGGGACGAACCTCGACCGGAGGCGGCTCCGCCGTCGGTATCGATCGCGCGACGCCGGTCGCGGTCGCGGCCGCCAGTGCTTCGGCGAGGGCGGCCCGGTCCCGCTCGGCCGCGGCCAGCGCGTGGCGAAGGTCCTCCTCGCGTTCGCGCCGTCGGCTGAGTTCGATGTCGACCACGTCGACCTGTTGGCGCGCCGACTCCAACTCGGCGGTCATACGCTCCATCTCCGAGGCGTGTCGCGCGCGCTGTTCCCCGACCGCTTCCTCGGCCAGGGCCTGGGCGGCCGCTGCGACCTCGGCTTTCGCTCGCAACCCGGCGATGGCCTTCTCGGCGACTTGCCGGTCGGCTGATCGAGTCATCTCCATTTCCTCGGCCCGCACCCGAGTGGCCCCAAGTTCGCTCTCGATGGCTTCACACTGATCGGTCAACTCCGAGCGGGCCGCGTTCAGTGCATCCCGCTCGGCCCGCAGGCCCGTCAACTCCGCGGTCAGGTCGTCGAGCCGTTGCACGACATCGCCATGATCTGCGCCGACCATGCTCAGCTCCCGTTCGAGCTGTTCCCGACGGGCCTCGGCGTCGGCAATGTCGGTGGCCCGCTGGCCCAGCTCGAGGGTGAGTGAGTCCGCCTGCGCCACGGCCACATCTCGCTCCGCCCGTGCGGTGGCCAGGGCCTCTTCCGTCTGCGCGTGCGCGGCCAATGCGGCTTCGAGCTGATCGGTCAACCCCGACAACTCGTCGAGCTGCGCGGCGGCGGCCGAGGACTCCGCGACGGCTGCCGTCAGCGCCGCATCGAGTTCCTCCAGCCGACCGTCACGCGCATCCAACTCGGCGGCCAGGGCCGCGAGTTGCGATTCCAGTTCGGTGCTCATCTCCTCTGAAGCGGTCGCCGCGGCCATCAGATCGGCGCGTTCGCCCTCTACCAACGCCCGGGCATCAGCGCTCGCTTGGAGTTGCGCCTGCAGGTCCGCGATGCGGGCATCGCGGTTGGCCAAATCGCCACCGAGTTCGGCATTCCTCCCGACCAGCTCGCCGAGTTCGGCGGTCGTCGACGCCAGCGTGGCATCGAGCTGGTGGATGCGTTCGTCCCGTGTGGTGATCTCAGCCGCGAGGTGCTCCGCGCGCGCCGACGCCGAGGTCAGCTCAGCCGCGGTGGCGGCGTGGGTCGCTTCGAGGTCGATCGCATGCGCGCCGTGATCGCTGATTGCGGCGTCGAGTTGGTGTTCCAGCTCGGCGACTCGCGCCTCGTGGCGTTCAACGGTGGAACGCAGTTCGGCGACGTACTCGTCAAGTTCGGTCCGCGCACCGTCGACCGAACTGAGTTCTCCTTCGGTCGCCCGCAACCGCGATTCCGCTTCGTTGTGGGCCGCGGTGGCGAGGGCCAGATCCGCCTCGATGCGCGCCATCTGCTCGGCAAGTTCGGACATCCTCGCTTCGGATCGCGCCGACTCGGTTCGGGCCTCGGCCAACTCGACCTTCAAGGTCCCGATCGTCGCCTCGGATTCATCTGCGTGGCCGCTCGTCGTCGCCAGTGCGGCCGTGAGTTCCGCGACCCGTTGCTCCGCCGCCACCGCTCGACCGCGGGCCTCGACGACTTCGCGTTCGATCTCGCGGGCGTGGGCATTCACCGCTTCGAGTTCCTCACCCGCGGAACCGCTTGCACCCTGGGCCGCTTCGAGCCCGATCAGGCGCGCGTGGAGGCCCGACAGTTCTTCGCGAGCCAGATCGAGATCGCCCCGCGTCGCTTCGAGCGTCTCCGACGTGCTCGTCCGCTGGTTCTTGACCGACTCGATCTCATCCCGGAGTTCGTTCGTGCGCGCCTCGGCCGACTTCGCACGCGCGATCGCTACTGCAAGTTCGTCCCTGAGCGCGCGAACGTGCTGCTCTTCGACCCCGTCCCCGCCGACCGGACGCGGCCCACCCGCGCTGGTAGCCCGATGCAGCACCTCGGTGACCCGTTCCAGGCGCCGCTCGGCATGCATGCGCGCGTCGCTGACACGTTGGAGTTCGAGGCGGGCCGCATCTCGCTCGCGCAGCGCCTCGAGCAGGCGTTGGCGATGCGACTCGCCGGCTTGGTCGCGTTCGGCGAGCTGGGTTTGCAGCGTGCGGAATTCCGGTGTCGAGGTTGGTGACGCCACGGGATTGCCCGCCGCGGTCGGTGGGTGGCCGCGCCGGGCCGAACTGGACGGTGGACTCGACGGTGCGTCGCCACCGAGTACGTCCACCCCGAGACGACGCCGTTCTTCCTGGGTGGCCCGGAACCGGGCCTGAGCAACCAGTCGCTCGTGTTCGGCCTGCGCCTCGAGCATCTCGTGCTTCATGTGCGCGACGAGGCGCTCGGCTTCCATCCGTCCGGCGGCGATCTCTTCCAGCGCGCTGCGCTGGGCGAGCGCCACCCGACGCGCCTCCTCCGCGGCCTCCGCATTGGCCAAGGCAATAGCCTCGAGATCCGCGACGACCTTCTTGCCGCGCCCGCCGACCGGGACGGCGACGACCTCCCGCCGAAAGACCGGTGGCGCCGGTAGCTTCTGGGCCGTGCGACTCGCGGCGATCTCATCGACCGTCTGCTTCGGGACACCTGGGGTCCGGGTCGGTGTGGTCAAGGCGCAACCCCCTTCAGACGGCGATTCGGGCGCTCTTGTCCTTTCGGCGATTCAACACCCGAAACTTGACTGTTTCGACGTTTTCACGAAAGAAGACCGTTCATGAGCGAATCACTCCGTCATCCGGACTGGGTCCGACGACTGAATCTGTTCGGCGAGACCGTGGGCGACCCTCGCGCCCTGATACCGCTGGACGCCCAGGAGATCATCGACGCGGCCCTGACCAGTACGGGACGCCACACCGTCGCGACCGACGAGTGGGACGGTTGGGAAACGGCATTCCGGGCGTTCGTCGGGTCGGTCGACACCGAGAGCGGGTTGCACCTCCTCGGGCGCGTCCTCACTCGGGCCGAGGTCACCGCGATGGTCGAAACGTGGCTCCGCCTCCAGGCGCACTGGGACGCCACGCCCGCAGTCGCCGAGGAAGCGATCGACGCCCCGCTCTTCGTCGTCGGTCCACCCCGGACCGGCACCACGATCCTGTTGGAGTTGCTGGCGCTCGACCCGGCCCTGCGCGCCCCGCTCGGCTGGGAGGCGGCCCAGCCGCTGCCCCGCCGGGCCGACGCCACATCCAACCCGGCCACGGATCGAGCCGAGCGCCGCCGGCTCGCAGAATGTGAGCATGAACTCTGGGCCGACATTCACCCGGACTTCATGACGATGCACGAACTGGCCGCTGACCTGCCGTGTGAGTGCGTGCACTTCCTTGCCTTCGACTTCGCCGGTCCGTACTGGTCCATGCACTACGACACCCCGAGCTTCATGGGCTGGCAGATGGAGCACCCGGAAGCGGTGGAGCGTGTGTACCGACTCCATCGTCGGATGCTGCAGACCTTCCAATACGCCGGCGACCCACGAGGGGCCACCCCGGATGGCACCGACCGCCGCTGGCTCCTCAAGTCGCCGGCGCACATCTCGTCGCTGCCACAACTCTTTGGTGAGTATCCCGACGCGCTCGTGATTCACACCCACCGCGACCCGCGAAAGTTCATCGCGTCGCTCACCAGCTTGTTGAGCGTCGTGCGGTTCATGCGCAGCGACGCGGCCGATCCGGTGGCGACCGGACCCATGATGGAGCTGGCCTACGAGATGTTCCTCAACGGCGCGATCGACCAACGTGAAAGCGGCGCGATCCCGAACGAACGCATCGTCGACTCACACTTCCTCGACCTCATGGCCGACCCGGTGGCCCAACTCCACGGCGTGTACGACCGGCTCGGTTTCTCATGGCCCGCCGGTCACGACGACCGGATTCGGGCTTATCTCGAGGCCAAGCCCCAAGGCAAGCACGGCAAACACGCCTACACGTTCGAATCCGTGGGCCTCGACGAGGACCACGTGCGCTCGACCTTCGCCCGCTACGTCGCCCACTACGGCATCACCGAGGAATAGACCCCAACCCGCGCCGGTATCGCACCCCCTGGGGTGCGCTCCGCGCGTTGGTTCGTTGGGCGTGGGTCCGATCAGGCGAGCGAGTCGACGGGGACGACTTCGGCCCGCGGAGTTTCGATCGGCCCCTCGGGGAGCATGAACCGCCAAAACACCAGACCGAACGGACGGCCTTCGGTGTCGATCCAGTTGGGGACGCCGGGATCGCGATGGGCGATGACGGCCCGGAAGCTGCCATCCGCCTCGAAGTGGGTCTGGGCCCGATTCAGCGAGACCGACCGATGCAGGTAGTCGTAGGTCTGGAGCGTGCGGTTCCACAGATTGACATTGGCGCACCGACACTCCGGCCACCGCATGGTCATCACGAGCGCCTCATCGGGACCGAGTACGTAGGGCGCCATGCTGTAGGCCGCATCCATCGCCGCGAGCGGGTGATCCTGCGGCGGCACCGGCGCCGGGAACGAGTTGAGTTCCTGTGACACGAACGAGGGCTGGATCCGATCCGCCGGTGGTCCCATGCCGATCGACCGGGACCGCACATAGTTGGCGACTCGACGGAACCCCGCGGCGACCGACGCGTCACTCGGTCGCGGTGGCGCACTCGATTCGCCCACGACCTCGATGGCCAACGCAACGTCGGGGACCGGCGCGACACCCGGCGACCAAATCTGTTCCCAATAGTGCCGGGTCGTGATGCGTGTGGCGGCCGGGGTGAGTTCCATCCAGTTGCGGTCACGTCGGGGGCCGCCGAGGTAGATCTCGTAGGTCCCGTCGGCGGCGACGTCGAACTGGCTGTCGTTCAGCACGTCGGCCGTACGCTCGGGGAAGGCACCGTCGCCTCCGCCCTCCTCGATGGTGAACGAGGTGTAGATCGCACCGGCCACGTTCCCGGTGACCCGATACGCGTTCGCGTGACTGATCGCCGTGTCGTAGTAGATCGCGTCGGCGTTGTCACCCATCACCTTGCGCGTCGACGAGCCGATTTCGCGAAACACCGGCGTCGCCGGGTCATCCTCGAAGTGTCCGACGAGGCCGGATTCCAGCAAGTGGGCGATCGCCCGCAGGGAACCGGCAGTGTCCTCCGGTCCGGCGATACCCCACAGCTCACCAGCGAACTGGTCGGCCACCTCAGCCAACGCCGCGAGCAGATCGTCGTACGCGGCACGACTCTCGATTGCGTCCGATGTCATGGGTCCCTCCAGATCCGTCACCGCATCGTCTATCACTACTGTGTCGGCCGTGACCACGATCGACACCGAAGCCCTCATCGAAGCCGCGAGCCTCGAAACCGGCCTCGACGATTTCGGTCCCCCGAGTTGGCGCGAGGCACTCGACATCCTGGTCGACTCGTTCGAACGCGAAGCCGATCTGAACGACATCGGTGCCGCGATGGTCCCTGGTGAGATCACCGGCTACCTCCGTGACCGACTCATGATCACGGCGGAACGCACCCGGCACCCCGAGATCGGCGACGTCGATGTCGTGCCGCCGATCGTGATCGTGGGCCAGGGCCGAACCGGCACGACGATCCTGCATGACCTTCTGGCCCTCGACCCCGCCACCCGGGTGCCGCTCACCTGGGAAGTCGACCGCCCGTGTCCCCCGCCCGAGCCGCAGACCTACGCCACCGATCCGCGCATCGCCGAGGTCGACGCCACCCTCGACATGGTCGACCTGGTCCTCCCGGAGTTCCGGGCGATGCATCCGATGGGCGCCCAGCTTCCCCAGGAATGCGTGCGCATCACCGGCTCCGAGTTCCGCTCGATGATCTTCCCCACCACCTACCGGGTCCCGTCCTACGGTCACTGGCTGCTCCACGAGGCCGACATGGCCCCCCTCTACGACTGGCACCGGATCTTCCTCCAGCACCTCCAGTCCCACTACCCCACCGATCGGTGGGTCCTGAAGTCGCCGGGCCACATCTGGTCGCTGCCGGCGTTGCTCGAGGAATATCCGAACGCGCTCCTGGTCCAAACCCATCGCGATCCGCTCCGCATCCTGGCGTCGATCAGCTCGCTCGTCGCGAAGCTGCGGGAACTCGCGACGGATCACACGACCATTCCCGAGGCCGCGATCGAGTTCGCGGAGTACATCCTCGACGGGCTCGACCGGTCGGTCGACGCGCGCGAGCAGGGAATCGTCAAGTCCGATCGGGCCGTCGATCTCCAGTTCGCCGAGTTCATGACCGACCCGTTCGGCACGATCGGCGCGATCTACGACGCCCTCGGCCTCGAACTCACCAAGACCACCGAGCAACGCATGCGCGAGTACCTCGCCGCCAACCCGAAGGGCGCGCACGGAGTGCACACCTACACCTGGGAGGCGACCGAACTCGACCAGGGCGAGATGCGCGAACGCGCCCGCCGCTACCAGGAGTACTTCGAAGTCCCCAACGAACCGCTGGACTAGACGCTGCGCCGATCAGCACCGTTTGGCACATGGTGGTCGTCTGCGGACCACCAGACACCAAACACTGGAGGACGGGCGAGTCAGCGCGGGTCGGGGGCGGCGGCGAAGATGCTGGGATCGATCGTGATGTAGATCGCCTTGCACGTGGCCACGACCTCGCCGTTGGCGGTGGCCTCGGCACTGATGAACAGCTTGCGGCGCTCCTGCCCGTCGAGCCGGGCCCGCATCTCGATGGGCGTCTCGATCGGCACCGGTCCGACGAACCGGACCGTCAGCTCACCGGTGAACGCGGGTTGACCGATCCGGCCGATGATGAACCCGGTCACGTCGTCGAAGGTTGCCGCCACGATCCCACCGTGCGTGCGCCCCGGCGGGCCCTCGAAACCTTTGCGGAAGAAGATGCGGGCCACGACCTCGTCACCACCCGGCTCCACCTCGATGTCGACCGCGCTCGGATTCGCGAGCCCGGCCACCGCCCGGTCGTTGAACCCACCCGCGGCGACGCCCACCGGGAAGGTACCCCCATGCCGTTCACGCGCCGCCTGCATCATCTCCAGCCGGTTCCGCCGGGGCGCGGCGTCGAGCACCTCCGCCAACGCCCGGGCTCGTTCCTGGATTTCGCCGTAGATCTCGTCGTCGCCCGGATGCGCGCGCACGAACGCGTGCACCAAGTCCCGCAACGAGTTGCTGGCCGCAACGCGAGCATCCTCGAGGAGTTCGCCGTCGTCCTCCATGCCCGTCACTCGCCGATCGTCAAGACGGTGCGCAGACCCTCTCGCCGACGCATGAGGTCCAATGCGGTCTCGGTCTCACTCAGTGGCAGCCGGTGCGTGATCATGCCCTCGAGATCCAATCGGCCGGCCCGCCACAACGCCAGCAGGCGCGGGATGTCGCGATGGGAGTGGACCGATCCGAGCAGACACCCGATCAACTTCTTCTCGGTCGCGGTGAAGCCCACGACCATCGGGATGGTGATCCCTTGTTCCAACGGCGGGGCGCCGACGCACACGATCGTGCCGCCCGACCGCGCCGCCATGATCCCCTGTTCGATCAACGCGGCCTGGCCCGCCGCCTCGAACGCGTAATCCACGCCGATACCACCGGTGAGCGCAAACGCCATCGCCACCGGGTCGTCCTCCCCCGGGTCGCACACGTCGGTGGCCCCGAAGCGGAGGGCGGCGTCCCGGCGTTCCGCGACCGGATCCACCACGACGATCCGCGACGCCGCCGCGAGCCTCGCACCCTGAGCGACCGCGATCCCGATACCGCCGGCACCGAGCACCAGCACCGTCGCCCCCTCTTCGACCCGGGCAGTGTTGAGCACCGCGCCGACACCGGTCTGGACCGCGCACCCGAGCACGCACGCCACGTCGAGGGGTACGTCGGGGCCGACCTTCACGACGCCGACCTCGGGCATCATCGCGAACTCGGCCCACGCGGCCGTCGCCAGACCGCGATAGACGATGTCGCCGTTGCGCGACAGCGGGCTCGTCCCGTCGGGCATGAGGTTCGAGAACAACGACGCGCCGTAGACCGCACACAGTGTCGGCTGGTTCCGAGAACAGAAGTAGCACTGACCACACGGGGGCAACGGCGTCAACACCACCTTGTCGCCCGGTGCCACCGAGGTCACATCCTCGCCGACGGCTTCCACGGTTCCCGCCGCCTCATGACCCAGCACGACCGGCACCGGCGCAGGGAACGACCCGTCGACGATCGACAGGTCTGAATGGCAGACGCCACACGCGGCGACCCGGACGAGCACCTCGCCTCGCTTCGGCGGGCGAATGTCGATGTCGTCGATCACGACAGCAGTGTTCGGAGCCTCGAGAACAGCAGCGCGCACGGTCTTCCTCCCGGTTGGTTCGCCTGATCCGGAGCGTACGTGCTCGGAGCCCACCACTCGGTCTACGGTCCCCGTATGACGACCTCCTCACCTCCTCGACGCGTCGCGCTCATCGCCGATGCCGGCTTCTTCGTCGGCCCGGCGCTCGCCCGTCTCCTCGCCCATCGAGGCCACGATCTCGCACTCGCCCATCCCGAACCGGGTTTGGTCGCCGAGCTCGAAACCGCCGGCGCCACCGTCGAGGTCATCGAGACGTCGCGAGATCTCGCCGATCCGGAGGTGGCGCCCGCCTTGGTCGCCGCCACCGTCGCCCGGTTCGGGCGGATCGATGCGGCGACTGCGTTCTCGGGCCAGATCGTGATCGGACGGTTCACCGACTCGACCGTCGACGATCTTCACCGCGTCATGCGCGGTTGCATCGAGGCGCCGTATCAGTTCCTCCGCGCGGTCGTCCCGGCCATGGTCGAGGCCGGGTCGGGTCAGGTGTTGCTCCTCACCAGCGCGGCCGGCGCCCGCCCGACCCCGGGCGCACCGCTCTACTCCTCGGCTCGAGCCGCGGCCAACATGCTCGTGAGGAACGTGGCCGGAGAGGTGGCCCGCACCGGGGTCCAGGTCAACGCGCTCGGGACCAACTTCATGGACTTTCCCGAGTTCCGGCGCGCGAACGGCGCCGACGACCCCGAGGTGCGGAAGAAGATCGAGTCACGAGTACCGATGCGACGCCTCGGCACGGTCGAGGAATGCGCGGCGATGTGCGCGGCGTTCCTCGATGGCACGAGTGGCTTCACCACCGGACAGTTCCTCGGCTACTCCGGCGGCTGGGTCTAGAGGCACCGCGGCCGAAGGCGAGGACCTGGTCCCTTAACTCTCGCCGAGTGAGAAGACCCCGTCGCAGTCGATGTCGGAGGGCAGCACGCGGCTGAACCGAGCAACGAGGGCCGCCGCATCGCGCGGGCCGGGGTTCGGGTCGTCGAGATCGCAGAGTTTTCCGGTCGGTGCCACAGTCATGCCCCGAGCATCGTCGGTCGAGTGGACCAGCTTGAGATGAGATCGCCCGCCTGCGGAGCGTGGCTTCGTCAGTGTCCCCATGGTGTGCTCCATCGTTGAGGCCTCCCAGGCCCGCACGAGGAGCTTCATCCGATCGAGCGGCCCCTGCATCCCCAACATGAGGGAAATCAGGTTTGATGCGCCTCAGACTCGGTCCAACTCCAGCATGCGGATGGCGTTGCCGCGCAGGACCTTGTAGGCGACATCGTCGTCGTACCCCGCAAGCATCGCTTGGATGTACGCGTGACTGTCGGGCCAGGTCGTATCGGTGTGGGGATAATCGGTCTCGAAGCAGATGTTGTCGACGCCGACTTCGTCGAGCGATGCGAGCCCATGACGATCCGCGGTGAAACACCCGAAGATCCGTCCGTAGTAATAGGTCGACGGCGGCTCGGGGATCAGTTCCTTCGAATGCTGCCAGCTGTCGTGTTGGTCCCACACGGTGTCGGCCCGTTCGAGGGCGTACGGGATCCACCCGATCTGGCCTTCGGAGTACGCCAGCTTCAACTTCGGGAACTGGATCAACTTGCCCGAGAACAACCAGTCGGCCAGCGAGGCCATCGAGTTGTTGAACGCCAGTGTGCCGCCGACACCCTTCGGCGCGTCGGGCGACGCCGCTGGGTTCGTCGACGACGACCCGATGTGCATGCACAACGTCACGCCGGTTTCGTTGCACACGTCGAAGACCGGGTCCCAACCGCCGCTGTGGATCGTGGGCAGCTTCAGGTGGTGCGGCAACTCGCTGAAGCAGAACGCGCGCACGCCCCGTTCGGCGTTGCGGCGAATCTCGGCGGCCGCAAGTTCTGCGTCCCACAACGGCATGATGCAGAGCGGGATGTTCATGCCGCCCGACGGCGCGCACCACTCCTCCACCATCCAGTCGTTGTACGCCTGCACACACGCCAGCCCGAGTTCGCGGTCGGCATGCTCGTAGAAGGTCTGTCCGCAAAACCGCGGAAAGGTCGGGAACGGCAACGAACCGTCGACCCAGTTGAGTTCGAAATCTGCGATCCGCGCTTGGCCGTCGTAGCAGCCCGGCCGCATCTCGTCGTAGGTGACCGCCTCCATCACCATCTTCGTACGGTCGAACTTGGAGAGGTCACCATTGGGTGTCGCGTCGAGTGGGATCGCGACGAAGCGTTTGTGGACATAGATGAGCTGGTCGTCGAAGTACCAGGCATCTCCCCAGCGGCCCCCAGGGTCTTCGCTCATCTCGTACCGAGCCCCGGGAAGATGCCGAAACGGCCCCCACTGCCTGCGCTCCACTCGCGGACCGCGTGCTCGGAACCGCTCGGGCAGCCAGGTCTGCCAGACGTGAGGCGGTTCCACCACGTGATCATCGACGCTGATGATCTTGGGAAGGACGCGGTCGAAGGTCGCGGTCATGCGCGGCGACTGTACCTGACGCCTGCGTCAGGTACGGCGCGTGGCGGCGACGTCACGGCAGCGAAGAGTGATCGGCCCGGGCGTCGACGACGCGTCGGCACCCACATCGAGTCGCAGCCCAGCATCCGTCGCGCTCCACGTGACCGCCCCGCCATCAGCCGTCGCCACGGTCGTCGTGCGAGTCGCGTCCAGATCCGGCAGCGTGACGATCGCACTCGCGCGCTCCACGATGGCGAACACCTCTCGATCACCCGCGGTGTAGCGCACACCGGCACCTTCACCGGTCTGGGTCCCGGGTCGCACCCACGGTCGCGTCGCACGCACGGCGGCCTCATTCGCGCCCAACCAATCCCCGAGCCATTGCAACCGCTGGCGCTGCTCGTCGGGAATCGACGCATCGATCCCACGGGGGCCGACGTTCAACAAGAGGTTGCCGTTCTTGCTCACCATGTCGACGAAGGACCACAGCAGATCGTCGTGAGTCAGGAAGTCCTCCGGGCGCGACGCCGCGTTGTACCCAAAGCTGTGGTCCATACCCCGCACGCACTCCCACGGCCGCCGCTGGATGTCGGGGAACGAGGTGTACTCGGGGGTACGCACGTCGTAGAACGGGGGTTCGGGCGGAATCACGCCCGCGTCCTTTCTCGCCTGCTTCGTCACTGCGCCATCGAGCAACTTGCGGGCGGGCCCGAACTGCAACGCCTTCATCACCGGACTCCACGGCATCCACCGGTCGTTCACCACCCCGTCGGGTACGGCGTCGTAGTACTCGCGAAAGAGCGGCCAGAGCTCCTTGCCTTCCTGGGGCCAGGCGATGTCGTTCCACAGGACACTGGGTCGGTACCGAGTGATGAGTTCGCGCACCTGGGCCGCCGCATAGGCCGGATACTCGCCGCGCGGAATCGCCGAAATCATGTCGGACATCTGACCCATCGGGCGGTCGTCGAAGGTCCAGTCGAGCCCACCCGAGTAGTAGACGCCGAAGCGCATGCCTTGTCCGCGCACGGCCTCACCGAGTTCCCCCACCACATCACGCGCGCATTGATGTCCGGGCAAACGAGGGTTCGCGATGGAGGATGGCCACAGGCAGTACCCGTCGTGGTGCTTGCTGACCAGCACGACGTACCGGGCCCCGGTCGCCGCGAACGTTCGAGCCCACTCCTCGGGGTCCCAGTGCGCGAGGCCGGCTTCCCAATCGGCGATGAACCTGCGATAGGCACGATCGCCGTATCGCTCGCGATGGAACTTCGCGACGGGACTGTCCGGGAAGCGGAGCGAGTTCTCGTACCACTCGGTGTACGGCGACCACCCCATCGCCTTCGGATCGCCGGATTGCATCATCGAGACGATGTCACCGTCGATCGGTGCGAAACCCGGCACCGACGCCGGTGTCCAGTGGACGAAGATCCCGAGCTTGGCATCGCGCCACCAGGTCGGCACTTCGTGTCGTCGCAGCGCCTTGAGCGCCGGGTTTCTGCTCGCCATTGGGCGAAGGTAGCCGCCGGTCACGCGTCCGTGTCCAGGAATCCCGGCACCCAGCGACCAAAATGGATCGTTCAATCGGCCAAACAGGAGATCACTGGCTCATGCGTTCACCACGGGGGTTCATCGCGATCGCAGCGTGCGGTGTCGCGCTCGTCGCCTGCTCGTCGAGTGCGACGAGTTCCGGATCCACCAGCGGCGACACTGCAACCTCGTCAGCGTTGGAGGCGCGCACGACCGCCGCGAACGTTCCCCTCCTCGACCAGGAGGCATTCGACACTCATATCCACACCCGACTCAAGGTGACCGTGGCCGGGAAACCCTTCGAGGTCCCCAGTGGGATCGGCATCGACGAGGACTCCAACCGGATTGCGGCCTTGCACACCCACGATGCAACCGGTGAGATCCATGTCGAGAGCCCGAAGCAGAACGCCAAGTACACGCTCGACCAGTTCCTCACCGTGTGGGGTATGCCCGCCGACGATGCCGGTCGCTGCACCTTCTTCACCGCGACGTCACCATGCACGCTGACGGTGACCTCGAAGGACTCAGGCAAGGCCGGGCTCGACGTGATACTCGTCGACGAGGACACGCTGACCCTGGCCGTCACGTCGACCTAACCACCCCTGCCGCGACTTTTTGTCTGGAGGGTTGGGTTTCCGACCACGGGCAGACAAAAAGTCGCGGAGGTGGGGGGAGTTACGACGCCTTGTCGTTGCCGAACATGTCCGAGTTCGGACGAGCTGCGGCGATGAGCGGGCGGATCACCGCGTCGACCTCGGACGGATCGTCCACCGGCGGTGCGCTCGGACCCCGGTGCCAGCTCTCGGCCACCGAAAGTTGCGCACCCGACGCCTCGAATACCCGACCGGTCACGCCCGCGGACTGGGGCGATGCGAGCCACGTGCAGAGCGGTGCGATCCACCGGGGATCCATCATCGCCTTGGTCTCTTCCGACGCGCCGCCGAGACCGAGGTCTTCGGTCATTCGCGTGAGCGCAGTCGGGGCGATCGCGTTCACGGTCACGCCGTACCGCTCGAGTTCCATGGCGGCGATGATCGAGAAACTCGCGATGCCCGCTTTGGCCGCGCCGTAGTTGGTCTGACCGGCGTTGCCGTAGATCCCCGACGGCGACGTCGTGTTGATGATCCGGGCGTCGTTGGTCTCCCCGTTCTTCGAACGCTCACGCCAGTACGCCGCCGCGAACCGGGATACACCGAACGTGCCCTTCAGGTGCACCTTGATGACGGCGTCCCACTCTTCCTCGGCCATGTTCACGAGCATCCGGTCCCGCAGGATTCCGGCGTTGTTCACGACAACGTCGAGACCACCGAAGTGATCGATCGCCTGCTTGACGACGTTGCCCGCGCCCTCCCAGGTGGAGATGTCGTCACCGTTCGCGACCGCCTCGCCGCCCATGCCCTCGATCTCGGCAACGACGTCGTGCGCCGGGCCATCCGAGTGGCCGGCACCGTCACGCGAACCACCAACGTCGTTCACCACGACCTTGGCGCCTTCGCCCGCCATCATCAACGCGTATTCACGCCCGATGCCCCGGCCGGAACCGGTGATGATCACAACTCTGCCTTCACACATCTTTGTCATGGCGCATGGGATAGCAGAGGCGGGACCCGGAATGCGACCCCGGGGATCGGAAGGTGGTCGACGCCGGTCGGGTCAGGCGCCGGGCGGGTCAGGCTTCTTGGCCCGACTCGGAGCGACCCGGGGCGGTTCATTGGGTTGCTTCGGATACACCGGCGGCCACGGGGCGTCCATCATTCCCGCGGCCATGTCCCGTTCGTGCAGTTCCAGTAACGGGGCGATCGACTGGGGCGCGTCATACATCGCCGCCCACGGGTCGCCGTCGGCCTGGAGTCGCTCGGAAGCATCGGCGATCGTCCAGCGGCGCGGCGACACATCGGCGAGTTCGTCCCAGTGGAACGGCATCGAGACCGGGGCTTCGGGATAGGCCCGCGCCGACCACGCCCCGAACACGGTCTTGTGGGGAGCATTTTGGTTGAAGTCGATGAACACCCGTTCGCCACGTTCTTCCTTCCACCACGCCGCGGTCATCAGGTCGGGCCGTCGCCGCTCGAGTTCGCGGGCGGCCGCAACCGCCGCGAACCGCACTTCGTAGGAATCCCACTCCGGTCGAAGTCGTGCATAGATGTGAATGCCGCGGCTGCCGGTCGTCTTCGGGTATCCGGCGATCCCGTGATCGTCGAGCAGGCGACGCACCTCGGATGCGGCCTCCTGCACCATCGCAAAGGTCACCCCCGGACCCGGGTCGAGGTCGATCCGCAACTCGTCGGCGAACTCCGGCGCGCGGGCCAACGAGGGCCACACGTGGAACCCGAGACACCCAAGGTTGACGGCCCACGCAACGTGCGCGACGTCCGCCACGACCATCGCGTTGGACTCGGTTCCGTTCGGCGTCGACACCACGGCGGTCTCCAACCACTTCGGTGCGTTCTTCGGGACGCGTTTCTGGAAGAACGACGAGCCACCCGCGCCGCTCGGGAATCGCTGGAGCATCACCGGACGCCCGCCCATGGTCGCGAGCAACGGGTCTCGCACTGATTCGTAGTAGCGGATCAGATCGAGCTTGGTCTCACCCCGGTCGGCGAACAACAACTTGTCGGGGTGCGAGATCGCGACCTCGCGGCCGTCGATCTCCAGCACCAGCTTTTCGCGGTCACCGCTCACACGGCCAGACGCTAACTGGCCTCACCGGTGGAGATCGCGACGGGCTCGGGAAACTCCGGTTCGTCTCCACCTTGGTCGAGTCGGAACGGCGGGTACTCGTCGGTCATGAGCGCTGCGTAGGCCACGACCCGGTAGGACCACCGGTTCACCCCGACGATGAGATCGAACAGCGACTGCGGGTACCGCGTGGTGAAGAGCAGGATGACCACGGCGATCAACACCAGCACGGCGCGGAGCCCTCCGTTGGCGGACGCGCCTCCCGTCATGAAGGCCAACACCAAGTAGTGAGGGATCGCGAGCAGCCACGACTTCACGAGCACCAGGCCGCGTGAGAGTTCGCCGGGATAGGCAATGTCGAGCGTCGCGGGATAGTCGGGCTCGGCACCAAGGCTGAACGGAGGGTACCGATCCGTGCCGAGACCGCCCGAGGTCGCGTAGGCCTGCACTCGCCACGTCCACCGCAACACACCCAGGTTGAAATCGAACAGCGACCGCGGATAACGCCGGGTGAACAGAATGGCGAAGCCGGCGACCACGGTCACGGTGACGAAGGCGATCCATAGAAAGAACAACACCACGAAGTGGGGGATCGCCAGAATCCATTTCACCAACCACTTCCAGCGCGACAACGCCGGGTCGAGTTGGGCACTCAGCCGGACCGGTGTACCCGGTCCAGATGGGGATGCGAGCGCGACGGCGGCCTCGCCGTCGACGGCGGTTGGCCTCCGGCCACTGGCGCCGACCACGATCAACACCACGGCCAGGGCCATCAGCACCGCGCCGATGCCGAGCAGGATGAGCGCGGCGGGAAGCAGCGCTCCGATTTTCGCACCAACGTTCACGTCGGCGGCCACGTTCGGACTCCCGTCGGCGTTCATCACGACGACGGTCCACCGTCCCGCGGTGGCCTTCCAGACCAACTGTTGGGTCCCGAGTCCCGACGCGGACCCGGCCCAGAACTTCTGCGCGGTGGGCGGCGCGACCGTGTCGGATCCGGCTCGACTCCGCAACACGACCCGAGAGCCCCGAACGTTGACGACCTCAGCATGGGCCACACCGTCGAGATAGCGAGCGACCCGACCCGCCGGGCCGATGCCGACGAAGACGCGGCCACCCGCCGACGCGGACGTGACGCGAAGGCGAATGTCCGCGTCGAGGCGCTTCAGGAGTTCATCGGCGTCGCCCCGCTCCGTGCCGAAATCGATGTCCTGGGTGGTCACAGCCGGGGTCGAGGTGCGAACCCGCCGCAGGTCGGCCGAGAAATAGCCGTCGGAATCGCGGCCGAGACCGTAGGCCGCGGCAAGACCCGCGCTCCCGGCGAGCAGTGCCAGCGACGGCAACACGAGGATGCATCCGAAGACCAACGCGACGATCCGACTCGGTTTCATCTCTCTCCCTCTGGTGCCATCTCGTGACCGGACGTCAGGTTGACGCGACCCACGGTGTCGATGCTCCCCTTCGGGATGCGTCGAGACTAGGGCCGGAGGTCGCTGCGACCGGTGACCCCCGCTCCACGGGTCCCGACCCGTGAGGCCGAAGGACTCTGGGATCGACGGACCGCCCGCGACACACTGGGTCCATGACCAAGATCATCGCCCCGTTGGACGGCTCCGTCGAGGCGGAACGCGCGCTTCCGTACGCGCGCGTCCTCGCCGGGAACGACCCGCTCATCCTCATGACGAGCACGTGGCGCGGCGAACCGATTGCCCCCCGCCGGTACCTGGACGAGCGAGCAACTCAGGTGGTCGGTCCTCCCGTCGAAACCCGGGTGCTGCTGGACCAACCGCCGGCCGCGGCCATCGCCCAGATCGCGGCCGAGGAGCATCCGACTCTGGTCTGTATGGCGTCACATGGGCGTTCCACGCTCGGCGAACTGGTCTTGGGAAGCACGACCGAAGCGGTCACCCGGGCGATGACCGATCCGGTACTCCTCGTCGGTCCGCAGGTCGTCACGGACCCGATCCGTTCCGACGCCGGCAACCTGGTCGTGGCCGTGGACGGCGCCGCAACCGCCGCGGCGATCGTGCCCGCGGCCGCCCGCTTCGCCGAGCGGCACGGGCTCCGGCTGTGGACCATCGAGTCCGTCCCGCCGGCGCCATACCCGTTCGTCGCCGATGCCGACGCCACGTCGGATCTGGCTGCGGGCCCCGGCCTCGATGCCGCCGTCGCGACCCTCATGCCGATGCACATCGCGACCGAAACCAAGCTGCTGACCGCCGTCGACCCCGCCGATGCCATTGTCGACTTCGCGACCGAACTCCCGGCATCGTTTGTGGTCGTCGGCAGTCACGCTCGAGAGGGATTTGCCCGGCTCGCCCTCGGCAGCACCGCCATGCGGGTCGTCCACCACAGCCCGTGTCCGGTGCTCGTGGTCAAGCTGTGACGACCGCCGCCGGGGGCTATCGGCCGGTATCGGTAGCGGGGTTCTTGAGCCCCGCGGCATACACCGCGGCCTGGGTTCGCCGTTCCATGCCGAGCTTGGTCAACAGGTTCGACACGTAGTTCTTCACCGTCTTCTCGGCCAGGTGAATCCGCTCACCGATCTGGCGGTTGGTCAACCCTTCGGCGATGAGGTCGAGCACCTTGCGCTCCTGTCCCGTGAGCGCCGCCAATCGCTCGTCTTCTTCGGGGGGCTGGCGGAGTCGCTCCAAGACTCGAGCGGTGACCAAAGGGTCGAGCAACGACTGACCCTTCGAGACCCGCACGATCGCGTCCACGATGTCAGGACCCTTGATCTGCTTCAGCAGGTACCCCGCCGCGCCGGCCATGATGGCCTGGAAGATCGCTTCGTCGTCGGAGAACGACGTCAGCATCAGACACTGGATCTCGGGATGACGTGATCGCACGTCTCGACACACGGTGACACCGTCTCCGTCGGGGAGACGGACGTCCAGGACCGCAACATCGGGTCGGGTCGGCGGAATACGAGAGATGGCCTCGGCGGCGGTCCCGGCTTCACCCACCACCTCGATCAGGCCCGAGCCCTCGAGGACGTCGCGCACCCCACGCCGGACGATCTCGTGATCGTCGAGCAGGAACACCCGGATGCGCTGGTCGTCGCCGTTCTCTCCCGACACGTTTGGACCTCCTGGGGCCGAACCGTCAAACTGTCATCGTGACAGTGGCATGGAACTCGGACCCGCCACTCCGCCGACTTCTCGACGCCATGCTCGCCGTGGCGTCGGACCTGAGCCTACCCGTGGTCCTTCGGCGCATCACCGAGTCTGCGACCGCCCTGGTCGACGCGAAATACGGCGCGCTCGGCGTGATCGGACCCGACGGAGACCTCACCGAGTTCGTCAATACCGGCATCGAGCCCGAGGAAGTTGCACGCATCGGCTCGCTCCCCCAAGGACGAGGCATCCTCGGTCGCCTGATCACCCACCCCGCGCCCCTCCGACTCCTCGATCTGACCCTCCACCCCGATTCGTTCGGCTTCCCACCCGGCCATCCGCCGATGACATCGTTCCTCGGCGTACCGATCCGCGTCCGCGACGCGGTCTTCGGCAATCTCTACCTCTGCGAGAAGCAGTCAGGTGCCGAGTTCACCGTGGAAGACGAAACGCTCGCCGTCACCCTCGCCTCGGCCGCCGGGGTCGCGATCGAGAACGCCCGTCTCCACGAACGCCTGCAGTCCGTCGTACTCCTCGAAGATCGCGAGCGCATCGCACGGGATCTGCACGACAAAGTGATCCAACAGCTCTTCGCGACCGGAATGTCGCTGCAGTCCGCCGAACGGCTCACCAACGACGACGCCGTGATCCGTCGGATCGACCAGGCCGTCGACGACCTCGACACCACGATCAGAGAAATCCGCAACACGATCTTCGCGCTGCACGCGCCCACGATCGGCCTGCACGCCGAACTCACTGCGGTCGTGGCGGAGATCAACGAACGGCTCGGCGCGTGCGCAACGCTCCACACCGAAGGTCCAATCGACCAGGCCGTTCCCGTCTCCGTCGCGTACCACCTCACCGCGGTGGTGCGAGAGGCGATCACCAACGCCCAGCGCCACGGAGACGCCGCCCACATCGATCTCCTGATTCGCGTCGATGCCGACTGCACCCTGCGCATCTCCGATGACGGAACCGGCATCAAGGCCGGCTTCGACTCCCTGGTCGATCAGGGCGGGCAGGGCCTCGCCAACCTGCGCGATCGCGCCCAGCAACTCGGGGGCACCTGCACGGTCGCCGGCAACCCGACCGGCGGGATGACCCTGGAGTGGAGCGTCCCCCTCGATCCGGTGACGCACTCTGGCGTCCCACGATTTTGAGGACTTTCGACCCTGACTCGGCGGCGCGGAAAGCGCCCACGATCAGGGCCGGATGTTCATCGACGATTTCGTTTCGGTTGCCGTCGGGGTCAGCTCGACCAACGCATGGCTCATCGCCCGCGGCGAAGAAATTACTCGCGCCGCGGCGCAGGCCACCACGCCCACGGTGACCGTGGTCGTCGGCCCGGTCCGAACTCGATCCGACTGCCTCGTCATCCCGATCCTCTGGTCCCCCGAGTCACCCAGTCCGTTGCAGGAACTGCAGGGCGACCTCCAGACATCCCCGCTCAATGAGAGGGCCACGCACTTGAGCCTGAGCGCGTCGTGTCGGGTACCGATCGACCCACTCGGTCGTCGGACACATGCGCTCGCGGCTCGGCGCCGCGCCGAACAGTCCGTGCGCCAGTTCCTCGGCTGCATCGCGTGCGAGCTCGAGCGGCGCTCCGCCACCGGGACCCCGCTCCACCAGTAATCTCAACGCACTCGAGCATCTCCGCAGACCGAAGGCCACGATGCGTCGCTCCCGACCACTCCGCCACGCGCTCGCGGTCACGCTCGTCGTCGCGGCCACTGCGTGCGCATCCTCGGCCCCGGCCGCGTCTTCCAGCCGGGTTCAGCCGTCGCGTCGACCGGCGCCGGCCGTCGACGTGCAACTCGATCTGGTGGATCCATCTCGCCCCGCCGTCGACCCCGTCGAAGCGCGCAGCGCGCCGACCCGTTCGCTCCCGACGATCCTCCGGATTCCCTCATCGGCGAAACCGGTTCCCCTGATCGTGTTCGCCCACGGCTACGACGGTGACCCGACCAAGTTCACCGAGCTGTTCCAACACTGGGTCGACGCCGGATTCGCGGTGCTCGCCCCCCGGTTCCCGATCACCTACACGGGTGCCGCGCAGGGTCCGTTGTCCCGCGCCGGTGACGTCATCGAACAACCGGCCGACCTGAGCTTCGCGCTCGACGCGCTCCTGCGCAGCAAGTGGAAGAGGCGTATCGACCGCGACCGGATCGGCGCGGCCGGGCTCTCGCTCGGCGGAGCCACCATCTGGTCCTTCATCGCCAACACCTGCTGTCGCGACCGTCGCATCAAGGCGGCGATCGTGATGGACGGCATCCGGCTCGACCACCCCGAGGGGACGCGGATCGGCAATCCGATTCCACTGCTGATGTACCACGCCGATCGCGACTATTCACTGCCCTTCGCCGCGGCCCAGTCGGCCTACGTGGCCGCCAAGCCGCCCAAGTACTTCGTGACGATCTTCGGCGCATTCCACGCGGAGCCCTACGAGAACACGCCGATCGCCGCCGATGCGATGGTGACGGAGACGAGCACGTTGTTCTGGCGGGCGTACCTCCTCGGCGACGATGCCGCACGCGGCGAGATTCTGTCCACCGCCACCGTTCCCGGTATCAGCACCGCCGAGGCCGTTCTACGGTGACAGGCGATTCAGTTCTTCGCCCACGACCTCGACCATGTAACCGAGATCGTCGGAACTCAAGGCGTGGTGCGCGGGCAGGCTCAACGCTCGCTCGGTGATCGCGTCGGCATTCGGCAGACCGTCTCCGGGTTCGCGGCGTTCGATGCCGGCGTAGGCCGGGTGGCGCAGGATGTTGCCGCTCCACACCATGAAGCTGGAAATGCCCCGCTCGACCAACGATCGTTGGAGCGCGGCACGGTCGACACCTTCGCGCAGCAGGAACGGGTAGCGCATCCAGGTCGTGTGGGTGTCGGGCTCGGTCCCGGGTCGTTCCAGGAGCTCTTCGTGCTCGGCCATGAGTTCGTGGAGCCGGTTCCAGTTGTGTTGGCGACGACCGTTGTATTCGGTGAGCTTCTCGAGCTGCACCAGCGCGTACGCGGCGCCGATCTCGGACGGCTCGAAGTTGTAACCGATCATCTCGAACTGGAACGTGAGGTCGTAGGGGGTGCCGTCGGCCAACGGCCCGTGACGATCACGCTCCCCTTGGCGTGAGCCGAAGAGGTAGGTCTCGGAGCGCCGACCCCAACGGCGCAACATGAGACACCGGTCCAACGCGTCGTCGGTGTTGAGACCGACCATCCCGCCGTTGCCGGCCGCGGTGATCGCGTGCCCGCGCGCAAAGCTGGTGACACTGATGTCGGCCCGCTCACCGGTGCGACGACCCCGCTGCCAACTGTCGAGCACGTCGCACGAGTCCTCGATGACCACCAAGTCATGCGCATCGGCAATGGTGCGAACTGCATCCCAGTCAGGACAGTTCCCCACCAGGTTCGGCATCAGGATCGCCCGGGTTCGCGGCCCGACCATCTCCTCGATGCGCGTCGCATCCACCTGGTAGGTGATCGGGTTGACGTCGACGAATACCGGGACGAGGCCGGCCTGCACGATCGGCGCGATGTCGGTCCCGAAGGTGACCGCGGCGGTGATGATCTCGTCGCCCGGGTCCAGGTCCAGGAGTTCGACGGCCAACTTCAGCGCCGACGAACCCGAGTTGACCATGACCCCGCGCCGCTTCGCGAGGAGCACCGCGATCGCCGACTCGCATTCGGCCACCTTCGGCCCAATGGTGAGGTTCGATGACCGCAGCACTTCGACCACGGCCTCGATCTCGCGTTCGTCATGGACCGCGCCCGGGTCCGGGAGCCGTCGCACCGGTCGATCGACCATGGCGTTCCTCCTCCTCGGTTCAGAGCCCGCCGTCGAACTGATCGAGCCGCTCGTACCATCGAGCGGGATCGACCAGATGGGGGTAGTGACCGGTGTCCGGCCAGACCTCGACCCGCGCATTGGCGACGAACTCGAGCAGCCACTCGACGTAATCGACCCCGGGGTCCGAGCCGTGCACTGCGAGGTACGGGACGCGGATTCCGGAAAGCAACTCGGCGGCGAGCGCATCGAGTGCTTCGGCCGACGACTCGAACACCGTGCTCCAGACCCCGAGCACCACGTCCTGCTCCGGGCTGGCGAGGGCGTTGAGGCGTTCGCGTTCGCTCGCGGGCAGCGGGCCATCGAGCACGGCGAAGACCGTCGCGACCGCGTCGGCGAAGGTGGCGGGATCGTGGAGCATCGGGACGAGCGGTTCGAGGGCCGCCTTGAAACCACCGAGCGCCATCGGCTGATCCACGTTGACCACGCCCCGAGCCGGGTGCCCGAGGCCCGCGTAAGCGCTGACAATGACCCCGCCCATCGAATGGCCCACCATCAAGGGCTCTTCGAGACCGAGACCGGCCACCACTGTCGCGAGGTCGGTCGCCATCGTGATCGCGTCGTAGGGCGGGCGCCGGTCCGACTCGCCATGACCCCGCATGTCGACGTTCACGACTCGCCACTTGGATTCGAGCCCGCGGACCACGGGATCCCAGGCGTGTCGGGATTCGGTGATCCCGTGCACGAGCACGAGGTCACGGCCCGTACCACCCTCGGCCCACGAGATCGTCGCACCGTCATCGGTTGTGATGGATCCCATGGACGGGGCAGGCTAGGTCGCTCGCCAACCGGGATATCATCCGCTCTCACCGGGGAGGCGAAATGCGTAGATTAGCGATTCTCGCGATCGTGGCCATCGCAAGTGCATGCACACCCTTACGGGTCCACGTCACCGTCTTGGCGAGCGACTCGTTCGCGGGCCGGAACAACGCGACGCAGGGTTCGATCGATTCGCAGCACTACATCATCGAACAGCTCAAGAGCTTCGGTGCGGCGGGCGCCAACACCGCCGCGAGCGGCGATGACGCCTACCGGCAGGCCTTCACCTCCGGCACCAACATCGTCGGCATCATCCGCGGCACCGAACTGCCGAATGAATACGTGATCGTCGGCGGCCACTACGACCACCTGGGTTCGAACTGTCGCGGTTCCGGTCCGGACGACGCCATCTGTAACGGCGCCACCGACAATGCCACCGGCTCCGCCGCGACCCTCGAAGTCGGGCGCGCCATCGCCGCGATTCCCGGCGGTCCGCGCCGATCCGTGGTGATCGCGCTGTGGGACCGCGAAGAGGACGGCCTGCTGGGTTCCGCCTACTACGTCGCCCATCCACTGGTGCCCAACGACAAGACCATCGCCTACGTCAACTTCGACATCCAGGGTGCCAACCTCCTACCGAGCTTGCGCAGTTCCAGCTTCGCGGTCGGGTCAGAGACCGGCGGCGCCCGCCTATCCGGTGCCGTGCAGTCGGCCATCGGGTCGACCCTCGACACCCGGCTCGTGAGTTCGATCTTCGGGCAAGGCCGCAGCGACTACGTGAACTTCACCAGCGTGTCGATCCCGAACGTCTTCTTCAGCGATTCGACCGGGCCCTGCTACCACACGGTCAACGACGAGACCGAGATCGTCGACTGGGCCAAGCTCGAGAAGCAGACCCAGATCGCGACCGCGCTCACCAAGGACCTCGTGGCCGGACCGGCACCGGCGTTCGTGCCCAATACGCCGTTGGCCACCTACGCCGACGCGGTGGCGCTCGGTCAGGTCGTGGATCGCGCCATCGTCGACATCGGCCGCTTCACCCCGGCCCAGCAGACCCAACTGCAGCAGTTCCATGACGACGTCAACGCGGTCGTCGCCGCCGGACCGGCCCAGTTCGACGACACCGACATCGGCCCGCTGCTCAGTGGCGCGGCCGGTGCGGTCAGTCTGTTGACCAGTGGCCCCTGCGACGGGTTTCTAGCTGACTGACGGAGCCACACTGGTCGTCATCGTCGCTCGCAGCATCTCGACGATCTCGGGGGTCGACTTCTCCGGCGAGCCGGCGTCGAACGGCGGCTGGGGGTCGTACTCGATCGCGAGTTGGATGATCCTGGCCATGTCGTCACCGAACATCCGCGCGACGAGCGTGAGCCCCATATCGATACCGGCCGACACTCCTGCCGCGGTGATCACCTTCCCGCGCTCGACCACCCGCTGACCCGTCGGACACGCGCCGAGTTCTCCGAGTGCATCCATCGCGGCCCAGTGTCCGGTCGCGTCGACCCCGTCGAGCACCCCGGCGGTCGCGAGGAACAACGAGCCGGTGCACACGCTCGTCGTCCAGGTGGTCTGAGGATGCACCGCCCGGATCCACCGCACCACCGGGTCGTCCACACCCTGAGGCGCCACCATCCCGCCGGGCACCACGATCACGTCCGGGTCGGTCGCGTCGGCAAAGGACTCCGTGGCGACCATCGAGAGGCGGCCCGTGTGATCGAGCACCGGCCCGGCCACGTCGGCCACGAACGAGACCTCGAGCCCGGGCACATCCGCGAACGTCTGGAACGGCCCGATGATGTCGAGGGCAGTGAAACCGGGATAGAGGCAGAGAGAGATCTTCATGCCGCGATCGTGACCACTCGCCGCACCTAACGCAAGGACAGGTCGCCCGCCCTTTCGGCCATCAGGCCCTACCCATCCGTGGTACACCTCGGACATGAAGTTCGGACTCGATATCGCGCAGCAACGCATGACCTGGGCCGAGAACGCGGATCGCGCCCGCTTCGCCGAAGCGATGGGGTTCGACGGCATCTGGGGCTTCGACCATTTCCAGCCGATGTACGGCGAGGGGCCGGGCGAGTGTTTCGAGGCCATGACCACCCTCGCCGCGTGGAGCGGCATCACCGAGCGGGTCCGCCTGGGTGTGCTCGTCACCGGCCTGACCTATCGGCATCCGTCGGTGTTCGCGGCCGAGGCCCTGACCATCGATCACGCGTCGGGCGGTCGCCTGGAACTGTCCTACGGTGCCGCCTGGTTCGAGCCCGAACACCGCGCGCTCGGTATCCCCTTCCCCGCCCTGAAGGCGCGCGTCGACGCGTTCGAGGAAGCGGTACAGATCGTCCGCGGCCTCATGACCACCGACGACTTCACCTTCGAGGGGCAACATTTCTCCGTCGAATCCGCGACGATGCATCCGCGGCCGGTTCAGGCGCCGCATCCGCCAATCTGGATCGGCGCATCGGGCGAACAGCGCATGATGCCGATCGCCGCTCGTCATGCCGACGTCTGGCATTGCTTCGGGCCCCCGAAGGACCTCGCGGAGAAGTCGGCGCGCATCAGTGCGCACGCGGAGGCGGCCGGCCGCGACCCCGCGAGCATCCGCCGCGCCGCGTCGCTCTCGCTCGAAGACGACCTCGACACGATCTCCCACCACGTCGACGCGTGGGCCGACGCCGGGTTCAGCTACCTCGTGTGTGGCTGGCCCGCAGGTGGGCGCGACCAGGTCGAAGCATTCGCCCAGCGGTTCCTCGCCGGCGCCTGACCGAGCCGATCACCGTCGACCGGTTCACCCGCCGACCGGTTCAGCCGGCTGCGACCAGTCCGAGCTGACGGCGGAGTTCCGCGGCCGCGGCGCGAGCGGCCCGTTGGGAATCGCGTCCAAGTCGCATCAGCTGCGGGATCCGTCTCGGATTCCTGGCCATGAACGCGAACGCGGCGCGCGGGTTGGGGGATCCATCGGCGTGGGCGAGGCCCAACACCGCGTCGTCGGGATGATCCGTCGCGCGATCGCTGATCACACGGATCGCCGACCATGCGACATTGCGCCCCGCACATGCCGCGGCAACGGCGGCCGTCTCCATATCGACGGCGCAGACGCCGGCCGCGATCAGCGCTCCGATCGCGGTCGGATCGACCACGAAGTCGTCCGAGGAGGAGATCACGCCGTCGGCATCACCGAGGGGCTGTGCGGCGTAGCGCCGGCCCGTCGCACCGTCGATGACCGCCACCGGGCACACCAACTCCCCCACGACACTCGTGCCGAGGCCACCGGCGATCCCGACCACCACGATGTGGTTCGGATCGTGCGTCTCGATCGCCCGGATCGTCGCCGTGGTCGCGCGTTCCAGGCCCATGCCCGTGGACTCCGCGACCACCTCGACCCGGCCGACCCGGCCGCGCCGAACCCCCGCGTCGTCTCGTTGGAGTTGGAGTGATGCGACGACCGGCGCCAGTTCGCTGGGCATCGGAGCCAGTACGACCACCCGCCGGATGTCCATCCCCATTCGCACAGCCTCTCGCATCGGCGACGTCGCCGCCACCGGCGACCCCGGCAGCGGCCACCCGGCCACCAGCCTCGTCGCAACCACTCGCATTGCGCACCACGGCCCGGGAACGCGATCATCGGCAATCGGCATTCGAGGCTCGGCGCGCATCTTCAGAAGGGGCCCCTGATGGACCTGACCGTCTCGGCGACGCCCGGCTACTTCGCCACCATGGCGATCGAACACCAAGTACTCAAGCGTCGCGCCGCGAGCCGGGGACCTTCGGCCGGCGACTACGAAGCCCGCGATACCCGCGCCAGTCTCGCCATGGGGGTGCTGAGCGTGGTCGCCGGCACCGTCGGACCGTCGATCATCGCCGCGTTCGGACCTCGCACCGCCCGATACCGCAAAGCGCTCGTCGCCACCGCGGCCGGCGCGGTGGTCACGACCCTGATCGCGGACCGTCTCGCCCGCGACCCGGGCCCCGACGCATCACCCCGACGCCGGTCAGTGCGGCGCGCCGCCGCACGCGTCGCACGCGTCGGAAGCATGACGGCCGTCGCGACCGGTGGCTTCGCCATCACGTCGGGCTGGACCGCGCACGGCAACTCGAAGGCGATGTGGGAACGGCGTATCGGCCCCAACCTCGGCGAGGGTCCCGGCGCGTTGGCCGCGGCGATCTTCGGTTGGGACTTCATCTACTACTGGAATCACCGATTCATGCACACGAGTCGCTACATGTGGGCGATCCACGTCGTGCATCACTCGAGCGAGCGGTACAACCTCTCGACGGCGCTGCGTCAGCCCGTCGCCGACGTCTTCGGCACCTTCGTCCCCTACGGGCTCCTCGCCGGCCTCGGCATCCGACCGCGGCTCATCCTGCAGGCACGTGCCATCAACCTGCTCTACCAGTACTGGATTCACACCGAGACGATTCCTCAGCTGGGGCCGTTCGAGCAGGTCTTCAACACCGCGTCACATCACCGCGTGCATCACGGCAGCAATCCGCAATACCTCGACCGCAACCACGGCAGCATTCTCATCGTGTGGGATCGACTCTTCGGCACGTTCGAACCCGAGGCCGACACGGTCGTCTACGGCCTGACCACCAACCTCAACACGTTCAATCCGGCGCGAATCGCCGCGCACGAACACTTCGAGATGCTCCGCGATGTCGGTCGGGCCACGAACTGGAAGGACCGCGCGAGTCACGTGCTGCGCGGGCCCGGCTGGTCCTACGCCCGACGGGCGGAACGGACGGTCGCCGCCACCGCGATCGACGACGTCATCGACCTCACCGGAGAGTTCAGTGATACTCGAACGCCGACGGATCCGGCGCGGCCATGACCGAACGGAAATGGTCGAAGGTCCACGGCCACGTCGCGGGAATACCGCGGTCGTCCAGATACCAGCTCTGACAGCCGGTCACCCAGATCGACTGCTGCGCGGCCTCGACCCGCGCGGCCTCGTGCGCGTCCATGGCCGCGACTGTGGGGCTGACGGTTCGGTACTCGCCCCGGGCGAGGCCGTCGATGAGTGACTTGATGTAGCCGAACTGCAGCTCGGCCACCTCGATGAGCGAGAAGTTCCCCACCGGACCGTTGGGCCCGTTGATGAGGAAGAAGTTCGGGAACCCGGGAACCGTCATCGAGAGGTAGGCGTTGGGGCGGGGCGACCACGCGGACTCCAGAGTCTGCCCATCGACGCCGACGACTTCCATCGGACGAACGAACGCGTCGGCACGGAATCCGGTAGCGAACACCAACACGTCGAGCTCGTACAGCACGCCGTCGGCGGTGCGGACCCCGCTCGGCTCCACCCCCTCGATGCCCGAAGTCACCAGTTCGACAGTCGGCTCCTGCATGGCCTCGTAGAAGTCGGGCGCGACCACCAACCGCTTGCACGCCGCTCGATAGGTAGGACGGAGGTGCTCGCGCAGCTCTGGATCACGCACCGTCTCGAGGTTCGAGAGGCACATCCGCTCGATCAGCTCCATGCCCGCCGAGTCGGCGTCGATCACCGCACTTGCGAACCCGCCGAACGCCACCGCCAGATTGTCGTGAATGTCGATAAGCCGTTCCGGGTGGGCGCGGAACTCATCTCGTTCTTCCTCAGAGTACGGCTGATTGGCTTGGGGCAGCACCCACTGCGCGGTCCGCTGGAACAGGGTGAAGTGCGCGGCGCGTCGGGCCAGCGCGGTGGTGATCTGTACCGCCGTCGATCCGGTGCCGATCACACCGACGCGCGCGTCGTCGAGAGAGACCGAGTGGTCCCAACGGGCGCTGTGAAACGCGGCGCCGGTGAACGAGTCGATGCCGGCAAGGTCGGGCAGCTTCGGATGATGAAGCACACCCGTGGCACCAATCACGGCATCGAAGAGTTCCGGCGCCCCGTGATCGGTGTCGAGCCGCCACCGACCATCGACGAACTCGGCGCGGCCCACCTCGGTCCCGAAGCGCACTCGATCCATGACGCCGTAGTCGCGCGCAACTCCTTCGAAGTAGGCGAAGATTTCATGCCCCGGTGAGAAGGTGTGACTCCACTCCGGGTTCGGTGCGAACGAATACGAGTACAAGTGCGACGGCACGTCGCAGGCGATCCCCGGATAGGTATTTTCTCGCCAGGTACCGCCGACGCGATCAGCCTTCTCGAAGACCACGACGTCGTCGTAGCCGGCCTCGGCCAGTTTGATCGCCGCCAGGATCCCTGACATCCCGGCACCGATGACCGCCACGCGCAACCCCCACCCAACCCGCGCCGGTTGCGCACCCTCTGGGGTGCGGAGCGCGCGTTGGTTCGGGCGAGGCGGGCTCAATACGGTCGGTCGCCGACGACGGTCACGCGTTCCATGACCCGGCGGGCAGGGAGAAAGTCGTTGCTCACGATGTGCTGGGTCGCGCGGTTGTCCCAGAAGGCGACGCTGCCGGGCTCCCACCGGAACCGGACCTGAACGTCGGGGATACTGGCCTGACGCTGGAGTCGATCGAGCAGTGGGTAGGCCTCAGCTGCGTCCATCCCTTTGATGCCGCAGGTGAACCCGGCGTTGACGTAGATCGTCTTGCGCTCGGTCTCGGGATGGGTACGGATCACCGGGTGTTCGACGGTGGGGTGCTTGGCCCGCATCCGGTCCTGCACCTCGGGCGGCTGGTTGTAGCCGAAGGCGCGGACGTAATCGTGCAGTGCGACCAACTCGTCGATCTGCTCCTTCGTGGCGTCGTCGAGCAAGTCGTAGGCCGCGGCCATATCGGCCCACAGCGTGTCGCCCCCGATGGGCGGGAGTTCCACGGCTCGCAGGATGGATCCCAGCGACGGCTCCGGCCGCCAGGTCACATCGCTGTGCCACACGCCTGGCGCCTTGTGCGTTCCACCGGCCGGGAGCACAAAGATCTCGGGTTCTTTCTGGTCCGACGGTGTGAGCGGATGGACTTCGAGGTCGCCGAATGCTCGCCCAAAGGCCACATGGCGTTCGCGATCGAGCCTCCGCTGGTCTCGAAAGAAGATCACTTTCCAGTCGAGCAGGGCGGCGCGAATCTCGGCGATCGTCTCGGCGGAGAGGTCGCCGGCAAGATCGACACCGCCGATTTCCGCACCGATGGTGGCCGTCATGGGATCGATGGTGATCGACATCGGCCAATCGTAGGACGCAGAAGCGCGGCGCGTCGGCGGGTACCTTGAGCCATCGGCCCGCGCACCTTTCTCCGTATTCCTGTCTTCATCGCGGCAGTCGTCGCGTTGGTCGTCACGCTCGTTGCGCAGCTGGAATGGAAGACCTGGCCGTTCGATCTGCTGACCAACTTCCCGGTGCAACTCCTGATTGCGAGCCTCGCCATCGCGTTGGCTGCAGCGCTCACCAACGCGCGGGTCAGCCTGGTCCTGATTGCGGTCGCGATCCTGGTGAACGGCACGGTCGTGGGTCGCACCCTGGCGCGCTCGGCCCGACCGTCGAACCCGCGCTCCGCGAGCGTGACGGTCGGACACCTGAACGCCCAGACTCGGCGGATCGATGTCGCTGCACTCGGCCGCTATCTCGCCCGACTCCGGCCCGACGTCTTCGTCGTCCTCGATCCGGTGCAGTCCGATGTTCCTGCGCTGACCCACGCCCTGCCCGGGTACCGCGTCGACCAGACGGGCGCCCACGTGGTGGCCCGCCCCGAGTTCGTCCGGACCGTTGTGTTGAGTCGCGTGCCCATCACCGGCATCCGCCACCCCCGAGATCTGAAGTTCGGTCGATCGGCGGTGGAACTGACCATCACCGGGCCCGCTCCGATTGCGATGGTGGTGTTCGGCACCGATTCGCCGACGACGCCACAGCGAACCCGGCACCGAGATCAAGCGCTCGACGCCGCGGCCCGGTGGAGCCGCGCCCGTCCGGATCGGCGGATCGTGATGGGCGACTTCAACACGACCCCGTGGTCGCCGGCGTTCGGTCGGGTCTTGGAACATGGCCGACTGACGAACTCCCTCGACGGGTTCGGCATCCAACCGTCGTGGCCCGAGTCCAACGTCCTGTTGCGTATTCCTATCGACCACGCGTTGCTCGGGCCGAGCCTCGCCGTACGAAGTCGGGGCACGGGGCCGTCGTTCGGGTCCCAACATCGCAGCCTGCACATCACGGTCGCATCCGCGCGGTAGCGATCCGCGGGTCCGACCGCGCCGGTAGCGTGGGCTGATGGCGCCAAACCGCATCGAGGACTATGCGCTGATCGGCGACACCCATACCGCGGCGCTGGTCGGCCGGAACGGTTCCATCGACTGGTGGTGCGCGCCCCGTTTCGATTCGGGCGCGGTGTTCAGTGCGCTGGTCGGGACCCCGGACAACGGCCACTGGCAGATCGCTCCGGCCGGTGGTCTCCAACGGATCGAGCGGCGGTACCTCGACGACACACTCGTGCTCGAGACCACGTTCCATACCGACGACGGCGTGATCCGCGTCACCGACTGCATGCCGATCGGCGACCACACCGTTGACATCGTGCGCGTCGTCGAGTGTGTGAGCGGCCGAGTGCCGATCCACATGGAACTCGTCGTGCGGTTCGACTACGGCTCCATCGTCCCTTGGGTGCACCGCGACCGCGAGGGCCTCCATTTCGTCGCCGGCCCCGATGCGATGGTGTTGCGCTCGCCGGTCCGCATCCACGGCGCGGGCCCGGCGAGCGTGGCCGACTTCGTGCTCTGCGCCGGCGAGTCGGTCCCGTTCGTGCTGGCCTACTACGCGTCTCACGAACCGGTTCCGGCGGCGATGGATCCGGACCAGGTGATGCGCGACACCGAGCGCTGGTGGCGACAGTGGTCCGACAACTGCACCTACACCGGCGAGTGGCAACCCGAAGTCAAACGTTCGCTCATCACCCTCAAGGCTCTGACCTACGCTCCAACGGGGGGAATCGTGGCTGCTCCGACCACCTCGCTCCCGGAATGGATCGGAGGCGTCCGCAACTGGGACTACCGCTATTGCTGGCTCAGGGACGCGACACTCACGCTCGTCGCGCTGACCACCGGCGGATACACCGAGGAGGCGTTGGCCTGGCGGGACTGGCTTGTCCGCGCGGTGGCCGGCGATCCCGAAGACCTCCAGATCATGTACGGGCCGGCCGGGGAGCGCCGCCTGAGCGAGTACACGCTGGACTGGCTCGCCGGATATCGCAACAGCGTTCCCGTCAGGGTCGGGAACGCCGCGAGCGGACAGTTCCAACTCGACGTGTACGGCGAGGTGCTCAGCACGCTCTACCACACCCGCCGATTGATGCCCGAGATCGGCGTGCACCACGACTCCTGGGACCTCGAGGTCGCGCTCCTCGCTTCACTCCAAGATCGCTGGCGGCATCCCGACGAAGGCATCTGGGAAGTGCGGGGCCCTCGCGCGCACTTCACCCATTCCAAGGGAATGGCGTGGCTGGCCTTCGACCGGGCAGTGCGGAACATCGATGAGTGCGGGCTCGACGGCCCGCGCGACGTGTGGGCTGCGGCCCGCGACGAGATCCACGCCGAGATCTGCAATGAGGGCTTCGACCCCGAACTCAACGCCTTCACCCAGGCCTACGGATCGAAACAACTCGATGCGGCCGTCCTCATCCTCCCGCTCGTTGGTTTTCTCCCCGCCGACGACCCCCGCGTCGCGGGAACGGTCACCGCGATCGAAGCGTCACTGATGCACGACGGGTTCGTGGCTCGCTACGAGACGAGCCCCACCGGCGCAATCGACGGGCTTCCCGAAGGCGAAGGTGTCTTCCTGCCGTGTTCGTTCTGGCTCGCCCAGAACTACGCGCTCATCGGTCGGCTCGACGATGCGCACCAACTCTTCGAACGGCTGATCGGATTGCAGAACGACGTCGGCCTACTCGCCGAGGAGTACGACCCGGTGGCCAAGCAGCAGCTCGGCAACTTCCCCCAAGCCTTTACCCACGTGAGCCTGGTCAACGCGGCCGCCCACCTCTCAGCGGTCGACGGCCACCCCACCGCTTCCCGGGCGTAACCGTCAGCCGACGCGACGGCCGGTCGGCAAGGGCGGTGGACCCAACGCCCAGCCGAGCAGCGCCAACAGTGCCGTCGCACTCGGTCTGACCACCAACGGATCGGCGAGCGGCACCGGCCAGAGTCCCAGCGTGAGCCGCCGCGAGAGCGGAAACAAGTCGGCGGCCGCCGCGACGATCACTGCGTAGGCCGGCAACATCCGGACCGGCAGTGACGGGAACGTGAGGAAGCGCACGGTCTCGCGAGCCTCCTTGGTCATCGCCAAGCCGGGGACCGCCTCGATCCACGCACTGAGTTCGGCTGCCGTCTCGGGCACGTCATCCGCGCCCAGCGATCGCCCCAATACGGCCATCTCCCGCACGTACTCGTCCGCATCCGCGTCGCTGATCCCGGGCCCGTATCGCCGGTAGGCAGCCAAGAAGGAATCCACCTCGACGTTGTGCACCCATGAGAGCAACGCCGGATCACTCGCGGAATAGGGGCGCCCGTCGGCCGCAACGCCGCGGACGCGTTGGTGCACGTTGGCCACCATCGCAATCGCCCGTTCGGCCTCGGGAGTGGTCCCGTAGGTGGTCGCCGCGACGAAGCGGCCCGTGCGCGCCAACCGGCCGAGTGGGTCCCGGCGGTAGGTCGAATGTTGGGCGACGCCCGCCATGGCCAACGGATGCAGGACTTGGAGCAGCAGTGCCCGGAGCCCACCGATCAGCATCGACCGATCCGCGTGGACTCGCCAGGTGACCGAGTCGGGACCGAACAGTCCCGGGTCGGCGGTGGTCGCGAACTCCAACTCGGTTCCCGATGGCGGCGTGCCTCCCAGCGCAGAGCGAGCGACGTGACCGACGATCGTGCGCACCGGCACGAGCAGGGTGTCCGTCGCCGAGTTGACCGCAGTCGTCACCGGTTGGAGAGCTGATCCCAGGACACGCACCTCGGAGAGTCTCGCAGAGTCCCGGGTCAGTCCCGACCGCGGGCGGCGATCGCGTCGATCTCGGCCAGGAATGAGTCGCGCTCGACCTGGTCGAGAAACGAGGATCGAAACGAGTTGCGCGCGAGTTCCACGATCTGGTCGTCGGTCAAGGCCAACGCGGCAGCCGTCGCGGCGAAGTTCTCCCTGAGGTATCCCCCGAAATAGGCGGGGTCATCAGAGTGGATCGAAACATTGAGCCCGAGTTCGAGCATTCGCCGCACGGGGTGATCGGCCAAGCTCGGCACCACCCGAAGCATCACGTTCGAGAGTGGACACACGGTCAACGGCACGCGGTCCTCCACCAACCGGTCGACGAGGGCGGGATCCTCCAGGCTGCGGACGCCGTGGTCGATCCGTTCGGCCTGGAGCAGGTCCAGGGCCTCGATGATGTAGCTGGGCGGTCCCTCCTCTCCCGCGTGGGCCACGGTCCGGAGTCCGGCGGCCCGGGCCCGATCGAACACGGCCGCGAACTTCGACGGCGGATGCCCGGCTTCGGAGGAATCGAGACCGACCGCCACGATGTCGACGCCGTTTGTCAGTGCCGTCTCCAGAGTCTCCATGGCCGCGTCGGCGCTGAGATGCCGGAGGAAACACAGAATCAGACCCGAGGAGACCCCGAGGTCTCGTCGACCCGCGTCGAGCGCGGCGCGTACCCCTTCCACGACCACCTCGAACGGCACGCCCCGGTCCGTGTGCGTCTGGGGATCGAAGAAGACCTCCGCGTGGCGGACGCCATCGGCACTGGCGCGTTCGAGGTACGCCTGCGTGAGGTCGGCGAAGTCGGCGGGCTGTTGAAGTACCGAGCATCCCGCGTAGTACACGTCGAGAAACGACTGCAGGTTGTCGAAAACATACGCCGCGCGCGTCGCGTCGATATCGGCGTAGGGCAGCACGATCCCGTTCCGATCCGCGAGGGTGAACATCAGCTCGGGCTCGAGCGTCCCCTCGAGATGCAGATGCAGTTCCGCTTTGGGCAACGTCGACAGATCGATCATGGCCGGCTGCTCACAAGGGCGCGTGCGCGCTGACGACATATTGGATCAGCTCGACCGAGACCACTCGGACCGATGCGAGGGCCGCGTAGAACTCGGCGAGGTGCGACGATTCGGCATGAGCGCGCTGGTCCGCTTCGGACTCCCACTCCTCGAACACGCGGATCCGGCCGTGATCGCGCGGATCGACCCAGAAGTCGTACGCCACACACCCCGCTTCTGCCTGGGTCATCGCCACGAACGGCTCGACGAGCGCCATCGCCGCGTCGAAGTCCTCCGCGTCGATCCGAATCTCCCCCGAAACCACGATGCGCGTCATGAATCGGAGGATAGAGCGGGCAGGAGCGGGAAGAGCCCGGCCCGCAGGGCCACGAGCGGGGAAGGGAAGAGGCCGGCGCCGCCGACCACCAACCCGACCCCGAGACCGCTGCTCCGTGGCGGCGGCCGGGGCCCGAGCGGCCCGGCCCGCAGGGCCACGAGCGGGACGGGAGGTATCCACCACTCCGGCCGTTGAGTTCCGTACGCTGCTCGGTGGGCGGTATCTGGCGGCTTGTCGTGGCCGGATGCGGTGGCCGCCGTCAAGCCCGGGAGGCTTCATGAAGGCAACAACCACCCTCATCCGCAGCGCCGCCGTCGCGGCCATCGCGACGGTCGGGCTCATCGTTCCCGCAACGATGTCGGGCGCCGCGCCCTACCCCGGCGGAGGCACGCCTCCTGAAGTTCTTCCCAACCGCACTCCGCCACGGGCAACCCAGCCGACGTCGAGTTCCACGCTCCCGATCACCGGGACCGACGCCGCCGAACTGGCGTTGGTCGCGGGTGCCGCGGTCGGTGTCGGGGTAGTCCTCGTTCGTCGCAACCGTCGCGCCGCCACGATTTAGGCGCGCGGCTCGGTGAGCATCCCGGTCGACCTCACCGCCCTCGAACATCTCATCGCGGCCATCGACGGTGACGCGCTCCTGATCAGCGTCTCGGACGGCTCCCGGCCCCACGTCGTGTCGGTACTTCCCATCTGGTCGACCGACACGATCGTCGTCGGCGCCGGTCGTCGGACCACCCGGAACGTCGCGGACCGCTCCGACGTCACCCTGATCTGGACCACCCGGCACGACGAGCATTACCGGCTCATCGTCGACGGCACCGCGGAGATGGGAGCGTCGGACCAGATCGTCGTCACCCCCACCGCGGCAGTCCTCCATCGCGTCGCCGGCGCGGGCACAGACGACACACCGAACTGTGTACCCGTCGAATAGGCCCAAACTCCGTGGGTGGTCGCACTCGCCTGCGAGACTGTGACCATGGCGTTCGGTCAATCAGCAGGCCCACCCGCGACCCATCGGCAGATCCAAGACCTGACCGAGATGATCCATGCCGCGGGCCACACCGATTTCCGGGACGCGCGCGGCCCACTCGGGCTCAACCAGCGGCAGGCGGGCGGTCGGTTCACCCGCGACGAAGCCGACGAGTTGATCGAGCGCCTCCAGGCCGAAGCCGAGGCCAATGAAGTGGCCGATCTGCTCGAATCCGCGGCAGAGGACACCGCGGCACCTCCGCCGGCGACGCGCTCGCCGAAGCGGTCGGCCCCGCCGCCCCGAACCCCCGCGCCCGGTCGAACTCCGCAAGACTCACTGGGCGCCGATCAACTCAGTGCCATCCCCGACGACGTCCTCGCCGCGGAGTTGCAGCGCCGCGGTTGGATCGTCGTGGAGGGAACGTGAACGACATCGTGAACGACACCGAACTCACCATCAGCGACCACGAACTCGAGCAAGAGGCCCTGGCCGCCGACCCGAACCCGTCACTGGATCACGCGCGCCCGATCACCGAACTGATCGGCGACTTCGGCGATTCGACCCTGCCCGCCTGGTACATGCCCCCAGTCATGCGGGGTGGCCCCCGGCTTCGGGGCTGGCGCCGCGGCACCGTCTTCGCGTTCATCGCCGCGTTGCTGCTGATCGAGGCCGCGGGCCTCTGCAGCACCTACGGCCAGATTCTCTGACCCACCTGACCCACCTGCCCGGGCCGCACTACGAGCAGTTCGGGCACAGCCCGATGAGGTCGATCAGATGCCGGTCGATCCGGAATCCCGATCGCCGGGCGATGCGCCGCGCCGCGTCGTGCACCGAGTCTTCGAGTTGGGTGGTCGCCTCGAAGTCCTCGACCGAACCGCAGGATGAGCAGATCAGGTGGTGGTGATGGTGTTCGGTCAGGTCTTCGGTCAACTCGTAGTGCGCGAAGTCGCCCGATGCCGTCACCACCCGATGGACGACCCCAACCTGTTCGAGCATTGTGAGGTTCCGGTACACCGAACTCACCGCGAGACCGGAGTCGCGCTCGGCAATCTCGGGGATCGTGAGGGGACGATCGGACCGAGCGAGCACGGCGACCAACGCTTCCCGACTGGAAGTCAGGCGCTGCTCACCCCGGGCCAGACGGGCCGCGACGCTCTCGCGCAATGCCGGATCCAAGCCCCCCGGATACCCCGCGCCGGACTGACCGGTCACAGCTCGGTGGGTCGCCATAGAGCGGTCACGATACAAGAGCCCTCAACCTCCCCCCGCCGTTCCATTGCGCGAGCATAATAAGAATGACTATCATTCTTTCATCGTCAGATGGTCACCAGGGGATCAGCGTGAGGCATTGGTCGGTACGAATCAGCACCGTGGGTGTGCTCGTCGCACTCAGTGCGTGTTCGTCATCAGCGCCGTCGAGCAGCCCGGTCGGCGCCTGCCCGGTGGCGGCCCGTCGTATCGTCGTCAGCGTCGATCAGTGGCGTGAGCTGGTCACGCGGCTCGCCGGAGACTGCGCCCGCGTCACGACCGTCCTCACCACGACCGCCGATCCGCACGACTTCGAGCCGACGCCGTCCGACATCGCACGGCTGAGCGACGCCGACCTCCTCGTGAAGAACGGACTCGGCTACGACGCCTGGACGGACCAGTCGCTCGCGGTCCTTGACCATCGGCCAACGGTCGTCGATGTCGGTCGCACCGTCGGCCTTCGCCCCGGCGCGGCCAACCCGCACCGGTGGTACCGGCCGAGCGATGTGCACCTGGTCGCGACGGCAATCACCAACGAACTCTCTCGCCGCGACCCGTTGGCCCGCACCTACTTCCGGAACCGGCTGACCCGATGGAACGCGTCCCTGCGCCAGTACGACGCGACCGTGGCCGAGCTGAAGCTGAAATATTCGGGACGACGATTCGCCGCGACCGAAGGTGTCTTCGATTTGATGGCGGAATCGCTCGGTCTCCTCAACCGCACGCCCGGCGGCTACCAGCGTGCGGCGAGCAACGAGTCCGAGCCCGGCCCCGCCGATCTTGCCGAGTTCGAATCGCTCCTGCGCGACGGCGGCATCGACGTCCTGATCGACAATTCCCAAACCCAAGGGGCGATCCCGAAACGGCTGCGCCAGGTCGCGACCCGCGCCGGCGTGCCCGTCGTCGAGGTCACCGAGAGCCAACCGGCCCGTTCCGCACGCTTCGCCACATGGCAACTCGACCAACTCGCCCGACTCGACGAGGCACTGGTGAAATGACGGCAGCCTTGGAACTCGTCGACGCCCGCGCCGCCCGCAACGGGACCGAGATCTGGTCCGACGGAACCTTCTCGATTCCCACCGGTTCGATCGTGGCCGCCATCGGTCCGAACGGATCGGGGAAGACCACGCTGCTCCAAATGATCCTGGGGCTCCTCCCGCCCGCCGGTGGGACCCTCAACGTTCTCGGTGGGGTTCCCCACCGAGGCGACCCGCGCATCGGGTACGTCCCGCAGGGCTACGCGGCCGAGATCGGCGAAGCCATCCGGTGCCGTGACCTGGTCGCGCTCGGGCGCACCGGGACCCGCTGGGGCCTCGGTCGGCGCACCCCCGACGATCATGCGCGGGTCGACGCAGCCCTCGCGTCCGTTTCGGCCCTCGATCTTGCCGACCGTCGGCTCTCGCAACTCTCCGGCGGTCAACAGCAACGGGTCGCCATCGCCCAGGCGTTGGTCGGCGACCCCGATCTGCTGCTGCTGGACGAGCCGCTCGCGAATCTCGACATCCACCATCAACACCAGATCGTGGAACTGCTGCGTGAGCTGCATACGGCCCGACCGATCACGATGCTCATCGTCGTCCACGACCTCAACCCGTTGCTCTCGATCCTCGACGGCGCCATCTATCTGCTCGACGGTCATGCCCACTACGGCGCTATCGGCGACGTCGTCGACAGTGACCTCCTGACCCATCTCTACGACACGCCGATCAAGGTCGTCCGCACGCCCCAAGGTGACCTATTCACGAGAAGTGAGCCCGAATGACGCTCCTCCTCGCCGAGGTCGGCTACCAGTCGAACTGGTTCGACATTCTCCAGGCCGATTTCATGCGCAACGCCTTGATGGGCGGGACCCTCGTCGCCCTGGTCTCGGGCATCGTCGGCTACTTCGTCGTCATCCGTCGAGACGCGTTCGCGGCCCACGCACTCGCGCACATCGGATTTCCGGGCGCGACCTTCGCCGTCTTGGTGGGAATGCCAGTGACGATGGGACTCGCGCTGTTCTGCATCACCGGCGGACTCGCGATCGGCACCCTCGGGAAACGGGTCGCGAACCGCGACGTCTCGACCGGCTCCGTGCTTGCACTGGCCACGGGGCTCGGCGTGCTGTTCGCCTCGCTCGCCACTGAGAACACGCGGACCGTCACCAACGTCTTGTTCGGCAATCTCTTGGCAATCTCGACGAGTCAGATTCAGGTCTTCGCCGGCTTCAGCGCGTTCCTGCTCCTCGCGTTCGTCGGGATCGGCCGACCGCTCCTGTTCGCATCGATTGATCCTCAGGTGGCCGAGGCCAAAGGCGTGGCCGTACGCGCACTCGGCGTGACGTTCACCGTGCTGCTCGCGCTCGCGGTCACGATGGCCGTTCCGGTGGTCGGGACATTGCTGCTCTTCGCCCTCGTGGTCACGCCCGCGGCAGCAGCACTTGCGATCACTGCACGGCCCGCGGCGACACTGACCCTTGCGACGACCTTCAGCCTCGGTGCCGTCTGGCTCGGACTCGTCCTCGCCGTGATGTTCAACCTCCCCCCGAGCTTCTGCATCGTGACCGTGGCGTTTCTGACGTGGATCGTCACGGTGGTTGCAACCCGGACCCAGAGAAGCCGGCACCCCACCCCCGACGCCGGGCACCACCATCACGGCGACCACCATCACCCTCAGGCGATGCCGCTCAGCCGATGATCATCTCAGCGTGACAGCAGTGACTTGATGCGCGCTTTCACCGAGTCAGGGAAGATCCGCCCGCCGATCTGCATCGCCCGGCGTTGGCTCACGAAGCGTGCGAACCGGGCCGACGTGAGTTCGCGAATCCGCCCTCGGGTGACCATGGAATACAGGGAGATTGCCGATGTGTCGGTTTCGACGAACGAGGTCGGCCGCCGGGCGGTGAGAAACACGCCGGGAACGCCAGGATCGGTGTCGAGATCGACGATGGTCAGGTCGGCGAAGATCGCGCGCATGTCCTCGACCTCGTACCGCCAGAAGTCGTACGGAAACGCGTGGTACTTGAACCCGAACGACCGGGTGGTGATCAACAGCACGCCGTCGGCAGCCAACAACCGCTTGAGGTTCGAGATCACCAGTCGCCAATCGCGGACGTGTTCGAGCACTTCGGTGCAGATCACGACGTCGAACTGCTCGGTGCCGTAACGGCGGACGAGATCTTCGGCGTCACAGACCTCGTCGACTCCGGGTCCGGCTTCGATATCGACTCCGAGGTACGAGGCGGGCTCGTACTGCTCGACGTAGGAACGGAGTGACCCGTTGACGTTACGCGACCCGACCTCGATGACGCGCCGGCCACGGAGGGTTTCAGCGTTGAGATGCGCCTGCCCGTAGGCGAGGCAGGCTGGATTACACACGAGTCCTCCGGAGGTCGAGACCCGGCGGAGGGTAGCGATCGCTTGCGGGCCGGGCAACCGTCTGACCTGCGACCCTGAGAGCGAGATGCGATCATGCCGACGTGCATTCGCGCCGCCCCCTCCGTTCACGCGCGGTCACTTGGCTCATTCACCTCCTGGTCGCCCTCGGCGCGACCGCACCACTCGCGTGGACGCTGCGCGGTCTGCCGCTGGGTCGGGAAGGCGTCGCCACCGTCCCGGAGTTCAACCTCTGGAGTCTGCGGTGGACCGCCGAACGACTCCCGCATGCGCTCGCCGGATGGTGGGACGCTCCTATCTTCTGGCCGACCCCCGGCGCCTACGGCCGATCGGAACTCCAACCCCTGACCGGCTTCGGATTCTGGATCCTGCGGTCGCTGACCCCCGACACCGTGGCGTACGGCCTCCTGCTCATCGGCGCGATCACCCTCAATGGCATCGCGATGAACGCCCTGGCCCGCCGGCTCGGGGTGGCCGCGATTCCCGCGATCCTCGCCGGCGTCCTCGCCCAGACCATCCCGTTCGTCTTCGCGCAGCTCGGCGTGCTCCAACTGCTGATGCTCTGGCCGATCCTGGTTGCGCTCACGTGCCTGCTGGCGTGGGCCGAGGATCCATCACCGCGATGGGCGGCAGGCATCGGCGCCGCGCTCGCCGCGGCCATCCTCACGTGCGGATATCACGCGGTCCTGTTCACGCTCGCCACGTTGATCGCCGCGCCCCTGCTCGTCCGGCGCTCGTGGTGGTCCGAGTGGCGTCGACGGAGCGCGGGGCTCCTGCTCGGCGCGGCGATCGCAGCTGGGCTGGCACTGCCCTTCGTCCTGGGACAGCACCGGTGGATCTCCGGTATCGAGTGGACCAACGACACGATCCGCAACGGGTCGGCGTCCTGGCACGAACTCGCCCCCGGCGGCCGGCACTGGCCGGGAACCATCCTCGTGACACTCGGAGTACTGGGCGCCGTCATCGCCCGTCGGCGCCGTTCCACCCACTTCCTCATCGGGCTCGGGGTCATCGCCACGCTCATCGCGCTCGGGACGCGGTTGAGCGTGTTCGGCGTGCGGCCGTACTCCTGGTTCGTCGATCGTTTCGAAGTCTTCGCGCAGATGCGCTCTCCGTACCGCGCGACCGCGGTCGCCCAGCTGGTGCTCGTCGCGCTCGGGGCGCACACCCTCGATTGGGTCTGGCACCGAAGGTCACGACTCGGGCCCGTGATCGCAGTCGCCGCGGTGGTGGGAACCCTGGTCACCACCGACCTCGGGAGCGGACCGATTGTCCCGGCTCCACCGCAGCATCGCCGTTGGATCACCTATCTCGCGCGCCACCCCGGAGACGGAGTGCTCATGCTGCCCATGGCTGCGGGGCCATCCGTGTTCGACTTCGAACCGACGACCCGCGCGATGTTGCAGAGCCTCGACCACGGCCACCCGCTGGTCAACGGGTACACCGGGTTCTTCCCGGTCGGCCACGCAGCACTCATCAATCGGATGAAATCGTTCCCGAGCCGGGCGACCGTCGCAGAGCTCCGACGCAAGCGGGTGCGGTATGTCGTCGTCGACTCGACGTGGTGGAACCGATCGAGGGCCCGCTCGGCCGATGCGCTCGGCCTCGACGTCGTGCTCTCGTCCCGACCCAAGGTTGTGATCGACCTACGCGATCAGGGCCGCTCGGTCCCTGCGCGCGCGGCGCCGTAGGCGGCGAGTGCCCGCGCGCGGGCCGCACGGTGTTCGACGATCGGCTCCGGGTACGTCGTGCCGAGCACCACCCCCGCCGCGGCCAGTTCCAACGGGCCGAGTTCCCACGGCTCATGGACGGCCCGCCCCGGTATCTCGGCCAGCTCGGGGACCCACCGGCGGACGTAGTCGCCGTCGGGGTCCCAGCGACGGGCCTGGGCGATTGGATTCATCACCCGGAAGTAGGGCGCCGCGTCGGGACCCGTCCCCGCGCACCACTGCCAGTTCCCCGCGTTCTGAGGCACGTCACCATCGGTGAGCAGGCGTCGGAAATAGCGCTCCCCGTGGCGCCAATCGACCAGTAAATCCTTGACCAGGAACGATGCGACGACCATCCGTAACCGGTTGTGCATCCAACCGGTCGTTGCCAGTTCCCGCATCGCCGCGTCGACGATCGGGTACCCCGTGCTCCCGTCGATCCAGGCAGCCAGGTCGGCCGGGTCGTCATTCCAGGGGATCTGCTCGTACACCGGCTGCTGACAACGATCGACCAGATCCGGGTTGGCCGCCCACAGATGCGCATACCAATCTCGCCATGCGAGTTGCCGAACGAACGCGCGTCGTCCCGGCGTGCCGTCGCCGATCGCTCGCATCACGGCGCGGGGCGAGATCACGCCGAAGCGCAGATCCGCCGACAGCCTCGAGGTCAGATCGAGATCAGGCCGGTCGCGCGTGTCTTCGTACTCGTCGACTCGATCCTGAAACTCGTCGAGCCGATCGTGCGCAGCACGCGCACCGGCCGGATGCGGTGGGTTCGGATGGGCCGGGATCTTCTCCCGTTCCACGGCGCCGATCGTCGCCGGGCCCGGCATCGCGCGGTCGACCAGCGGACGCTCGGACCACCGCCGATAAAACGGAGTGAAGACGCGCGACACCGTCCCGGCGGTCGTCAGCACCGAGCCGGGCGGATGCACCAAGGTCGACCACGAGCCGTCGACGGCAACTCCCCGACCACCCAGCCGCTCGGCGGTCACGGCGTCGCGGTCTCGAGCAAATCGGGTCACGTCCCGATTCCACGCGACCGAATCTGCACCGACCTCACGCGCCAGATCGGGGATGACCACCGTCGGATCACCCGACGCGACGGTCAATCGGCCGCCCGCATCTGAGATCTCGCGGCTGAGCGCACTGACCGACGCGAGGTATTGGGCGCGCCGAAACGGTCCGGCACCGACGAGCACGCGCGGGTCCAGGACGACCACGGGGACAACATCGGAATGGGCTTGGGTCGCGATCGACCAGGCCTGGTTGTCATCCAGGGAGAGGTCCCGCCGGAACCACACCATCGCTCGGCTCATGCCCCCAGGATCGTCGACCGGCGGCACCGAGGGCGAACCTGGGCGCTGCGCAGGCCGCACAACCGTCGGCGTCGGTAACGTGCCGGTGTGGCTCTGACAACGTCTGGCTGGTTCCAACGACCGAACCTCCGCCGGGCACTGACCGTTCCCGCCGTCGGACTCACAGCAACGGTGCTTGGCGCGACCTCGGGCGTGGTGGCGCCCGGCGCCTTCGCGCTCGACCTCCTTGCCGGCGATCGCAACCTCCGACGCCTCCGCACCCTGGCCACTGCGTTCGGCTGGTCGTCGCTCGAATCGATCGGCGTCGGGGCGTCGACTGCCCTGTGGCTCGCCGGACGGGGCGACGATCACGATCTTCACTATGCGCTCCAGCGGTGGTGGGCCCGCCGCCTCGTCAACCTCCTGGAGGTCACGGCGAACCTCGACATCCAGATCACGGGACTCGAGCACCTGTCTCCAGGCCCGGTGGTCGTGTGCGCGCGGCACGTGAGCATCGCCGACTCACTCATTCCCGCATGGTTGCTCGGGCAGGTAGGGATGCGACCGCGATACGTCCTGATGTCGGAACTCCTCGCCGATCCCTGTCTCGACATCGTCGGATCTCGACTCCCGAATCATTTCGTCGATCGCGACCCCACCGACAACGATCCGGAACTGCGCGCCATCCGCCAGCTGACCGACGATCTCACCGAATACGACGCCGTGGTCATCTTCCCCGAAGGCGGAGTGGCGTCGGCGGCACGACGAGAGCGGGCCATGACGACGATCGGCGAACGGGATCCCGAGCGGTGGGCTCGAGTTCGCTCGCTCCGTCATCTCGTTCCCGTCCGACCGGGCGGTACTGCGGCCCTGCGTCTCGGCGCGCCGGACGCCGACATGGTGTTTGTCATGCACACCGGCTTCGAGGCGCTCGCCCGCCTCGCCGACGCCGCGACGCGGCTTCCACTCGAAGGCCCGGTGCGAGTGTCGATCACTCGAGTCGCGGCCCCCGAGATTCCCCGAGGCGATGAGTTCCCGGCGTGGCTCGATCGCCAGTGGTCCGAGCGGGATGCCCAACTCACCCCCGAGGGGTCCGCCTGAGCATCGCCCGCCCGCTTCGGATGCCATCGTGCGTCGGCCCGGCCGTTCCCCTATGCTTCACCCAGAAGTGAAGCTTCGTCGTCGACCGTCAGCCGGCCTCAATGCCTGACATTCCCAAGGATTTGGACCGCGTGTTCGCAGCGCTCGCCAACCCCCATCGCCGGGCGTTCGTCTACCTCCTGGGGTTCCAGCCCTATTCGATCAGCCAGCTCGCCGCCGTCCGGGGCTTGTCGCTGCCGGCCATCAACAAGCACATCGGCATCCTGGAATCCGCCGGTATGGTCCGACGGCGCAAGGTCGGCCGCACCAACGTGCTCACCCTCGACCGGAGTTCGCTCCGTGCACTCCAAGACTGGCTCGGCCAGTACCACGCCTATTGGGGGTCTGAGGACGAGTCGCTCGAGAACTACGCCACCCAACTCGGACGCGCCGCCGAGACATCGACCCAGGAGTGATCGTGAAGAAGTTCGTCTATCTCTTTGCCGACGTCGCCGAACCCTCAGGCGATGTCCACGCCCAATGGGAGGCCTGGTTCACGGCCGTGGGACCCAACCTGGTCGACAGCGGCAATCCGTTCGGGTCCGGGCGCGAACTCACGGCGGCGGGATCGCGCGAGCTCACGGCTGCTCACGACCCCGCGGCCGGTTACACCATCGTCGCCGCCGAGAGCCTCGACGATGCCGAGGCGCTGCTCGCCGGCTGCCCCGCCCATAGGGTCCGGATCTACGAAGCCCTGCCCATGTAGTTCCCCCTCGCACCAATCCAAGACCCGAACACCCAACCTGCCTGAAACCAAACCTGAAGGAGTCACCATGCCCGATTCACCACTCGACCAAGCCATTGCCTCGACCCGCTCCGTGTTGGCCGGCGTCTCGGCCGACCAACTCGGCGAGCAGACCCCGTGCGCAACCTGGAAGGTCAGCGACCTGATCAACCACATCGTCGGCGGCCAATACTTCTTCGAGGCCGGAGTCCTCGGCACGCCACCTGCGGGCGAGACCGACTACTCCGCCGGAGACTTCGTCGCCGAGTTCGACACGGCCTCCGCGCGGTGCGTCCAGGCCTTCGCCGGTGATGGTGTGATGGAGAAGATGCTCACGCTCCCCTTCGGTCAGATGCCGGGCGCCGCGTGGGCCGGCTTGGCCGCCACCGACACGTTCACCCACGGCTGGGACCTCGCCAAAGCGACCGGCCAGAACACCGACCTCGAGCCGGAACTCGCCAGCCAGCTGCTGGCCGGCGCCAAGATGTCGATCCAACCGGCATTCCGGTCCGAGGAGGGCACCGTCTTCGGGCCCGAGCAGTCCGCTCCCGTCGGCGCCAGTCACGCCGACGAGTTGGCCGCCTTCCTGGGCCGCAGGGTCTGAGACCCGGCTGGCGTGAGGACCGGAGTGCCCGGCCTCACGCCAGTCCGATCAGTACGTGGCATCGAGTTTCACCACGACCTTCCCACGCGCCCGTCCGTCACCGACGTCCTGGATCGCCGCGGCGCCATCTCGCAACGGAACCACCCGGTCGATGATCGGGGTCACCGCGCCTGCAGCGATCAGCTCTGCGACCGCCGCGATGTTCGAACCCGACTCTGCCGGGAAGACCATTCCGAGCGTCTGACCCACGAACGGAGACACCATCAGCGCGCGCAGCTGACGGTCGAGCCCGCCGAACCACCGACCTCCCGTCTCCGCCCCCACGATGACCAGCCGACCCGTGGGCGTCAGGGCGCGGCGAAGGTCGGCGAGGCGGCGACCTCCACCGATGTCGATGATCGCGTCGTACTGCGCGCGTCCGTCAGCGAAGTCTTCGGTCGCATAGTCGATCACGGCGTCGGCACCGGCGGCGCCGACCACGTCAGCCTTGGCCGCGCTCGCCACACCGGTGACGCGCGCACCGATCGCCTTGGCGATCTGGACTGCATAGGTGCCGACGCCACCGGACGCGCCGACCACGAGAACGTGCTCACCCGGTTCCACTCGTGCCCGCTGCCGCACCGCCTGGAGCGCGGTGATCCCCGAAATCGCAACCGCGGCAGCGTGTTCGGCCGTGAGGTTCTCGGGTCGGGCAACGAGTTTCGCTTCGGGCGCGGCGGCGTACTGGGCGACCGTACCGATCCCGATGCCGAACACCTCGTCACCGGGTACGAATCTCGTGACCCCGGCTCCGACGGCGACCACAGTTCCCGCAACGTCGCGCCCCGGCACTCGCTGCTTGGGATGCCGGACCCCGACCGCCGCCCGGGCAACCAGCGGCAGACCCGCGACGAGATGCCAGGTACCCCGATCGACACCCGCGGCCGCGACCTGCACCAGCACCTCGTCAGCCCTGATCTCGGGAACGGGCACCTGGTCCACCCGCAACACTGCGATCGGGTCGCCGTAGTGATCCTGCACCAGCGCGTCCATCATCGATCCTGGGGTCACGGCCATGAATATTCCTCGAATCCTCGACAACATACGTTGTAAGTAAATCACTTACCATGTAAGTTGTCAAGGTGGACACCAACCGGAAGGCGACACGCTCGACCGACACCGGCGCGCCGGCGCCCCGCCCCCGGCTCAGCCCGGACCGGGTGATCGAGGCAGCGATTGCGCTGGCGGATGCGGGTGGCATCACGTCGCTCACGATGCGCAAGCTCGGCAACGACCTCGGCGTGGAGGCCATGTCGCTCTACAACCATGTCGCCAACAAGGACGCGCTGCTCGACGGCATGATCGATGTCGTGTTCGATGAGATCGACGTGCCGCGACGCGGGAAGTGGCGCGGCGCGATGCGCACACGCGCGACTTCCCTCCGTGCAGTGCTGACACGGCATCCGTGGGCGACGCCACTCATGCAGTCCCGATCCAATCCGGGTCCGGCAACTCTGCGACATCACGACGCCGTCATCGGCCTGCTCCGGAGCGGCGGCTTTTCGGTGGCGCAATCGGCTCACGCCTTCTCGGTCCTCGACGCGTACATCTACGGGTTCGCGCTCCAAGAGTCCGCGCTTCCCTTCGAGACGCCGGAGGAGTCGGCCGTGATGGCAGAGCACATCCTCGCCGGCATACCCGTCGAGACCTACCCCTTCCTTCGAGAGATGACCATCGAGCACGTGCTCCAACCGGGGTACGACTACGGAGACGAGTTCGAGATCGGCCTCGACCTCATTCTCGACGGTCTCGAGCCCACCCAGGACGCCGGAGGATCACGAGGGCCCGACGGACTCGATGCCGTCTCGCAGCAGTGACCTCCACCGCCGGTCGCGAAACCGACAAACGGACGTTTCAGGAGCACCTGATCTGGGTAGCCCGCGAGGAACGGCGCGACGAATGCGTCGCCGACGACGGAGGGCACACAGAGATGCAACAAGACCACGGCGAACCGGGACCCGAACCATTGAGTCGGCCGGCCGTCGCCATTCCCGACGGAACCGTCATCGCCGGCCGGTACCAGGTGAACTCGCAGCTCGAGCGCTCGAATGATGTGCTCTCGGTCATGGCGACCGACTCCAGCTCGGGCCGACCCGTGGTCATCAACTTCGTCGACGTCGATCCGGCCGACGCCGACCGAGCGATCGCCCAACTCTCCGAGAGCGCCGGGAAGATCGCGCGAGTCGGCGACGAGACGGTGCTCAACACCATCGACGTGGTCCAGGGCACCGGCCGACTCGGATTGGTGACGCCGTATGTCGACGGGACCAACCTCGGTACCCGCCTGCGCTCAGGTCCGCTGCCATTCGGCGAGGCGGCTCGCGTCGGCCGCAGCATCGCCGGCTCGCTCACGATGCTGCACAACGAAGGCATCCACCACGGGCCGATCACGCCTGAGGACATCATCCTCACCCCGGACGGCGCCACCCGGCTGACCCATTCGGTCGCCGGTTCGATCTCGGACCTGGTGCGGGTTCCCACGACCTACGCCGCGCCGGAGCAACTCGACACGCCCGTTTCAACGAGCGCCACCGACATGTACTCCCTGGGCGTCCTGCTCTACGAGATGGTCGTCGGTTCACCCCCGTATCCGAACTGGGACGAGCGAGTCGTGGCCGAACAGAAGCTCCGCGACCTTCCTCCCCCGCCCTCGGCGGGCGCGACGTTGGTCCCAGCCGCGTTCGATGACCTCGTGCTGCGCTTGCTGGATCCTCGCGACGTCGCCCGACCCAGCGCCGCGGAGACTGCGGCGGCCCTCCGCCGCCTCGAGATCCCCGTCCTGGCGACTCCGCCCCCAACGGTTCCCGTTCCCACCAACATCGTGATCACCGAAGCGCGCCGTTCATGGGCTCCCTGGATCGCCACCGGCGTCGTCCTGGCGCTGCTGGCCACCGGCCTCATCGTTTGGTTGGCCACTCGCGACGATGCATCGACTCGGCCGGTGCCCGCCGTGGTCGGGATGCAGTCCGCCGACGCCATCGCCCTGCTGCGCAACGACGGGTTCAAAGTCACGTCGACCCGGGCGCCGTACAACGGAGTGCCGGTCAATGTGGTGGCCGACCAATCACCCGCGGCCGGCAGTGAACTCGAGGAGAAGGACACCGTTGCCATCACGATCAGCACCGGCCCGCAGTTGACGACCCCGGCAACGCCCCCGATCATCGTGAACCCGTCCCCGGATTCGACGACCACGACCTCGTCGTCCACCAGCACGACCACCACCACGATTCCGCCCACCTCGACGACTTGATCGTCCCGCACCGCGCGACGAGACCGCGGTCCAAGCCGGATGGGCTTGGCCCGCGGTCTCGTTCAGTTCCGGGTCGAGAGAGGTCAACCCTCCTTGACGAGGGTCGACTCCTGCAGCCGCTTGGCATCGGACTCGAGCGACCCCGACTCGTGGTCCTCGGCCGTCCGACCGGGCCCAGGAGGCGTGACGAGCTCCGGCGCCGGTGAAGTCGTCTCGCCGTCCGCGTCGGCCACTGCGGTCATCGCGCTCTTCGCCGACTCCTTGAGGTTCTGGGCCGCCGCAGACGATGAGGCCTTCACCGACCGCGCGGCATCGCGAACCGCCGGCGCGATTTGCTCATCGATCGCATCCGCGGCCGGCTTCTGATAGCGGGACCAGAGCTCCCGGGCGCCGTAAGCCGCCAAGCCGACGACTGCGGTCTTCACGACAAGATGTGACATCTTCATCTCGACTCGTTCCTGACTGGCGCGTGGCGCCGATCGTGGCCCGAACCTGGCTGCCCGGGACCCTGCACGCGACATACCCAGATGCGAGGCTCGACAAACTGGCTCCGACGCCGGACGGCCTTGGTCGCGTGCCCGGCAGTTCCGGAAATCAGACGGGACCGCAGGGGGTCGCGTCGCCGGTCGCATCGTGCGCACCGACCACCGGTGACGAAGCCCCATCGTTGATTGCGCTGATCGCTTCACCGACCTGCACCGGGATGGCGAATCGCATGATCCGTCCACCGAAGGCGATCGCCGAGAGCGCGAACCAGGCCAACCCGAGTGCGGCACCGCCCAGGACGTCGGTCAGCCAGTGAACACCGAGCAGCACTCGGGACGCCCCGACGGCGGCGGCACATCCGAGCGCGATCGCCAAGAACTGCGCCTGGCGGGCCCGGCCGCGCCCGCGGCCGAGTACCAGTGCAAAGGCGGCGAAGCATGCGAAGGCCGCGGTGGTGTGACCGCTCGGGAACGATGCGCCCGAGAAGCCGGCCAGTGGGTGGAGGTTCGGCCGGACGCGGTCGACTCCACTCTTGACCAGGTTCGCGATGATGTTCTGGCCGACCACGACCACCGCCAGAAAGGCTGCGGTCGTGCCCGGTCGCGGCCGACGCAGTTGACTGGCCGCGACCCCGAGGGCCAAGACCACGACAGTTCGGGTGGCCCCGAGTTCGGTGACGACCTTGAGCACGGACGTGGACAGGTCGGTGGCATTCGTCGCGCCCCACGTCGCCGCGGCCCGATCGACCGACCGCAGTGGGCCGTTGGATCTCACGATCAGGGCGAGCGCCGCCAAGACGCCCCCACCGATCACGGCCGCCACCACTCCGACCGTGAGTCCGAGTCCGGTCGCGACCTCCGGGTCGAGCCGCCGTTGCAGAAAAGAACTGCGCGAGGTCCGGCTCACCGTCTCTTCGACGGCGTGGACCGCGCCGGCAGGTGTACCCGGGTCCAGGAGCGGCCAGCGGCGGAACATTCCCCAGGCCACCAACCCGACCGCGACCGCCGAGCCCACGAGGACCGCGATCACCATCGGAAGTCCGACTCAGTCATCGCGTCGAAGCTCGAACCAGATGCGTTTCCCTTGGCCGTTGTCGCCGCGCTCCCAGCCCCAGAGGTCCGTCAGCGCAGCAACGATCATGAGGCCACGACCACCGGCCGCGTTCAAGGGCGCCGGCTGCGAGATGACCGGTTCCGCGGCAGACCCATCCGTCACCATCACCCTCAGGGCATCTGCGTCGACGACCGTCGTCACTGCCACGGGATCGGACCCGTGCAGGATCGCATTGGTCACCAACTCCGAGACAGCCAGACATCCGATTTCGGTACGATCCTCCGGGAGCGCCGCTCCCATCGCCACCTCGGAGAAGAACTCACGGGCGCGCGATACCGAACGCGGATCTCGTTCCAGATCGATGTGCTGCACTCGGCACGGCTCCGTCATCGGCGATCTCGCTTCCTCACACTCCGAGGTCGGGGTACCCCGCTCAGCATCAACCCAAACCGATCGACGGGGAGGAAACGCTCGTCAACCAACCCGTCGGGCCCTGCGTGCGGGCTCCGGAAGATTTCATGCCAAGATTCCCGACATGGAACCGCTTTCACCCACGGCCCGATTTCTTCCCGCAGCCGACGGCAGTGCCGTCCTCGAGGTCCACGGCGAGATCGACGTGGCAGTCTCCGAGGAATTCTCGGATGCGCTGTTCGCGATGATCGACACCGGCGCCCCCGGGGTCGTCGTCGACCTGGCCGGCGTGAGGTTCATCGACTCGTCCGGGCTGGGCGCGTTGGTCAAGGCATCGCAACATGCCGACAACGTCGGTTCCTCCGTGACGGTCCACAATGCCGAGGGACCGGTACGACGGGTGTTCGACATCACCGGACTCGCGGAGAAGTTCGGCATCGAGCCGACTCAGTCCTGATCCGCGGCGGTACGCATGGTCGCGAGTGCGCCGGCGAGCAATCGTGAAACGTGCATCTGACTGATGCCGACCCGCTCCGCGATCTGCGACTGGGTCAGCCCGGCTTCGAACCGTAGGCGAACGATCGTCTGCTCGCGCGCGGGCAGTCGTCCGAGGAGATCCTCGACCAGTGCCGTGTGCTCGACCTCCTCGTATCCGCGCTCCACGGTGCTGAGGGATACGTCGTACCCCGACGCAAAACCGTCGCCGCGCTCGGCGTCCAGCGACTCCGCGTTGTAGGAGCGGTTGGCCTCGAGCGCCTCGAGTACGGATTCCACCTCCACGCCGACCGCCTCGGCGATCTCGGCGACCCCCGGAGACCGGCCCAGCGCGAGAGTCAACTCACCCGTCGCCTGGGTCACGCGTTGTCCGAGTTCCTGGAGCGGCCGGGGCACGCGTATCGCCCAGGCCCGGTCCCGGAAATGTCGCTTGATCTCGCCGGTGATCGTCGGCGTCGCGAAGGTCGAAAACGCCAAGCCTCGTTCGGGTTCGAACCGTTCGACCGACTTCAGGAGCCCCACCATCGCGACCTGCTGGAGGTCCTCGATCGCTTCACCGCGATTCGCGTAGCGCTGCGCGAGCGCGCGTGCCAACCCGATATGTTCCATGATCAACTCGTCGCGGAGATTTCGGTCGCGGGTACGGCGGTACTCGGCGAAGCGATCGGCAGAACCTGCCGTGGTCGTCATCCGGTCGGTACAGCCTTGCGCATGCGGAATCGACGTTCGGTCGGCCCCGACGACAAGTCGTAGTCGTCCACAACGGACCCGACGATCGTTCGGGCGAGTTCGGACAGCTCGCCGGTGCCGACCGAGCAGTCCGAGGTCCCGACGACCTCGACCGCGTCCGGGTGGGCACGAAAGGTCAGTTGAATCGTGCTGTCGGCATCTCCCTGGCTGAGCGCAAAACACAACTCGTCCACGGCGATACGGAGATCTTCGATGTCTTCGACCGCCATCCCCACCCTCGCCGCAGAGTCGGCCGCCGCCAGGCGGGCCAGGCGCACGAACTCCACCGAACCCGGGATCGTCAGAACGACATCGTGATGAGCCATCGCTGAATCCTGGCAGATCAGGCCGTCCCGGTCTGTTTCTCACCGGCACCCGACCAACGGCGGTCCGCACCGAAGGTCGCGAACACCCGCTCGACGATCGGGCTCGCGTGGGCGGTGGTGAACGTTCCCCCGTCGGCCAGTACCTGCGCCTCGAACTGCTCCAGGCTGGTCAATCCGGCGGCGCCGACCATGCGAACCCCCTCGAGATCGACCACGACGTGGGAACCGGGCTGGATCACCGCTCGTCGCCACCAAAGTTCGAAGGCACGCGCCGTCTCGTGGTCCAGGATCGGGAACGGGACTCTGACGACACGTGGGCGCATGGATCGACTGTGCACGATCACGACCGGGGGCCGGGGCCCCCCGAGGGGGTTGGGGGGCCCCGGCGGGGGGGGACCCCGGGGGGAGGGGGGGG